>JBEDUS010000325.1:0-32809 GCA_040414975.1 Candidatus Udaeobacter sp.
TACCACCTGTCCGAAAATCCCGAACGCGAGTTCCGCAATTAGGAGCAAAATGACGGCAAGCAGGATGTAGAATCCAATCAACCTTTTGTTAATCCATCGCAAACCAAGCAGCGCCACTGTAAGGACACCGATCATCAAGGAAATATTGGAAGTTGCGCTACTCGCCTTCGCTAGGAGCCACCAAATCATAAAAATGAACTCTGCGACAAGAAGAAGTTCGTTTCGTCGGGCCTTGCTCTTTTCCGTCTTTAAGATCTGCAACAAATACCAGAAGAAAAAGAACCCCAGGACCATACACATCCAGCCCAGTTCGTTCTTGTTGCTGTTGATTCCACAGTTGGAGGCTGCTCCGGTCCATTCATCGAATCCCCGGCCCGAGTCCGGATAATATTTAATAAACAAGATTGACAGAGGGACAAAAACATAGGCGACTCTTTTCATCAATGTCGCGATCGCTTTTCGAGGGTCCGGTTCGGTCAATACGATGAGGGCCATGATTGGGTGGCCGAGTATCTTAATCCAGCGCTTGAAAGCGATGAAAGGAGAGTCCGACCAGAGGATGGCAATGAGACAATAGAGCAGGAAAGCCATGAGCCAGCCGTTGTTTCGAAAAACCTCTGAAAGGCTTACCTGCCTCTTGTTAAGGGCGTAAAATCCAGCAGCAATCAATATGAAGTACACCCAGGCGTCCAGCGGATTGCCGTCTTCCATCGAAGCACCTTGCATGAATCCACCCAAGCTGAGCCATTGTGTAGGGGACCTTGATCCAATCAGTAAGGTCCAAATAATGGGCAGCCAGAGAGCGCCAGTGACGTTTGGCCTTTCGCGGATACCTCGTCGGAAAAGGAAGACAATGAAGGCAATTGTCAGAACCAGCGCAATAGTTGGCGGCAAATGGATACCCATAGTTCCTATAAACAGGGCCGCCCCGATAGCACGGGATCAAGCCAATGCACAACTGGCGATATTGAGACGGTCTAGGACGGTCCGGAACTGGTCACCCAATAGATACTCGGATTCCGTCGGAATTATCGGATGCGTCATTAGTTCCACTTCGCTGGAGTTCGCCAATTCTACGACTCGAGCCATTTTACCTTCACGAACCGCCTGCGTCAGATCAAAGAAATAACCAGGAAGACGGTACCTTCGTTGCAGCCAGCGATCGACCAAAGCTCGGTACGTCCTGTTCAAGCAGCTCTTTTCGCCAGGCCAAAAAGAAAAATTGCGACGAACTTTCATGCCAGGAGGAATGGTTTCACTTAAGAGAAGGTTCCCACAAAGATGCATGTGATGATGGCCATCGACGCGGGATGCCGGTTCGCCAAACAAGCGCTCAAATTCGGCGGCCTGAACACGGTAAGAATAAGAAAACTCTTTTCGCAAAAACGGGTTGTATAAGAGTTGCGAGTACTTACCGCGCCTTAAAAAGGAAGCTACCTTCCTATGGCACTCAAGCAAAGAGCGGGGAACACAACTACCCGTAAATGCTTCTGTAAAGTTTAGGTGCAAGCCGACGTTTATGTTGTTCTGTTTTGCCAGCCCGGCGGCACGCTCCGAATCCTTCATAAAAACCATCGCGCTGACTGAGGTGAGGCGCCCTTTATCGTGGCATCTGAGCGCGGCATCGGTCTCTTCAACTGACCGCCCCCAATCATCAGCATTCACGATAAGCATAACTTAGAGACACCGGCTATTAATTAGCTCCAACCTTTTCCGCCTGTTGGCACATACTTGTAGCCTCATATGAGAAAAAGCCATCGAGGTACTCCACGACGTAATCAATCATTTCGGCACCCATCTCCGGATAAATCGGCAGGGATAGGATGCGGGATTGGTTAAAGTAGGCGACGGGAAAATCCTTGGGAACATGGTTTAGGTAAGAGTAAGCCGGGTAGAATGGCAGCGCCTTCGGGTAGTTTAAGACCGTGGAGATATCCGCGTCTGTAAGATGTTTTCTCAGAGCATCGCGGTTTTCGGTGCGGATGACATAAAGGTGATAAACATGGTCGCGGCCGCGCGCAACTCTTGGCGTAATAATATCCCCTACGTCTGACAAAAGTTCATCGTAGCGAGCAGCAACCCGCCGACGTGCTGCTGTCCACGCAGGTAAATGAGGCAGTTTCGTATTGAGAATGGCTGCCTGCATCCCGTCCATCCGACTGTTGATCCCTTCCATGACGTGGTCACCTTTGCCGCCATGTCGCGCAAACGTTGTCATCCAGTCTGCGAGACGATCATCATTGGTTACCAGGCACCCGGCATCCCCGTACGCGCCCAAGTTTTTCCCTGGATAGAACGAGAAGGTTGCAGCGTTGCCAAAGGTTCCTACGAACTGGCCGTTGTACTTGGCCAGGTGTGCCTGGGCGCAATCTTCTATGACCCAAAGATTGTGCCTCCTTGCGATGGCCATAATTGGATCCATATCGGCCGGCTGTCCGTAAAGATGGACTGGAATAATGCCGACCGTAGCAGGTGTGATCTTTCGCTGGATATCTTCGGGGTCAATCGTGAAGGTTTCCTCATCCGTGTCGCAAAATACCACCCGTGCGCCAGCCTGCGTGATTGTTTCAGTCGTGGAGATCCAAGAATGTGCGGAAGTGATGACCTCGTCACCAGGTCTAACACCCAGTCCCCGGAGGGCAATATAGATTGCGTCTGTTCCGTTAGCGCACGAGACGCAATGTCTTACACCAAGCGTCTTGGCCCAGGCCTGTTCGAAAGCGTCTACCTGTCTGCCACGAATATAGGCCGACTCGGCGATCACTTCGGCGATGGCATTATCAATCTCGTCTTTAATGGACAGGTATTGCGCGTGCAGATCAACAAATGGAATTTTCATAAGATGGTAATTAGATTTAGGATTAGGATCAGAGACGACGCAGTAAGCGAGCAGGGTTACCTGCGTAAATTCCAGGGACGGTGATGTCCTTGGTAACAACGGCCCCGGCACCAATAACTACTTGGTCACAGATTGTTACCGGAAGAATGGTGGCATTCGTTCCGACACTAACGTGATTACCAAGTTTTGTTTGCCGCCAA
The DNA here is from genome assembly GCA_040414975.1 of Candidatus Udaeobacter sp. Classification (GTDB taxonomy): domain Bacteria; phylum Verrucomicrobiota; class Verrucomicrobiia; order Chthoniobacterales; family UBA10450; genus Udaeobacter. The sequence continues at coordinate 3,040 of JBEDUS010000325.1, forward strand.
AGCTCCGGCTTTCCAGCAGGTCCACCGGTGAGGAACAGGTCGTTAATAAACATCGCACCATGAGAGATGAAGCAGTCGTCACCGATTGTGACGAGTTCGCAGATGAATGAGTGCGATTGAATCCGGCATCGCTTGCCAATGATTGCTCCTCTCTGTATCTCAACGAAAGGTCCGATGAAGGTATCATCGCCGATGTCACAGCCGTACAAATTCGTCGGCTCTATGACGGTCACATTTGCACCGAACGTTACATCTACAAATCCGACCGTACGACGTTTGACTGGATTCATATCGCAGAATTCTGGCGAGTAACCTCGCCGTTTAAAGGGCGAGCACGCTCAAGAATAGAAACGACAGTTCGCGCGTGAGATAACCCGGTCAGCGGTTCATCTGAGTTACGGATGCAATCAACAAAATGTTGCGCTTCGACGCGGAGTGGTTCCGCAAACTTGACCTCCGGTATCAGAATGTCGCCGCTCCGATAGTTGAACCCCGAAACCTGCGGGTTGTCGAAGTCCATATTTTCTCCCAGAATGGCGCGACGATCAATGCCTTTATCATAGATGGAAATCTTGTTGTCCGCGATGTCATCATAAACCACCATCTTACGCGAGCCGACAATGATCATCTTGCGCACCTTTTGCGGGTCCAGCCAGCTTACGTGAATGTTAGCGATGACCTTTCCGGGGTATTCAAGACTAAGAAAGACAACATCGTCGATGCCTTCCTGCATGTAAGCCATACCCTGGCGGCCTATGGAAATCGGCTCCGGATCGCCAAGCCAATATTGAATGATGCTAATATCGTGAGGGGCAAAGTTCCAGAGGGCGTCGATATCGGAACGGATGCGACCGAGGTTCAGCCGCTGGCTGTAGATGTAGCGAAGTTCGCCTAGTTCGCCTGAATCAATTAGTTTCTTCACGTAGCGCACGGCCGAGTTATAGACAAAGGTGTGACCCGTCATTACAACAAGATTTCGCCCAATAGCAGCTCTCGATAGCTCATCAACCTCGGCGACCTTCGTCGCTAACGGCTTCTCGACGAAGACGTGTTTACCAGCATCAAGGACTTGCTTGGCAAAAGAGAAGTGGCTTGCGGCGGGGGTGGCAATAATCACGCCACTGACGCTAGGATCTTCGAGAACGGTCTGATGGTTTTCGATTGCGCGACTGAGAGGAAAATTTGCTTCCACAAAGGCGCGGCGTTCTGCGGTCGAATCGACCACATACTTGACCGCGCAACCAGGCAGCACTGAGAAGTTACGCAACAGATTCGGACCCCAGTAACCGCATCCGAGTTGTGCAAGGACTAACTTTGATGTCATAGGCGTAAAAGAGAGCGTAAACAGAAACAAGAATGACCTAGGCAGCGACCAGAACGTCGTCTGCCCCGTCGACGATTGTGAACTCCTCGAAAAACGCGTTTTCCTTACTGCAGGGTTTGTGTCTTGTAGAGGTGCTGTTATAGACTCTCAATGTTAAGGACGGAAGGTCATTGGCGGTTGGATGAATCGATGTCCGCACTCGGACGCTGCTGCCATCCTGAGTGGTCCTAACGAACGATGCCGCGCGCCGCTTGCGAAACCAGGAGACGGTTCGCAAGCCTGTAGCAAACCAAGGCATGCGGGTGCGCAAGTCGCCTAGCAGAGCTACATAGGCATTGCCCCATAATCTCTCAGGGCCGAGACTTCGGTCGTGCCAATTGATCGTGAGAACGCCGCCGAATCTTGTTACATTTTCGATCAACGGTAGAATAGCCTCTCTAGCCCGTTCCTCGGACAAGTTCATGTATGAGGGATAGAACAGCGCCGTGTCCATGATGTGCAACGGGAGTTCGAGCAAATGATCGACCTCGGCGTGCTTGAAGACTTGGGTTGTTCCCGCGCGGTATCCGATTGTTTCGTTGTAGCCGACCGATGAATCGTACGAGAACCCCGCTTTCTCGAGAGTTGCCGGTGATTGGGAATCAAAGTAAAGCCAGTGCATCCGAACACCCGCTTCGACTATGCCCGTGATTTTCTGAACGTGTTTGCGTTCATCCTCCCCTTTGGTGCTGTCGCGCCACGAATCGATGCCGTGAACGGCGACTTCATGGTTTGCCGAAAGCAGCTTCTTCAAGTCATCGGCAATGTCGGCCAAAGAATAGCGCGAGGCGCGCTTTGCTCTCATTCGACCGCGAAAATCAACGCCGGGGTCTCCCTTTGTTGGAATGACGAAGAACGTCGAAGCAAGGTCCTTTTCTAACTGCAGATACCGGTCGAGCTGATTCCAGAAGTCTTTGACGATCCCGGCAAACACCAGCGGCAGCGAAAGCGCAGCCCTCCAGTTGATAGCGACTTGTGGCAAGGACCGTCTCTTTCGACAAAGATCAATCACCGAGCCAATGAAAGCCCGATAGAGAAAACCGAACATGGTATGGTCGCAGAGGTGATGGCGTACGCCCGGATGATCAACGTCATGAGTCAGGCAAACGATAAAGCGATGGCCTGCAGGAACAGGAGGTATCTCCACAAGAGTCACGCCATGGTTAACTATAAGATCACGAAGAAGCAAAATGTGGAGGTCGAGTGTAGGTATAGCAGCGAGCTCTGCTGGCTGTCCCTTTGTCAGGAGATGGCAGACTTCTTCAAACAAATCGAAGCCGAGCCGGACCATTGTTTGCGTGTCAGAAGCTGTGGAGATTGCAGCGGTAAAGCTTGTTCCCTTGTAAGGGAGCACATCGTTCCTCTCGTCCTCGAAGAGGAGGCACTTTCTATAAATTGGCATTCGCTCACCACGGAAAGAAAGAGAATCGGGTGCATGGACAGAGCGGGTCTTTATTCCCTGACATTGCTCAAATGCCTGGAGTTGCGAACCATAGACCAATACCAAGCTGGCGTCGTTTTCTGGAACCGTGCTGTTTGAGCAGAGTAGAACATCGTATCGGGCTCCCGGGCGCCAGAACTCCCAAGGTGTTTTGAACAACTCAAAGAACTCGACAACCGTTGAGTGTTCGGCCTCATTGGCAACAACCCCGATCATTTCCGGGTAAAGAAAGGCGATCGAACCTGGATGGTAGATAGTCCAGAAGCTCTATCGTACATTCTTGCTTTTACTCTTTGTTCTAAAGTGCTCATCAGAGCTGGTGTGTTGTAATACAAGCACTAGGACGAGTAAGAGTAAGAGACAGAGGGCGTCCACAGTGCCGAAGCGTCACCTAGAAAAGCTCGCCGATAGAGTTCAACAAGGTGAGCCGCTCCCGCCCCCATGTGTGCGAAAGGTAAATTGAACGGCCGCGCTTTACTGTTTCGGCCACATCAACCGAATGAGAATAAACGAATTCGATTTTTCGCGCGAGGTCAGCCGCATCGCCGAGCTCGAAATAGATCAGGTCATTGTCGCCGAAATAGTCTTGTATGCCCCGCGCTTTCGGGGCGATTACTGGTTTTCCGAGCGCCAGGTATTCGAAGATGCGTGTCGGCGTATTAATTTCAGTAAAGATATTGCGGTGGTTCGGGACGATCCCGAGGTCGCAGTTCTCGATCGCTTCGACGATCTCGTTTAAGTTGCACGGGCCAAGGTACTCGACATTTTTGTCGAGCCCCCGTTGCTGGGCCGATTTCATGACTTGCTCAAAGAAGGCGGTCCGTGCGCCGCAAACCTTCAGCTGCACAGATGGAATTGCCTTTTGGACCTTCTCCAATGATTCCAGCGCCAAGTCGAAACCGTTTCGGTGTACGAGCGAGCCATGATGAAGAATGACGAACGGGTTCGATCCATTGCAATTCTTTCCGTTTACATCGCGAACGTTAGTACGCTGCGACCGGAAAATGACCTCATCAGGCGAATTGATTACGACTTTGATTTTGTCCGGGTCACAACTACGAGAAGAGTAGATCTTCTTCGTCGCCAGGTTCACAGTCAGCACGAGGTCTGCGAAGCGGATGCTCCACTTCTCCAGCCGCTTCAACATCGCCACGCTTGAGCTCTCCTCAGGCAGGTGGAAAATGGTCTGCATGAGCTCGGGCATCGGATCGTGAAGGTCCAAAATGATCTTTGCGCCGAGAAGTTTCGGGACGATTGCGCTGAAAACGAGAATATCCGGCATGTTATGCACGTGGACTAAGTCGTAATGTTGTGTGAGTGATCTCCGGCTGAGGTAGAAGAACGAGGCCGCGAGAAACGCGGCATACTGCGCAACATAACTGAGCTTTCTGCCGCGGTGCCGCTTCAACCGGACACGTTTGACATTAATATTGCCATAAGTCTCATGTGCCGGCTCCCGATCGTTTTCACGCAGACAGAGGAGATCAATGTTAACGCCCTGCGCCGCTAACGCCTCGGCAGCTCTTCTTGGCCGGGAATCGCCTGGATAGTGCGAAAAGAGCAAGACTGCGGCGCGTCTGCCGCGCAGTCGGCGACTTCTGAGCGTGCCAACTTCATCGCACTCGCTGGGTCCGGCTTCCAAGGAACGGACCTTGGTGACATGGCTCGCTACTTCTTTCGGGAGAGCATGCCAGTACTGGCCGGCATATCTCGTTTTGACATAAATGAGGAATTCCTGATATAGAGCCACGGGATACTCGGCCCGTGTTTGCCGCGATCCGTCGAAGGACATGTAATCGGGATGCGCATCGAGTAATACCATTCCTCCGTGCTCTACAATCCAATCAAGTTTTCGTATCCACATCTCGGGAGTAGTTTCGCCCAACACGAGAAACAAGGTGGAGTCCTGTGGCAGGGTGTAGGGCAGTTCGACATAACCCCTTTTAGAAGGGTTGATAGTCGATCGTTGATGGTTGACCGAGCCGTTGTTTGGGCGCGGCACCCAGAATGGAAAAATTGTGTGGCCCCCATCTGGCTGGGGCTCAAATGGGTCCGTATCGAAGGTGGATGCGTCGTATTGCAGATCGAGATCGTGCAACCAATCAAGATTACACAACATGAATCCAGATCTGAACCCAGAGGCATCCCATTCACGTGCATAGCCGTTGATCTTTACAGCGCTGCGCTTGAACCTGCGCCGCGAGGCAAACAGATGGCCGTTGTGTTTAAGGTCGTGTATCCCAACCTCGAATCCGCTAACGGTAAGCTCGTCTCTTAATTCGGCCGGAACCCGGTAGCTTCCTTCGGGGATAAAATTAAAGGAAGAACGGAATCCAAGGTTCAGTTCGAGTTCCATCAAGGATCGGCACCTGCTCAGACCCGTTTTGCTCTCGACGTCGTGCGTTAGAACGAGGGCAAATTTTTTGCCCTCTGGCCAGCCCGGCCAGTTTTCCGGCCGGCGTTCCGATCCCGGCATAACGGGCCAGATACCTGCGATACGCTTGCGTAATCGCATGGCCAACTTTCGTCGAATCGCCGTTCGAAGAGGTTGTGGGACGAAAGGCTTTAGCCCGTAATAAATTCTATTGCGTAACATAAGGTGTCGCAGGCTCAGTGCTCGCCCTAAACATCCGTGGATCCACCCAATAGCGTATTAAAAACTTCCCGTGTGCCTGCCTGCTTCAACCCGGTATGGCAGCGCGAACAGGGGTATGAGCAAGATTACAAGACAAAGAGCATCCGCAGGATGTCAACAATCCCGAGGCGACAAGAAGTTACCGATCGTAGATGTTAGAACCGCGGTTCAACCGTTCTAAATACGGCCGATCAAGACTCAGAATCAAGCCACTTCGGGACGTAGGAACGCGCCTTGTTTACAACGACTGCAACGTTCTTTCGCTCAGTGGTCAGCTTCCCGTAGCTCCGCTTAATGACCTCACGGTTGTTCTTCTCTGCCTCGACCACTAGCAAAAGCTTATCCATGAAAGCAGCCATTCCCCACGTGGGGCTCGTTTGATCCAGCGGGGGCATGTCAAAAATAATGTAGTCGAAGTCGCTCGCCTTCATATTCGGCATCATGTCGAAGAATTTTTTCAAGCCGAGCTGTGCCGGACCGCCGGAATTAGGCGACCCCACGGTAGCAAGATAGAGATTGTCCGCAGCCGATGCGATGGAGTCAGATGGTTTAAGAGCTTTGGTCAAAGGATAAGCAGGTTTACCCTTGAAAAACGGGTGGACCTCCTCCGGTCCCAGGTTCACATCAACGAGGAGCACCTTGCCGTCGTTTGTTTCTGAAAGTGACGCAGCTAGCCCAGCAGCAAGGGTGGAAGTTCCGCCCTGGTCGGAAACACTGGTAACGCCAACCAGCTTCGGTTTATGCGTCAAGTGATTGAGCTCGAAGTAAAGGCCGAGGCGATCCCGGATTGCGTCACAGTATGGCCGGATAAAATGGCCGGCCTCCCAGGGCGCTAACTTGGCGTTACGCCGTTGCTTGGTAAGCGCTCCCGTATTCTGTGAACCATTACGAGGCAGCGAGAAGTGTCCGTTCGCATACGGGATCGAGAGCATCAACGGAATGTGTAACTGGGTCTCCAGCTGGAGCGGCCGCCCAATGGTCTGGTTTAAGACTAAGCCCCTTAGCAACGCAATCGCTATACCCAAGGTTATCCCGCCACCAGCCAGTGCCAAGGCTATCTTATCGCGGATCTTGGTCACCAAGCTGGGAGGGGAAGGCCGTTGAACTGCGCTAATGTTCGGCATCTTGGAAGGATCCAAAGCCTCGTCGATCCGTGCCTTTTCGAGTGATGCTGCGAAGTACTTGTAATTTGTTTCATCCATCTCTCGCTTTCGCTCCAAATCTTCAATTTGCGGACCCAGTTGCGACAGTTGCTTCGTCCTCTGCTCAATATCTTGAAGCCGAGCCTTAAGTGCCTCGACTTTTGCCTGTGTGCCGGCTATCTTGGCCTTTGCGGATTGCGGGGTGTTTTCAGATGATGAGGTCTTTGTTCTCCACCCTTTTGCCTTTTTCTCCACGATCTGATTAGCGAGGGCTTGCTGTTCCGCTAGGTCCGCCTCTGCGGAATTGAGTTGTTCCTGGGTTTTCGCTGCCTCCGTGGTAAGAGTTACTGAGCCCTCTTTGAACGACGCAATCCCTGTCTTCTCCTTTAACGACTTCAAGGCATCCTCTGTTTGGTTTAACCGCGTTCGAACTTGATCGGTTTGTTGAGCCACAAAATCGAAGGCGCCAGCCGAGCGGTGCACTTCAAGGTGCTTCACAAAATAACGACTCAACAGTTCCTGCAGTACGAGCGTCGCCATTTCCGGATTAGGATTCCTATAGGAAATGAGAATGATGTTGCTTCCCTTGTTTGAAATCACCTTTAAACCGAAAATAATGCTACGCGCCGCGTCACTGTCTGTTGGCTCTTTGGCTGTCGGCAACAATCGCTGTGGGCCGATTGCTTGGGCGACCTGCACAGCCAAATCCCAGCTAGTTAGAATCTCGATCTCGGCACCGATCACTCTGTCCGCTTCGGTGCTTGATGTAGTGGAGGCTTTCTCCGCCTCGACCGGATCGACACCGCTCCTTTCCAACACATACCGCACCAGCAACTTGGCCTGTGATTCGTAGGAAGGCGGGTAGAAACGATAGAGCGCCGCAGCGGCGGCAATACCCAGTGTAGCGCATACGATGATTGTCCACTTGCGCTTGAACAGAGCGAAAAGAATGTCGCTAAGTTTTAACCCGGAATGATGTCCCGTTTCGCGTCGGATGTCAGTCATAATTTTAACCTCTAGTCGAGATGTGGATAGATGAGTGAGCCTGCCAGCCGGTTGAATACCAGCGGCAACCTGCCAAAAATGCGTTTGTGGAACCCAGAGTCGCCGCGCGACCGCGGTAAACACTGTCGACCCGATGGATCGACTCGGAAGTAATCAATCGTTTCTTCCTGCGTGTCCCAGGCCAGCTTGAATCGTCGTAACCCGTCGTTCTCACCATCGGTGCGGCCAAAATGCAGTTTTTCCACGCCGGCGCGCGCCAAAAATTGGATCCCCTGCCACATGACCAGATTGTTCGCGCGAAATTCCTGAAACCGTTTGTCGGAAGCGCCGTACTTATAAATCGCATTCTTTCCAAAGCGGAAGAAGATTGCGGCGGCAATTGGGCGCGATCCGCGTTGCGCGACAACGATGAAGCCCAGACCGGGTTTGATGATATGCTCGTAAATGTTCACGAAAAAAGAGGCCCGCTGCGGCGGCAGACCGTGACGCCGGCGGGTTTGGACATGGAGCCGGTAAAAATCGTCAATGCCCTGGCGATTACGAACAACGAGCGCGCTGATATCGTTGCGTTGGGCTTTACGAATCGCACGGCGAACGGGACTGCTGAAGCGATCGGCCAGTTCCCCAATACGCGGACGCAAGTCGAGCGTATGCCCGTAGAATTTCGCTGCTGAGCTATTGGTGAATTGAAGCCATTTGCCTCCGCGGATTTCCAGGTGTTTCCAGCGGCGTTCTCGTGCGAAGGCCACGACTCGATCTCTTAGCGAATTGGCGACTTCCGGGTCAAAAATAAGTGGCTCGCACATGTCGCTGAATGGTAGACAAACGCCGCGCCGCCCGGTGATCGGGCTACGCACTTCCATCAGAGGTACCAGCGCGGCCAACCTGCGTCCCCGGGAAAACTGAAGGTAAAAAGGCTGATGGTTATAAGTCCGATGAAGCACCTTCGCCCAGGCACTGGTGTGGAAACAACCTGCGTCGGGATGCAACGCAACCACAAGGTCCCAACCTGGATTGTGGACAGGATTGATAATCCACATTCGCAGCGATTCCGTGCTCGCTTCCGGCTCTATCAGGGAGTCCTCACCACAAAAGGGCGCCGCTTCCACGGATTGTGACTTGACTGCTTGGAGGGTTTTCAAAAAACCCTTCCTAGGCGAATGCTTCTACGCCAACCACTTCGCCAACGCAGCGAGCGACATATTTGATCTGTTCTTCCGTCAACGCCGGAAACATTGGCAGAGAAACAAATTCGTCGGCCAGGTTCTCCGCAATTGGAAACGAGCCCTTGGTGTATCCGAGATTTCGGCACGCATCCTGGAGATGAATCGGGACCGGATAATGCACAGCGCACCCAACTCCCTTTTCTTGCAGACCTCGCCGGACTGCATCGCGGTCCTGCACGCGAATGGCATACACGTGATAAACGTGTTCTGCGTACTTTGCCTCGAACGGTGTAAGAACTCCTTCGATTCCCGCGAGCGCCTGGTTGTATTCGAAGGCGTGTTTGCGCCGAAGGGAATTTGCTTCGCGAAGATGGCGCAGCTTGATGGACAAAACTGCCGCCTGAATGCCGTCCATCCGGCAGTTCCATCCCATCAGGGCGTGGTAATATTTTTGTGACTGCCCGTGGTCTCGCAGCATCTGGATTTGCTTCCGTAATTCAGGGTCGTTCGTCACGACTGCGCCAGCCTCGCCGAAGGCGCCAAGATTTTTTCCAGGATAAAAGCTGAAGCAACCCGCGTCCCCCAGCGTGCCTGCTTTCCGGCCTTTGTACTGAGCGCCGTGCGCTTGCGCGGCGTCTTCAACAACGAAAAGCCCGTGTGCGCGCGCAAATTCCAAAATCGGATCCATGTCCGCCGGTTGCCCGAAAAGTTGAACTGGAATGATCGCTTTGGTCCTTTCCGTAAGACTCTTCTCAAGCTCCGCCGGGTTCATCGTGAACGTGTTTTCGTCCACATCCACAAACACTGGTCGAGCTTTGCAGTAAGTAATCGCCTCAGCTGTTGCGATGAATGTGTTCGGGACCGTAATCACTTCGTCGCCTTCGCCAATTCCAAGCGCCAGGAGAGTAAGCCAAAGTGCGTCAGTGCCATTGCCTACGGCGATCGCATAAGAGGAGCCGCAGAACCCAGCGAACTCGTCTTCGAACTTTTCGACGAACGGCCCCCCCGCAAAGGCGCTGCTCTCGATTACTTCGCCAATAGCGCGATCGAATTCTTTAATTAGAGGAGCGTGCTGCGCCTTCAGATCAAGGAAAGGAACTTTCATTTTATGATTTGGCTTAACTAGTATGAATCTGGGGGAGTGACGTTTCGCGCGCTTCGCATTGATAGCGCTACGTCGGCGCGCCAGTCATCCAGCGAACGCTTCAACCTGAATCTCTTCCGGCTTTACCGGGGCGAGAACCGGCGCCGCGCTACTCGAATGAGAAAGTGTCACCGGGGCTCCGTTCATCTTGATGGACTTGCTAGCCGCCTCGAGAATCCTGACCAGTTCCAGCCCCTGACGCCCATCTGTTAGCGGCTGAGAATTCGTCTTGATACAGTCAACGAAATGCTGACAGGCCAGCTTTAGTGGCTCTTCCTGGTGGAGGTATGGGATGTAACTGTCTCCGTAATGATACGAGTATTGAAATTCAGCGAACGTATCGTAGTGCGGCGGACGTTCTACACGTGCATCGTAGATGCGGATTTTCTCGCGTGTCCGCAAATCATCATAGACGATCATGCGTCGTGTACCGACAATCGTCATTTCGCGAATTTTCCGGGGCTCGAGCCAGCTGCTCTGGATGGTAGCAAATCGTTTACGTGAGAATGACAGTGACATGTTCGTCACGTCTTCTACCCCTGGCGTGATGTGAGCGTTTCCCTGGCAGTTAATCGTGGTGGGAAACTCACCCAGAATGTGAAGAATGATCGAAATGTCGTGCGGCGCGAGATCCCACGCTACATTAATGTCTTTTTGGAATAGTCCGAGGTTTAGACGCCGGCAATTGATGTAGCGGATCTCGCCCAGATCTCCGGCTTGAACAATTTCCGCTATTTTTTGCACCGGCGAAGAATAGAGAAAAGTGTGATCAAGCATCAGAATCAAGCCCTTGCGGTCGGCGATTTCGATCAGTTCTTCGCACTCGGCTGAAGACGAGGCCATCGGTTTTTCAATGAATGTATGCTTGCCTGCCAGAAGGCTTGCCTTGGCCAATGAATAATGATGCTTCACCGGCGTGGCAATGACGACGGCGTCCAGGTTTGTGCCGTTGAGCAGCTGCTGCGTCTGGGCCATGCCTTCGATGTCCGGATACAGCGCCCGGATATGTTTTAGGCGTTCAGTGTTGACGTCGCAGACAGCTTTGAGCTGGCAGTCCGAGAGGCTTTTGAAGTTGCGAACCAGAAGCGGTCCCCAGTAACCGCACCCGATGATGCCCACTGTAAGTTGCTTCTTCATATTTTTCGAGCTGATTCCGCGAGGCGCTGCAGAGTTGGCGCGGGCGAGCGAAGGCGTCCATCCTGGCGAGTAGCTTGCGCTGCCAGGCGGGATTCGAAGACCTGCCCAGCCATGACAGCACAAGTTTTGAGGATGATCTTCAGATCCAGCAGGAACGATAGGTTCTTTAGATAAAACAGGTCCATGGCGATCATCTCATTGAAAGTCGTTTTATTTTTGCCATTCACTTGCCAGTATCCTGTCAGACCGGGCAGACCGTTCACGCGCTCTCGTTGCCATGGCTGATAATGGGCAAATTCATTTGGGATGCATGGGCGGGGGCCAACCAGACTCATCTCACCGCGAAGAACATTGAAAATTTGCGGCAGTTCATCCAGACCACTCGCACGCAGAACCCGCCCGAAAGGCGCCAGACGCGGATCGCCGTACGTATCAAGCTTTGTCATGGGACAATCGGTCCGGATCAATTCTTCGAAATGGCGCTCGTGACTTTGTGTCTCGGCGCTGACCTTCATTGTTCGGAACTTCCAGACAAGAAAATGTCTTCCACCGAATCCGACACGTTTCTGTCGGTAGAAAATAGGCCCTGGCGAAGCGAGTCGCGTCACCACCATGAGCAAGATCATCAGTGGCAACCAAATAGGCAACGCAAGCAGAATGCACGTGATGTCGAGGGCCGACTTCCAGCCCGGTACGCTGTGCACCGGCGTGCTGGAAAAGTCGAACGTAACATGAGGAGCTTTCGCCCCGTTCCCGTTCGCGCTGTTATAGGGCAAGCTGCCGCCCTTGGTCGCCCGCCCAACGCGCGGGAGATGACCTTCTATCCTCATCTGTTGAGTTCCTCCAACTACTGCTAACCCGCTAACCACGCGGGAGTGTGAGAGTGAGAAGAAACCCGCATCTATGTCTTCCGTTGATCAAGGAAACGTGACCGAGAAGCGGGTCCTCGAAAAATTCACCCTCAAAAATGTGAAAACTGGGGGACCAACGCGGAAACAAAAATCAAAATCAGACCAGTAGAATGGTGTCTGAACACAGGCGAGATAGCATCCCATGGGAAGCTGGTGGACTGGTCTAAATTCCCGCACGCTTACTTCTACGGAAACTGGAGGGCGAAGGTTCCGATTTTTTTGCCGCGCGAGGGAATTTAACAGCCCTGTCACAATCCAAAGATTAGGCTCTGAAAATACAAGGTAGGTGACGATCGCAGTGATCGATCCGCGCTTATTCGATCTCGGAAAGGAGAGTATCGAGATTCTCGTTCTCGGAGACTCCCTCTTCAGCTAGTCCCGTTTGCACTAAACACCCGAGGCAAAGTCCGTTGTGCATTCGCACCACGCCGCAACAGTGCGAGCATTCGTGATAGTCATGCGGGGTCGCTGAAAGAGAATCAGTAAGGCCGGTAAAATCCATTTTTCATCATCCCAAGCGGCTGTGGGATCCGTTTGTTCGTTGTTTCAAGTGCTTCATCGGTCACAGGGCGTTTCCTTGGTGATGATCTATTGGGAGCCAAGAAGGTAAAGTGTGACGCCAAGCATTACACCGTGCATAAGCACTTCTACGGCAACCGGGGAACGAAGTTCCCTCAAAATGTTTATTAGAGGGGGAAAAGGTTTCTGTTTTTACACGGTTGTTTCAATTACCGTTTCGACAGGTCAGCCAGGCAGATGCACTTTGACGATGCTTGAGATTCCCATTCAATTCACAATGCAAGGCATGTTCTACTAAATAACGTATGGGGCGCTCATCCGATATTTTAAAAACTGCAGTCGCTTCAGCCAAAGAGACGCTGCAATCGCTTCTCGATCTCGACTTGCAAGTCGCGAAGGCAGCAGAGTTGATTGAGCATTGTTTGCGCGCGGGAAACAAATTGCTCGTTTGCGGGAACGGCGGCAGCGCCGCTGATGCATCGCATTTCGCAACAGAGTTTGTGGTGCGCTTTATGAAAGACCGTCCCCCGTATCCTGCCATTTGCCTGGCTGGCGATGGAGGGCTTCTCACTGCCGCTGGCAATGATTATGGCTTTGATGAAATTTTCGCTCGTCAGGTGGCGGCGTTCGGCCTTCCAGGAGACCTGTTGATTTGCCTAACAACTTCCGGCAAATCCAGGAATGTCGAGCGCGCACTACAGGAAGCAAAAGCGCGCAAGGTTAAGACTATTGCCTTCCTCGGTCGCGACGGAGGATCGACCCTGGGTATGGCTGACGTCGATCTGCTGGTCCGCAACAATACCACGGCCCGAATCCAGGAAGCGCATCAGCTTCTGCTGCACGTCTTATGCCAGACAGTCGAGGGCCGGCTGATCGGAAAGAAAAACGCCCACTAAACGCACGAAAGATTCGAAAGTTCAAACAGACCGCTCCTCGCGGTCTTCACTTTCGCGTCATTCGCCTGTTTTGTCGGCTGCAACTCAGTTTATTCCGACCCTTTCAGCAGCCGCTCGCGTTCGCGATCAAGTTGCCGGCGCTCGCTCGCTGTTAGACTGCCGATTCCAAACTTGGAAATCTTGTCGAGAATCGGATCAATCGAAGTATAACCCTCATCCGCCTCGACGGAACGACTGGAACGCATTTTGGGGACAACATGAAACTTTGGTCTGGGACGAAGGCGCGCTTTCAACCCGTCCCACCAGGCAAGTTCCGGTCCGGCGCCATGCATCTCAATGAAAAGGAACGCGGCGCCAATGCTCGTCCACACGACCATCAGGTCGCTCCAAGCGTGATACGCAAGCAGTTGAAAGGTATAAACGGCAGCAAGAATCAGTACGACCCATTTGGTCATGATCCGCAGAAACAATTCAGCCCGCGGATAGATCGTCGCAAAGGCAACAAAAATTCCGAAGTGCAGTGCGGGCGAACCTGCGAGACCCGAGCGTTGCCAAAGACCCCAAACAGTTAGCAAAGCCGCCGGTGTAGCCAGCAAAACAACGTAGAGTGCAATATACGCGCGCCGGCCAATAAAGCGTTCCACTTCGCGGCCGAATACAAACAACATGTACATCTCGATCGCGAACCAGAGCAGCCCCGACGGCGCGTGCACGAACGCATAGGTGAAAAGGCGCCAAACCTGCCCAGACCACACTGCCGCGCTATCGAATTGGAGGTACGCCAAAATTGACGCTGCTCCGATCGCGACAAGAATCGCGGCGAAGATCGCGGCCGCGACGTGCACCCCAACCAGCATCGTGGTTACATCGACGGGATAGCGGCCCATCCACGCAACCGGCCGATAATCATCGGAGGTGGTGACCCCGAACATGCCCTCAATTAATGCCGCGCACTGTTCTTACGCAAGCGTGAAACAATCTAAATCGTTCAACGATTCAGCGTGGCGAAGCTGGTCGTTCGTGGTTAAGATGGACACCTTCGCTTCATGAAAAATATCGCGCCCGCCATATTTCCGCCGAACGGAATCGGCGATACGAAGCCGACGAACCAGGCTGTACTCGATTGGGTACAGGAAATCGGAGAACTGACAAAACCCGAGAACATTTTTTGGTGTGATGGTTCCGAGCGCGAAAATGAATTTCTGATCGCGGAATCGTTGAAACAAAACGTGCTGATCAAGCTGAACGAGAAGAAAGTTCCGCGCTCTCACCTGCACCGCTCGAACCCAAATGACGTGGCGCGAGTCGAGAAGTTTACGTTTATTTGCACGCAGACCAGAAACGAAGCCGGCCCAACAAACAACTGGTCGGAACCGGCGGAGACGTATTCGAAGTTATACGGACTGCTGAATGGTGCGATGCGCGGACGCACCATGTTTGTTGTCCCTTACATTATGGGCCCGCCCGATTCACCGCTAACGAAAGTGGGGTTCGAAATCACCGATTCAAAATACGTCGTGCTCAGCATGCGAATCATGACGCGAATGGGCAAAGTCGCCGTCGAAAGATTGGGCAATGATGCAAAAGCAGAATGGAACCGTGGTGTGCATTCATTGTTGGACGTCGATCCTAATCGACGGTTTATCTGTCATTTTCCCCAAGACAACACGATTATCTCGGTCGGCTCCGGTTATGGCGGCAACGTTTTGCTGAGCAAGAAATGTCTCGCGCTGCGAATTGGATCGTATCTTGCGCGTAAGCAAGGATGGATGGCCGAGCATATGCTAATCCTCGGCGTCGAATCGCCCGAAGGAAAAAAGCACTACGTGGCTGCGGCGTTCCCAAGCGCTTGCGGCAAGACTAACTTCGCGATGCTGATTCCGCCCGCCCATTTCAAAGGCTGGAAAGTTACGACAGTCGGCGATGACATCGCGTGGATGCAAATTCGCGCAGGGCGTTTGTTCGCTGTGAATCCGGAGAACGGCTATTTCGGCGTTGTTCCCGGCACGAGTTACAAATCGAATGCGAACGCGATGAAATCGATCGAGCACGACACGCTTTATACGAACATCGCGCTCACTGACGACGCCGACGTTTGGTGGGAAGGGAAGGATGGCGCGCCGCCGAAGCATGCCATTGACTGGCGCGGAAACGATTGGACGCCCGACTCAAAGGACAAGGCCGCGCACCCAAACAGCCGATTTGCAACGCCGATGCGCAATAATACTGCTCTCGATCCGGATGTTGAAAAAGGTGAAGGCGTTCCGATCAGCGCCATCATCTTCGGCGGACGTCGCAGTGACACTGTGCCACTGGTTTATGAAGCGTTCGATTGGACTCACGGTGTTTACCTGGGTGCCACCATGGCCTCGGAGACAACGGCGGCAGCGACTGGCGCTGTAGGACAAGTCCGTCGTGATCCAATGGCCATGTTGCCCTTCTGTGGCTACAACATTGGCGATTATTTCCGGCATTGGCTCGATATTGGAAAACGGCTGACTAATCCGCCTCTCATCTTCAACGTGAACTGGTTCCGCAAAGGCGAGAACGGAAAATTTCTCTGGCCGGGCTTCGGAGAGAACATGCGCATTCTCAAATGGGTTATCGATCGCTGCGAACAAAATGGCGGCGCAGTCCAATCGCCTGTTGGCTGGTTACCCACTCCGCATGATCTCGATCTTGATGGTCTCGACATCGATCACAAGTGTGTTGCGGAGCTTCTGGGAATTGATCACGAGGAATGGCAAAGAGAACTCGCCGAACACAAGAGGTTTTTCGACTCGCTTGGCGGCGTAGTTCCGGATGAATTGCAGAAACAACGCGAAAAGCTCGTCGCGCGGTTTGCTGAATGACGCTCCGCGCGAGTCATCCAAAGCGAAGCGAGGGATCTCTCACAGGGTGTTTGATCAAGCTACGTACTAGTGTGAGGAAGCCTTCGTAGTTGGGGTTCACTCGCTTCGTTCGGAATGGCTGGCGTTTTGTGTGGCATAAATTTGCGAACCGCTTGACTGGCAGCGAATATTTCCAGTGGGTTCGAAGGTTTCGAGTACAGAACAGCTCAGGGCGCCGATCGCAAAGGATCACATTGAGGTTCGCGGGGCGCGCCAGAACAATCTCAAAGGAATCGATGTCGATCTGCCGCTTGGGAAATTGACGGTCCTCACAGGCCCTAGCGGCAGCGGTAAATCGAGTCTGGCATTCGAGACGATTTACGCCGAAGGCCAGCGACGTTACGTCGAAACATTCAGCCCGTATATGCGGCAGTTTCTCGACCGCATGGACAAGCCGCGCGTAGACGACATCGCCGGTATCCCTCCTGCAATTGCTATCGAGCAGACGAACCCAGTGAAGAGTTCGCGCTCGACCGTCGGCACCATGACTGAAATCAACGATTATCTCAAATTGCTCTGGCCGCGCATTGCACGTGCGTTCTGTCCGAGTTGCAGCCGCGAAATTCGCCCTGAAACCGCGCAGTCAATCGTGGACCAGATTTTCACGCAATTTTCCAGCTGTCATTCCGAGCGAAGTCAAGCGAAGCGGAACGAAGTCGAGAATGGAGCGGCTTGGGAAGCCGCGACATTGACGGGCAGGCTGAAAGCTGAGCGAACGGGAAGTGAGCGAATCAAATCTCTCACTTTTTCAAAGATGTCCAGGGATCCTTCGACTTCGCTACGCTCCGCTCAGAACGACAAACAAAAAAATCCGGTGACTGTCTTGGTCACTTTTTGGGTCGCCGTTCCACCGAAAACCGAGCCCCGCAAGTTTTTCGAGTTTCTTCAGCAACAGGGTTACCTCCGTGTATGGATCGACAACCAAATTGTACGCGTCGACACCGATCTAAAATTCAAGCGGCTTGGCGCGCGTGTACAGGTTATTCAGGATCGCATCGCAATCTCGAAGGAAAACCAGTCACGATTAATCGAGGCGATCGAAACTGGTCTGCGCTTTGGAAAGGGCAAGATCAACATCATTTCGCTTCCTGTGGAGCCAGGCATGTCGCCTGCGGGCTCAAAGAATGCGGCCGGCACGGCCGCCACTACGGTAAACGAGTTCCCATTCTCCACCGGCTGGCATTGCGCGCATTGCGATCTCGACATTCGCCCGTCTACACCCGGGCTGTTCAGTTTCAACAATCCACTAGGCGCGTGTCCGGAATGTCGAGGTTTTGGTCGTACCATCGCAATCGACCTAAACAAGGCGATTCCAAATCGCGGCCTGAGCATCAAACAAGGCGTGGTGCGCGTTTTTCGCGGCGCCGAGTTCGGCGAATCGCAGAAGGATTTGCTTCGAGCCTGCGCACGCAAAGAGATCGATATTAATGTGCCTTTCGAGGAATTGCCGAAAGCCGATCAGGACTTCGTCATCGAAGGCGAGAAACGATCAGGCGGTTATACAGAAGAAGATTACGAAAACGACAGGTGGTATGGCGTCCGCGGATTCTTTCGTTGGCTCGAGAGCAAGACTTACAAGATGCATGTCCGCGTTTTGCTCAGCCGTTATCGGGCTTACATAACCTGCCCGAGCTGCAACGGCGGACGATATCAGTCCGAAGCGTTGAATTACAGAATTGTACGGGCGGTGCATGACAGCCGCGACGATGCTCCCCGAGTGCCGTCACAATTAGCGCTTCCCGAATTTCAAGCGCTTTCCATTCTAAATGCCCGCAATTGCTTGGCGTCGCTCGACATTCCTTCGAACGATTCGACGGCGCGAATGTTGTGCGATGAAATCTGTGCACGGCTCAATTATCTTTGCGAAGTCGGCCTTGCCTATCTCACGCTGGATCGATCCACACGCACTTTGAGCGGCGGCGAAGTGCAACGGGTGAATCTCACAACCTGTCTCGGTGCATCCCTGGTCAACACACTCTTCGTCATGGATGAACCAAGCATTGGTTTGCATCCGCGCGATGTTGGCCGGCTGGTGCGTGTAATGCACAATCTGCGCGACAAAGGCAATACGCTGCTAGTGGTCGAGCACGAAGAACAGGTCATTCGCGCCGCTGATAATTTAATCGATATTGGTCCAGGCCGGGGCGCGCACGGCGGCGAATTAGTTTGGAATGGAACGCTGGATGGTTTTCTGGGAAGCGCACGCGCCTTCGCGCGCGCTACTCGGTCGCTCACGTGCGATTACCTAACGAATCGCAAATCGATTCCGGTCCCGACGTCGCGGCGAATATCGAAGTCATCGATCAAGATCATTGGCGCGCGACAGCATAACCTCAAAGGCATTGATGTCGATCTTCCATTGGGCGTCTTCACCTGTGTCACTGGCGTTTCCGGTTCCGGGAAGTCCACGCTGATTCACGATGTGCTCTACCGGAATCTGCTGATCACGAAAGGGCAGTCTTCCGATCTGGAGCCCGGTGCATGCAATTCGGTCAACGGCGCGCATCGCATCCGCGATGTAATCATGGTGGATCAAGCGCCGCTCGCGCGCACACCGCGGTCCACGCCGCTGCTTTATTTGGGGCTTTACGATCGTGTTCGCGAATTGTTCGCCGCTCAACCGGAAGCAATGTCGCAGGGCCTCATGCCAGGCACGTTTTCGTTTAATTCCGGCAGCGGCCGCTGTGAACGTTGTTCAGGCACAGGATACGAGAAAATTGAGATGCAATTTTTGAGTGACATTTTCGTGCGCTGCGCAGAATGCGAAGGCAAACGGTTTCAACCGCACGTTCTGAAAGTTCGACTGCACGGAAAATCGATCCACGATTTGCTCAAGCTCACCGTAGGCGAAGCGATCGAATTTTTCGCGCAGATCGGCGAAAACAAGAGTTTGTCCGAACCGCTCGGTGTGCTTGAGGAAGTGGGGCTTGGTTATCTCCGATTAGGGCAATCTCTAAACACCCTTTCCGGGGGCGAATCGCAAAGACTAAAGCTGGTTGGCCATCTCGCGGAAATCGAAAACGCCCAACATCCAAATGAAAAGGGAATCGGCAATTTGTTTATCTTCGATGAACCGACCACCGGACTTCACTTTGATGACGTGGCAATGCTGCTGCGTTTATTTCAGCGGCTGGTCGATCGCGGTCATTCCATTGTGGTTATTGAGCACAACCTCGAAGTGATTAAGTGCGCGGATTGGATTGTCGATCTTGGTCCGGAAGCCGGTGACGCAGGGGGCGAGGTGGTCGCTGTCGGAACGCCGGAACAAATTGCCAAGATCGAGAATTCGCACACGGGAAAATTTTTGCGGCAGGTTTTGTCGAAATCTCGCCGAGCGCTGCACGTCATCCCGAGGCGTGAAGACGGCGAGAGATCCCTCGCTTACGCTCAGGATGACGACGTTGAAATGGATCGAGCTGCTGAAGTGGCTCCGCGTTTTCGCAGAAGTCGGGGCAACGGTGCAATCCAAGTTCACGGTGCGCGAGAGCACAACCTGAAGAACATCAATGTCAAAATTCCGAGGGAGCAAATGGTCGTCATTACCGGCCTGAGCGGCTCTGGTAAGTCCACGCTCGCATTTGATATTCTCTTCGCGGAAGGACAACGACGTTTTCTCGACAGCATGTCTCCGTATGCGCGTCAATTCGTCGAGCAACTGGAAAAGCCCGACGTCGATCTGGTCAGCGGGCTGCCTCCCAGCGTCGCGATTGAGCAACGGGTCACCCGCGGCGGAGGGAAATCGACCGTCGCCACAGTGACGGAGGTGTATCACTTTCTCCGGCTGCTTTTCGCAAAAACCGGAACGCAGTTTTGCCCGGACTGCGATTTCCCTGTGGAGAAACAAAGCCTCGCGGCCATTGTCAAACAAATTGAATCAACTGCTAAACGCGGGCCGGTGAGAGTGCTTGCACCACTCGTCAAGGCCCGAAAAGGTTTTCACACCGAAGTCGCGCGCTGGGCGGAACGCCAGGGATTCGACACGCTATATGTGGATGGAAAACTGGTTGCCATCTCCCATTTTCGAAAATTGGAACGCTTCAAAGAGCACACGATCGACGTGATCGTTGGTCTCATCGATCGGAAGCGAATTGTAGAGACGCGCGACATCGTTCGCCGGGCGCTGGAGATCGGCCGCGGCACGGGGCGTCTGCTTGACTCGAAAAACAGGGTTACGGTCGTGAGCACCGAAATGAGCTGTCCAAACTGTGGTCGCGCGTTCGAGGAACTGGATCCGCGTTTATTTTCATTTAATTCGCCTCATGGCGCGTGTGATGTATGCGGCGGATTTGGCGAAATTTGGAACCAAGATTTGCAAACGGCCGCCAGCTCCGACGGTGAATCGGTTTTGGAAACCGAGCTCGCTGCCGAGCGCGAGTCCGAATGGATCGACGAAGGCGACGCGCGCGAATGCCCGGGTTGTCACGGCTCGCGTCTGAATACAGTGGCACGTCACGTGCGTGTCCAAGGCTACACGATCGATCAGCTTACGAATCTTTCGGCAAACGAAGCGGCGCGCAAGGTGGGGAGATTGAGGTTCCGGGGAACGCATAAAACAATCGCCGATGGCCTCGTTCCCGAAATACAACAGCGATTGCGTTTCATGGAGAAGGTTGGCCTCGGCTATCTTGCGCTAGGGCGCTCTGCGAAAACGTTGAGCGGCGGAGAATCCCAGCGAATTCGCTTGGCAGCGCAACTCGGCTCGAACCTGCGTGGTGTCCTTTACGTATTGGATGAACCGACGATCGGCCTTCATCCGCGCGATAACTTGCGATTGCTCGACACGCTTACCGCGCTACGCAACAAAGGAAATTCGCTGATCGTTGTCGAGCACGACGAGGAAACGATGCGGCGTGCCGATCACATTGTCGATCTTGGTCCGCGCGCTGGAGTTCACGGCGGAGAAGTCGTGGCGGCCGGGACGCTGCAGGATGTCGAAGAGAACGCATATTCTGAGACGGCCCGCTGCTTGAAATCGCCCCTTCGCCATCCTACCCGCGGATCGCGTCGATCGTTGCGCGACGTTGAAGATTGGATCGAAGTCAGTGGCGCGAGGGCGAATAATTTGAAAGAAATCAACGTTCGTTTCCCCGTTGGCAGGCTTTCGGTGATCACTGGAATTTCCGGCAGCGGCAAGTCCACACTAATGCACGAAGTAATTTGGCCCGCGGTGCGCGATCGGTTGAAAGAAAGAAAACGCGCAGGAAATGGCGACCTTTTCAAACTGGTTAGCGGTGCGCCAGAGATTGAAGCCATTTACGAAGTCGATCAATCACCGATCGGTAAGACATCGCGCTCTACGCCGGGCACCTATGTCAAAGTGTTCGATGAGATCCGGAACCTTTGGGCGCAATTACCCGTCTCGCGCATGCGTGGATATTCCGGCAGCCGATTCTCGTTCAACGCCGAAGGGGGCCGTTGCGAAACGTGCAAGGGGCAGGGCGTCATCAAACTGGAAATGAGTTTTTTGCCGCGCAGCTACGTGCCGTGCGAAGACTGCGGCGGCAAACGTTACAATCCGCAAACGCTGGAAGTACTCTACAACAACAAGTCCATCGGCGACGTGATGGAAATGACGATCGAGGAAGCGGCGGAATTTTTTTCGGCACATCCGAAAATTGCGCGCCCGCTCTCTTTACTGGACGATACGGGTCTGGGCTATCTTAAGCTGGGCCAACCGAGTCCCACCCTGAGCGGCGGCGAAGCGCAGCGGCTGAAACTGGTCACGCAGCTCAAGCGCGGCGTCGGTCGTGCTGCGGATGAGCGGATTCGCAAAATGCGAAAGCCAGGCTCAACATTATATCTGCTCGAGGAACCGACGATTGGACTGCACATGGCGGACATTAAATTGCTTCTTAAGGTGTTGCACCGGCTCGTGGACGAAGGGAACACGGTGATCGTCATCGAACACAATCTCAGCGTGATCGCAGAAGCCGATTATATTGTTGATCTTGGCCCAGAGGCTGGCGCCGATGGGGGCGAAGTCGTTGCCTGCGGGACGCCTGAACAAGTCGCAAAGAATCGCGTGAGCCGCACGGCACCGTTTTTGCAAAAAGTATTGAACTCGTCGCGCGCGAAACCAGCGCTGTCATCCTGAGCGAAGCGAAGTCTTACAATCAAAGTGCGCGTCACGCCGAAGAGCTAGCGTGATCCACGGCCCATTGGAAGCTCCCTGACTTCGTTCGGCGATGACACGCGTTTTCGTTGCGAGTCCTGCGGACATCACGGACAGTCGGCGCAATGTTCGCGTATTATCTGCACAATCTTAATCCGATTATTTTTCGGATCTACGACAACGTAGGTCCCCGGTGGTACGGCCTAGCTTACGTGCTTGCTTTTATCTCTAGCTACCTCCTGTTCCTTTGGCTGGCTAAACACGGCTTTGCTGATCTGCCTCCGCAAAGAGTGAGCGACTTCATCACAGGCTGCGCGCTGTTTGGCGTAATCATCGGGGGGCGCCTCGGGTACGTTTTGTTCTACAAACCCGAAATGCTGCGAGAACCGCTGTCGATCGTTCGCGTTTGGGAGGGCGGAATGTCCAGCCACGGAGGAATGCTGGGTCTGTTGCTGTTCACTTTGTATTACGCACACCGGCACAAAATCTCGTGGACAAATCTGGGCGATAATCTCGTCGTCACGGCGCCGATCGGCTTGTTCTTCGGGCGCTGCGCCAATTTCATTAACGGCGAACTTTACGGACGGATGACAAAAGCCCCGTGGGCGATGCAATTCCCCAAGGAGCTGTTCGATCATCCCCAGGAAGCCGAGCGTGCGGTGAAAGCATGCACGCAAATCGATCCATCGCTCACCACACCCGACGCAATCGTCGACGCGGTTCGCAGCCAGCCACAAGTGACCACTGCGTTGCGCTCGATTCTATCGCCGCGCCATCCGTCGCAGCTTTACGAGGCTTTTTTTGAAGGCCTGGTTTTGTTCGCGATTCTGTGGTTCGTGCGTACTCGCAGGCGCGAGCCAAATGGCGTTTTGACAGGACTATTTTTCATCTGCTACGCCATTTTTCGGATCGTAGTCGAATATTTCCGCGAACCCGATGCGGCACTGATCGGTCCTTTTACGCGCGGGCAATTCTTTTCCTTCTTCCTGATCGCGATCGGTTTCGTCTTTATCGCCGTGGCAAAAATGCGGCCCACATTCCCACAAGGAATGACGAAGCACGAATGAAGAAGAAACCGTCCGCAGAGCTTGTCATATCGAGTGACGTCGAGACGTCTCTAGTTTAACAATAAGAGACTTGATTCGCTCATTTCCCATTCGCTCAGCCTCCGGCCTTCTCGTCTATCTCGCAGCTTCCTCAGCCGCTCCATTTCTCCACTCCGCTGCGCTTTCGGTCGAAATGACAAGTAGCGTTTCTCCAAAACGGCGTTATTACTTAAGCCGGTGACGCGGGAATGCTTGAAATCGTAGCAGCCGGCGGCGGTCTCCTTTTTGCGTTCGATCATGCGACGATCGCAGGAAAACTCGTCCTCACTCTTCTCGCTATCGCTTCCATCTTCAGCTGGTCAATCATGATCACGAAACTGCGCGTGATCCGGTTTGCCCGAAGGCAGAACGCGCGGTTCCTCGCTGCTTTTCGACAGGATCGACAACCACTGCGTCTGTTTGAAAAGAACGCGCGCTTTCCCGGGTCGCCTGTGTTCAACGTCTATCGCGCCGGATGCGAAGAAATGACGTTTCATCTGCTCGGCTCGCCTGAAGTGGATGATACGTTTCGCGCGCGACTCGGGATCGCTGACAGAATTTCGCCGGCGCAAATGGGCGCAGTCAACGCGGCGATGGAACGCGCAGTGGGCGAAACGGCGCTTGCGCTCGAATCGCAGATGATTTTGCTCGCTACGGCGGTAAGCGGGTCACCGTTTCTTGGCCTGCTCGGAACTGTCTGGGGCGTGATGGACGCGTTCACCGGCGTGGCCGAAGCAGGTTCGCCCAACCTTGTAGCGATGGCACCAGGCGTTTCCGGTGCGCTCATCACAACGGTCACCGCGCTCTGCGTCGCGATTCCCGCAATGTTCGGTTACAACTTTCTCGTAACCAGCATCCGAGGGATTATCGTGGAAATGGACAACTTCGCCGCCGAGCTCGCGTCCGAGTTCGAGCACAAATATGTCGATCACAGCGTACGTGAATCGGCATTTCGCCGATGAGACGCTACTCACAACGCCAGAACCTTTTCACGCTCAGCGAGATCAACGTAACGCCGCTGCTCGATCTGGCGTTCGTGCTGCTCATCATTTTCATGATCACGACGCCGCTATTGGAAAGCAGCATGAACCTCGTGATCCCATCGAGCGGCTCGAAAAATCCGCCGATCAAGTCAACGCAAGTACAAATCGTCTCGATTGACCGCAGTGAAACTATTCGGTTCAACAATCTGATAGTCGATTTGAAAGCGCTCACTGCGCGGCTGACAGAATTGAAACAGACGAATCCAGACGTGGCTATTGTGATTAGGCCCGATCGCGAGTTGCCTGTGCAAAAATTGATTGCGTTGATGGATGCGCTAAAGGAGGCCCAGATCACAAAGGTCGGCATCGCCACCAGGGCCGAGTCGAAGTAGATGTCGAAGAACCCACCTGCGCGTGGCTACGGCGCGGCAAGCCCGCGGTTTTGGCGGAATCTCACTCTAATTGCGCTCGCGCACCTCGCGCTGATCGCAGGATTAATTCGCTGGAGCTTGGCAGCGCGAAGTGCGCCAGAGGAGGAAAGCCTGGTTTGGCTGAGCGGTCTGGAAGAGGCCGGGGAATCAGGGATCAATGCGGCGCCACCCATGAGGATTTCAGCTCCACCGCCTGAGGCAGAACCGTCGAAACCGGATGATTCGGAAAAGCAGCAGCCGTCTTTAACTCAAGCAAAGAGCGAAATCGAATTGCCGAAACCAACGCCTATGGAAACGCCTGTTCCAAAGCTAACGGCAAAACCCAAGGCAACAAAACCAAGCCCGAAGCCGACTCCCAGAAAGACTGTATTGGCCAAAGCGTCTAAATCGTCGGCACACCCGAAGTCCAGTTCGTCAAAATCCACGGCAGAACGAACCGACGCGACTACGGACAAAAAGAAGATCGCGAAAAATACCAATGCGAAGCCCAAATCATCGCCCGACAACCGCGACGCGAAATCCAGTTCAGCGGGCAACGGCAGCGGTCATGCAGGTGGCGGGCCCAGCGCTTCGGAATTCGGATGGTATGGCAACATGTTGCACGATCGCTTTTATAGCGCATGGATCCAGCCGACTACCACTGTAGCGTCGGGCGCGAAAATTTCGACGCTGGTCAAGGTTCGAATCGAAAAGGACGGCCGCGTTTCGAAATTTGATATCGTGAAGCCGTCCGGAAACGTCGTAGTCAATGAATCGGTCCGGGTGGTCGCGAAGCAAGTCAGCCAGGTTGACCCGCCGCCGACCGGCCTTATTCGCGGCGATCATTACGACGTAAAGATCAATTTCGAACTAAATACCGAGGCGGGCGCAGAAAGCCGATAAACACACGAGTGTCACGAATCCAGGAAGGCGTCGTAGACTCCTTTCGTGCGAATTCACCAACTCATGTCTTTTGTTGTCACTGGTTCTTGAACGCCACTTGTAGTGCGGACCCGCCTGTCTCCCTCCGCTCGGTCACTTTCTGAAGTTGGTTAGCCTGTTCACTCAAACGATGACAGAGTAGGCGACGTTCGTGGTCAAGCCTATGGCACGAGTCTCGGCGACAGAGCCGGCGCAATGGACAGCTATCTTAAAGGACTGCGGATTCGCGAGGCTCCCAGGATGTCTTACGCGGCGAATTTGGCCTCGATCAGCTGGTGCAGATGCTCGCCGATCGCTGGATGATCGAGGCGCCGGACGACTTCGTCGAGAAAACCAGTCACAATGAGACGCTGCGCCACGGGGACAGTGATGCCCCGTGTGCGCAGATAAAAGAGCTCGTCTTCATCAATTTGACCGGACGTCGCCCCATGGGTGCAACGCACATTGTCGGCGAGAATTTCAAGACCCGGCATGGAATTGGCTTCTGAATCGTCGCTCAACAGAAGGTTGCGAACTTTTTGATACGCGTCGGTGAAATGAGCGTGCGGCTCTACGCGAATTAGTCCGCCGAAAATGGTACGAGCGCGATCGTCCAGGGCGTTTTTGTACAGGAGATCGCTAGCCGTGTGCGGCGAGACATGGTCTTGCAATGTGCGCGCATCGAATTCCTGCTGGTGTTTCGCCACAGCGACGGCAAGCAGATCGCTGCGCCCGCCTTCACCGATGAGGCGGCTCAGGCTTTCAAAGCGGGAATATCGCGAGCCAAGATGCAAATTCAGGCTCATCGCCGAAGCGTCATGGTCCACAATTGTGGAGTTCATTTGCAGTGCGACAACATTCTCTGCCCAGTTTTGCGCGCAGACGTAGGTCACCTTCGCGCCGGGACCGGCGACGAGGTCATTTACGCCACACGCGAATCCGGGTTCGCCTTCGTTCACCGAGCGGAAATGTTCGATCACAGTCACTTTGGCCAGCTCATCGGTGACCAGGAGCAAATGCGGAAACGCGGAAGCATTTTCACCACTCAGCCAATGGAAAATTTCGATTGGCAGCTCGATCTCGACACCGCGCGGCACGTAAAGAAACGTCCCCGACGAGACCGACGCCTGATGCAGCGCCGCGAACTTGGCAGATCCAAGCTTCGCCGGCTGCGACATGAAATGTTTGCGAAACAACTCGGCGTGCTCAACCATTGCCCCCTCAAGCGATTGAAAAATGACGCCCCGCTTTTTCAGCTGGTCCGAAATCACGTCGCGCTCAATAAGCTCGTCACCAGCGAAGATCATGCGGCCAGCTACCTGCTCGAGCCCGCGCGATTGATCGAGAATCGCTGAGCGCTTCTTTTCAGAGAATGTACCACCGAATTTGAACGGGTTTAGGTCGAGCAGACCGACATTCGCGAATCGCCACGCCTGATCTTTTCGCGTGGGGTTAGGCAACGATTCGAATTGTTTCCACGCTGCTCGCTGCTGGGCACGGAACCAATCGGGAAATTCACGCACCTCACCCGGCCCAGAAAGAATTGCAGTAGCCTGTTTCTCGATTGTGACTGTTTCGTTTCTGGTCATTTCGACATGCGACACTAGGACCCGTGCGCTCTATGCTACAGTCACCTGCGGCGGATACGGGATTATCCGACCGAGCCTTCCATCTCCAGCTCGATCAACCGTTTCAGCTCGACGCTGTATTCCATCGGGAATTGGCGGACGAGATCGTTGACGAATCCGTTCACGCTTAGGCTCATTGCCTGGGCCTCAGTCAGGCCACGCTGTTGCATGTAGAAAATTTGCTCGGCACTCACCTGGCTGACGCTCGCTTCGTGTTGAACGGCGTTGCCAGTACCGCGGACCGTAATCGCCGGGTAGGTGTCGGTGCGTGAAGTTGCATTGATAAGCAGCGCGTCGCACTCGGTGTTGTTTTTGCAATTCTTCAGATGCTTCGGCACATGGACCAAACCGCGATAAGTGGCGCGGCCTTTGCCGATGGAGATCGATTTGGAAATAATGTTGCTGGTTGTTTCATCGGCGGCGTGGATCATTTTCGCGCCGGTGTCCTGGTGCTGCCCGTCATTGGCCAGGGCGATGGAAAGAACTTCCCCGCGCGCTTTGCGGCCTTTCATGATCACGCTCGGATATTTCATCGTCAGACGCGAGCCGATGTTGCAATCGATCCATTTTACCTCCGCATTTTCCTGGGCAAGACCGCGTTTTGTGACGAGATTGAACACATTCGACGCCCAATTTTGGACGGTGATGTACTGAATCTTCGCTCCCTTCAGCGCAACCAATTCCACGACCGCGCTATGCAATGTTGGGGTATTAAATTTCGGCGCGGTACAGCCTTCCATGTAGGTGACTTCCGAGCCTTCATCCGCAATAATAAGAGTACGCTCGAATTGCCCGAAACTTTCAGCGTTGATGCGGAAGTAAGCCTGCAACGGGTGCTTCACTTTTACTCCCGGCGGGACGTAAATAAACGAGCCACCGCTAAAGACAGCCGAATTCAGCGCGCTAAATTTGTTGTCAGCGACCGGGATAACTTTACCGAACCATTTCCGGAAAATTTCCGGAAAATTTTTCAAGCCCTCTCTTGATCCAACGAAAATGACGCCCTGCTCGCCAACTGCCTTCTTGATATTCGAATAGACCGCTTCGCTGTCGAACTGCGCTTCGACGCCTGCGAGAAATTTTCGTTCCTGCTCGGGAATACCGAGCCGCTCAAATGTCCGCTTGATGTCGTCCGGCACTTCTTCCCAACTGCGTTTGGGTTCCGTGCCAGGGGCGAGATAGTAACGGATTTTGTCAAAGTCGATTGCTTCGAGGTCCTTGCTTGCCCAATGCGTCGGAAGCGGTTTTTCCAGGAACGTCTTCAGGCCACGCAAGCGAAACTCGCGCACCCAGTCGGGATCTTTTTTGACGTCTGCGATATAATGAATGGTTCGTTCGCTCAGTCCCACGCCTGCGTCGCGCACGTGAGCTTCCGGATAAAAGAAATCACCTTTGCCCCGATCGATATCGATGGCTGCTGTTTCTGTTTTCATTTTTTATCTCGTATATACAGGTTCGGCGGCTCCTTCCCGTGCCCAATCGTAGCCTCTCTCTTCGAGCTCGATCGCGAGCTCTTTTCGCCCGCTTCTAACGATTCGCCCTGCTACCATCACATGGACGTAATCGGGGATGATGTAGTTCAGGAGACGCTGATAGTGCGTAATTAACAATATGCCAAGATCGGGACCGCGCAATGAGTTTACCCCGTGCGCCACGGTCTTGAGCGCGTCGATGTCCAGACCGCTGTCGGTCTCATCAAGCACGGCATACTCGGGCTCGAGCATCGCCATTTGGAGAATTTCAGTGCGTTTCTTTTCGCCTCCGGAAAAGCTCTCGTTGACCGCACGCGACGTGAACGAGCGGTCCATTCCAAGCATTTCCATCTTTTCATAAAGCTTGGCGTAGTAATCGGTTGCTTCGAGCTCCTCGCCTTCCGGCAGGCGCGATTGCAACGCGGCGCGCAAAAAGTTGGCGATTGTCACACCTGGAATTTCGCTCGGGTATTGGAAAGCCATGAAAAGGCCTAGCCGCGCGCGTTCATCGGGTTCAAGCTCTAAGAGATCCTGGCCATCCATCAATACTTTGCCAGCGGTGACCCGATAATCGGGATGGCCTGCCAAAACCTTGGCCAGCGTGCTTTTTCCCGAGCCATTTGGGCCCATGAGCGCATGCACTTCCCCCCGCGGGACGCGGAGAGTCAGGCCTCGAACGATTTCCTGATCGCCAACGGCGACGCGTAGTTTCTCTATGTTCAATTCCTTCATAACTGCGAACGTTAAACATACCCCGATTTGAGGGATTTGCGAACGTCGACTCGACGTCGACCCGACGGACTAAGCCACTTGCTTCGAAACAATCTTTCGGAAGTTTTATCTGGCTACCCCGCTTGGATTCGAACCAAGAATAACGCCTCCAAAGAGCGTCGATTTACCTAAGAATCG
>JBEDUS010000326.1:0-2423 GCA_040414975.1 Candidatus Udaeobacter sp.
CTGGCGCAGGAAGCAGAAGGCGCAGGGCGGGCGCCTGAACAAACAATCGGATGAAATCGGAAGGGCCGCTGCGAGGCGGCCTCGCGCTTCATTGTGTCGCTGGCAAATCAAATCAACTAGCTGACCCGATAGAACAAGTCTTCAACCGTAGCACTAGTGCAAGTGGAGGCGCGGGCGATGTTTTGGTTTGACGGAAATCATGAACGCTCGCCCCAACATTTTCGCACACAGCACAGCACAATTAACGGCGTTGACTGAGCGCCAGCGGCAGATCGTAACTTTAGCCTGCAATGGACTTTCAAATAAGGAAATCGCTGCAAAATTGGGCGTTACCGAAGGCACCATCAAAACGCATCTTCACAAGATCTACATGAAGCTGGACGTGCGTTCGCGGACCGATCTCAAGTCGTTTTCGGAGTAAATGGAGGGGCGGTCAGGTGTCGCCCCGACCTGACCGCCCGTGTCGCCCCGCCCAAGCGAGGCCACTTAATCGGCCTCGGTCGCCTGGGTCTTCATCAGTCCGGCCAAAGTCTTGTGAGTTTGCTCCATCATTTCCAAACACTCAGCCGTGACCCGTTCGGAACGGCCCGGGACATTGGCTCCGGCCCGACCACGCGGTTGATGGCGGTGATTTTTGCCGCGAAGCTGCTTTAAGAATGCTAATGCTAATGTTTGAGCAAAAGGCCGCGCATCAACGTTAAGTGCAATCCGGTCATTACTGGCTACAGCCCCGCACTTTTCAATCACATTCTGCGGGTTCTATATGCGTCTTTCGCAGTGCTGCGTTTGACGGCGTAAATCATGGTGCGCTTCTACTTTCATCTATCGACTCCCGATGAGTATTTCCACGACAACATCGGTTACGATGTTAACGATGCTGTCGCCGCGCATTCTGTAGCGGTTCGTCTTGCTGGTCGGTTGGAGACGTTTGTTCCCTTTTTCCAAGACCGCGCGCTCGATTTTCGGCGCTGGACTGTGGAAGTTACGAACGAAAGACAGCAACGGGTTATAACCGTAATGTTCCCCAAAAAAGCGCGAAAAAATCGTATGAAGCGAAACGTCAGATAATGGCCGAAGCCGGTGCAAATCGGATATTCGCCTCGCGCGAACGGGGAGACTTTTCGACAACAAAAAAGGCGAGCAAACGACCGCCCTCAGTCCGAGACATTTGGTATTTTTCGCGTCACAATTGACTTAAACCCACGAAACCTTGCTGCACGTCCATTATTGTGTTGTATTTGTTCGTGTTTTTGGCGTGTTGCACACAGAATTCGATGGTCGCCATGGCGAGCCGCGATAAATCCAACAAAATGGAACGATCTCGCTTCTTCGGCGTGGGTAGTTCCGGGTTGCACAGCGAGGAAGAATCAAATCAGGGGATACTGTCGCGCTTACCGGAACAGCTTTTCAGCAACCTTTTCAAGCGAGCGACGACGGTGAAGCTCAAGACCGATCAAGTGCTGTTTCTTGTCGGCGACAAGGGCGATGGCTGTTATCGCGTCGAGGACGGGCTACTTAAGGTCACGATGATATCGCGCGACGGTAATGAACGCATTCTTGCTTTTCTCGGCCCGGGTGCGGTCGTGGGTGAAATGTCGATCATCGATCAATTGCCACGCTGCGCCTCGGTCGTAGCGGTCCGCGCTTCGATGTTGAGCTTTCTTGACCGCGCCGCTTTTGTCGATTTCGCTAAAGAACATTCCCAGGTGTACGAATCCTTGCTGACGCTGCTCTCCCGACGGCTGCGCGAGACCGATACGACGATTGCGGCTGGGACCTTTCTGCCGCTACGCGGCCGTGTCGCGTGCACGCTACTCGAACTGGCGCAGGAATTTGGCCAGGATGTCGGGTCTGGCCGGATTGTGATTCGTCAGAAGATCAGCCAGAAGGACCTTGCTGCAATGGCAGGCATTGCGCGTGAAAGCGTCAGCCGCATTCTCAGTATTTGGAAGCGACGCAAACTAGTGACTCAGCCGTCGGGTTATTATTGTATCGAAAACAAAGCGCACCTGCTGAGCGAGGCACATCTTTAGCGCCGCGTGCCAAGCTGAGTGGCTTTCCCCATCCCCCGAACCCCCGCCACTCAGCCTGTAAAAAGAGGCCGTCTTCCCCCCGGAAGGCGGCCTCTCAGATTTGGGGTCTTTCACGTCCCGTCAGCCCATCTTCAAACCCTCCAACGGGACGATCAAATCCTCAGTGCCAATTGTGTGCACGCAAGGGCCAATCGGTGGCCGCTGATCGAATTACTGCGACTGTTGCACGTTTGCCACTGTCCGTCGGGCTAAGATTTGCGCGCAATATCCGATTCGGAATTCCAAGGATGTGGTTCATCCCCAAATTCATCCGGCTGTATCGAGCATGGCGAAATTTAGAACAAACCCGCCGCCGCGCGTTTCATCTTGCCATTAGGGCGGCGTGGGCAT
>JBEDUS010000327.1:0-34145 GCA_040414975.1 Candidatus Udaeobacter sp.
TCCCTGACTTCGGTGAAATCCGTGCGCGCAAAGTGTCCGCGTTGACCACGCTCGATCTGATCCTGAACTACACGTTTAACCTGCCACCGCCCGCTCCGGCGGAGGTGCCTGGCTATGCCAAGGATGGCGGGAAGAACGTGAGGATGAAGGATGGCAAGGAGAAAAATGTGGTGCCTGTCTCAACAGCTGAGTATGGCTGCCACAACTGGCAATGGTGGCTTAACAACACGACCATTACCCTCGGCATGCAAAACGTGACGGATGAAGATCCGCCGTTTGTGGCAGGCAGCTTTGAAAACGGATACGACGAGTCGCTTGCGACCATCAAAGGCCGGTTCTGGTACGTCGGCTTGAAGAAGCGCTTCTAAAGCGCGGAACAGGACAAATTCACAACGGCCGGACTCCTCACGGGTCCGGCCGTTTGCTTTTGAGTCCGCGGACACGTCTACTGAGTTCTTTCAAGCGATCGGCGATGTGTGTGCTCAGATCAGCGCAATTATTCCAAGGTGATGTCTCGCTCATTTCGTTAGCGGCGGCTGTGACAAAGTTGCCGTTGGCTGAAGGCGCAGCTGTCCTTATTTGTGATACGGCATGTCCAGTTCGTAGAGTGTCATTTCATCGCGAAGCGCATTGACCAAGTTGGAGTTGCCCTGAACCTCAGCCGCTTGCAGAGCCTGCCGAGCAGTTTCTTTCGCCTCACTGAAATGGCCAGCTTCAGCGAAAGCAGCGGCAAGGGTTCGGAGGTAATTGGGATCTTTGCCGTGGGAGAGTCGAACAGCCTGTTTGGCGAGCTCCATTGCCCGATTGCCATCGCGAATTGAAGCATCAGAAGAAGTCGCGAGGAGCCAGGCCAAATTGTTACGGCCCAGCGGGTCCTGCACGGAAATCCGCGCCGCATGCTCGTACTCCGCGATCGCAACCTTTTGTGATCCCGCTCGTAGAAACGCGTCGCCCAGCAGGGCGTGAAAAGCCGCGTCGTGCGGCAGGGTTCCAAGCGCCTTCTCCCATTGGGCGATCGCATCGCCGATTTGGCCCCGCTGAAACAGAAGGTTGCCGAGGTTGAGATAAGGATCGCCATAATCAGGCCGCATGCTTATTGCCTTGTCATAATGGCTGATCGCTTCATTGATGAGGCCTTTTTGGGCGAGAATAGCGGCAAGACTATTCTCTATGAGTGCGCCGCCAAAGTTGTAATAAGCGGCAGATGTCCGAGCTCGAATCTTCAATGCCGT
Organism: Candidatus Udaeobacter sp.; assembly: GCA_040414975.1. Taxonomy (GTDB): domain Bacteria; phylum Verrucomicrobiota; class Verrucomicrobiia; order Chthoniobacterales; family UBA10450; genus Udaeobacter. The sequence goes on from JBEDUS010000327.1 coordinate 1,233, forward strand.
CTCGAAGTGCCAGGCGGCGCTGTCCAAATCGCCCCGTCGCAAGAGCAGATAACCGAGATTGTTATGCGCCACGTCGTTGTCACCCGTGACAGCCAACGCGTGGTTCCAGAGCACCTCGCTGTTTTTCCAATATGACGTTTGCACAAACGCACGCCAGCTCAACAAGATGACGATCGTGCCAGACAGCGCGGCGCAGAGCAGCGTGCACCTGCGGCTTCGGTTGCCCTCACGACGCGTTATGGACAGTATCAGGTCAGGCACGGCCCAAGCGATAAGGAGATACAAACCGATCTGAGGCAGGTAAGTATACCGATCGGCGCGCGCTTGTTCGCCGGCCTGCACAAGCCCAATCACCGGAACAAGCATTCCCACATACCAAAACCAGCCGGTGAAAAAGTACGGTCGTTCTTTCCGCCAATGAATTGCGAGCAGGGTGATTGCGATGAGAAATGCAATTGCCAAAAGAACCTGCCAAAGAGCCAGCCGATCATTGGGGTGAGGATAGAAAGCTGCCAGCCGGACCGGCCAGAACATCTGCCAGATGTAGGCCACATAGCTGACAACAGCATTGTTGAATCGCCATGTAAATGGCAACTGATGCTTACTTCCCGCACTTTGGAGTTGTGTCAGACAAGTCAATACGGACGAAACAGCAGACAGCGCGAACAAAGGAATTTTTTCCGTTACGAGGCGTCTGACGATCGGCCACTGACTTCTGGTCATCGGTTTCCCGCTCGCCTTCGTAAATCCGGGAGCTCTGAGTCTGCCGAGGGGCCAGTAATCCAACAGCAGAAGGACGAATGGAAGGGTCACAAGCATCGGTTTCGACATGAGACCGAGAGCGAACACGAGCAAGACGAGCAGGTAGGCTCCGGGTGAGGGGGCATGGACATAGCGCATGTAGGCACCGAGGGTCAGCATGAAAAACACCGCACTCAACACGTCTTTCCGCTCGGAGATCCACGCCACCGATTCCACGTGCAACGGATGAATTGCGAACAGGACCGCAACAAAACCGCTTCGCCACAAACTCCCAGTCATTTGCTGCAACACGAGGAACAGGAGAATGACGGCTATTGTGTGCAAAAGAACATTGGTGAAATGATGCCCACTGGCGTTCAGTCCGTACAGCTGGCAATCCAACATGTGCGAAATGGTCGTGATGGGGTGCCAGTTACCGGTTATTGTGTGGGTAAAGCTCCAAGCGATTCCTCCCGCGGACAGCCCTGCGGCGACGTCTTTATTCCCATAGACGTACTGTGGGTCGTCGAAGCTGACGAATTGATGTCCCAGGGTTTGGCCGAAAACCAACCACGTGATCGCGACAAGAACAGCACATATCCCAACAACTATTTCGTTTTTCGGAGCTATTGCTCGAGTAGAAAAGCGTTTTGCCATGCCCAAAAAACCGATCGACGATGTGTAGCGCACTCGGTCACGTCTATCAAATTACCGTAAGCGGTATTTCTGCCTGTTATTGCAAGGGAATGAGTTCCCGATGTTCGAGATGCAACTATTCGGAAATTCCAATTGGCGAAATCGCGTCGAGTTACCAAATTCGACTGCTTGATGATGAACTCACATTGAGGGTTGTTAGTGCTGATGTCGCACGAGAATGATAAGCCGACAGAACTGTCGATTGCGCCTTGCTCCGCCCGAAATCAGATGGAGCATCAGTCGATGGCTATGCGCGCAACTGAGCTCGTCGTCAACGAGCCGCACCCCGTACAAACACCGCTGTGGCGACGGGACAGTTTTTTGGCGCTTCTCTTAGTTGCTCTCGTTTTCGTTGCGTATACCAGAGTTTTTAGCGCGGGATTCGTCTGGGACGATGAATCGCATTTGAGCCAGAATCCCTGCATTGTTGGTCCTTTGGGATTGAAGGAAGTTTGGACCACCGCGAGAGCGGTCTATTACCCACTGGTCCTTACGACTTTATGGGGCCTGCATAAGGTCGTCAGCTTGACCCCATGGCCATATCATCTCTTGAATGTGCTTTTGCACGCTGGATCGGCGCTGTTGCTCTGGCAGGTCCTGCGGCGACTCAATGTTCGCGGTGCATGGCTGGGAGCTGCACTATGGGCTTTGCACCCAGGGATGGTCCAATCAGTCGCGTGGGTAACCGAGCTCAAAAACACGCAATCGGGCCTGCTTTATCTCTTGTCGATTTTCTATTTTTTGAAATGGGAGAACCGAGGAACAACGGTCTCAGCTCCAGCGCTTGGAGCGCCTGGAGGTCGTCGCTCGTTGATGTTGTTCGTCTGGTCGTTGTTCTTTTTTATACTCGCGACCCTGAGCAAGCCTTCGGTGGTCATGTTGCCTGTCGTGCTTGCCCTGTGTGTTTGGTGGCGAACAGGACGAATCGGTCGCCGTAATGTTTCAGTGCTCGTTCCATTTGTGCTAATATCGGCGGTCGCCAGCGTCTGGACGATTTTCGAGCAAAGGTTTCACGCTGGCGCAACTGGTACCGAGTGGGCGCAGACCTGGCCAGAACGCTTTATCATTGCGGGCCGCGCGATATGGTTTTACCTGGCAAAACTAATCTGGCCGGATCCACTCATATTCATTTATCCACGATGGGAAATTGATTCGTCGCAGCTAACGGCCTATTTGCCGTTGTTCCTGGCGTTGATTGGTCTGCTGCTTTTGTGGCTAGTCCGCGCGAAGTGGAGTCGGGCCGTATTCTTCGCGGCAGCGTACTTTGTCGTTTCGTTGTTTCCGGTGCTCGGCTTTTTCAACGTCTTTTTCTTCCGTTACTCCTTTGTGAGCGATCACTTTCAATATCTGGCGAGCATGGGACCTCTCGCCCTGGTTGGCGCTGCGATAACTACAGGTTGCGCCCGTCTGGCTGTAACTATCTCGCCGCGTCGAGGCGATCCAATGTCGCCATTTTCCAATGGCGCTGCACTGCGACAAGGCGCCGTGGCTACAACTCCGTTCGTTGGAGTCTGTGGAGTCCTTTTGCTGTCGCTCGTTTTTTTGACCTGGCGACAAACGGCCGTTTACCACGATCTTGTTACACTATACACATCGACATTGACCAAGAATCCCGGTTGCTGGATGGCACACTACAATTTGGGTATCGCTCTCAACAATCGCGGAGAGCGTGACGAGGCGATTACTCATTATCAACAGGCTATTATGCTGCGGCCAAATTATGCTGAAGCGCATTACAACCTGGGCCGGCTTCTTGCAGAGAAGGGTCATCTCGACGACGCGGTTATGCATTACAAGAAAGCACTGGAAATAAACCCTGCTGATGCAGAAGCCTGGAACAATCTTGGCGTCACTCTATTTGGGATGGGACGCGTAGACGATGCAATCGGTCATTATCAGACTGCACTGAAGATCCGGCCAGATTACGCGGAAGCCTCTTGCAACCTGGCGAACGCGCTACTTTCAAAGGGGGATTTAGATGGGGCAATCGCCCGTTATTCGGCATGTCTCGCACTATCGCCCAATCAGGCTGAGGCGCAGTACGATTTCGCGAGTGCTTTACTCCGAAAAGGTCGGACGGATGAAGCGATTGCTCATTACAAAAAGGTGCTGGAGTTGCGGCCGGACAGCGCGGATGCCAATGCAAATCTGGGAAGCGCCTTTCTTGCAGAGGGCCGCGTTCGAGAAGCGATCGCCGCCTACAGGAACGCCATCCGGATTCTTCCGCAAAATGTGCCTGCCCAAAGCAATCTGGCCTGGCTCCTGGCAACATCGTCAGACCCGTCGCTCAGAAATGGGTCAGAGGCTGTCCTTCTGGCTGAACGGGCTGATTCGGAAAGCTCTCGAAGTGAAAACCACCCAATTGTTTTACGCATCCTGGCCGCGGCATACGCTGAATCTGGCCGGTTTGCCGAGGCCCAAAAAGCTGCTCATCAGGCCTTGGAAGAGGCAGAGATCCAAGGTAATTCGACTTTGTCCAACGCTCTCCGGGATGAAATCGCGTTGTACGAACTCGGTTTACCTTATCATAAAGAGACGAGGTAACCTGGGGTAGCTAATGTTTATCCCGTGTCGCGGGGCGGCTGTTTCTTCATTTGGCGGCGAGATCTCTGATCGATTCGTAATGAATTAATCGCCGAGCGAGGTTTGCCGAAGCGGCTGGTGTCCGCGATAGAACACGAGATCTCCTTTGAGACGATTGGCGACGTCGGTCTTGCCCTGCATGGTAGCGATGGCTACCGCTTGTTGAGCCACGGCGAAAGCTTCAGAGAACCGACCGCTCTCCGCGTAAGCAGCCGCGAGCGTCCGGAGAAACCGCGGTTCCCTACCGCCTGAAAGTTGCACTGCTTCCTGCGCTAATCCGACCGCTTTCGTGCCGTCGCGGATTGAAGCGTCAGAAGCTGTCGCCATTACCCAGGCGATGTTGTTACGAGAATGAGGATCTTCAGGAGCTAAAGCCGAGGCTTCTTCGTACTGGGTAAGTGCATCCTGAAAGGAACCTTTCCGCAAAAAGGCATTGCCTAGCCCAGTATGCGCATCTGCGTCATTTGGCTGTATTTGGAGAGTTCTCTCCCAATCAGCGATTGCTTCGTCGGTGCGACCTTTTGCAAAAAGGACATTAGCCCGGTTGTAGTACGCGTCTGCGTAATTCGGTTGCAATCTTATTGCGTCTTCATAATGGAGCATCGCTTCGTCGGAGCGCCCTTTTCTGGCGAGAGCATCCGCGAGGTTCGTTTGCACAAACGATGAGCCTACGTCGTAATGGGCATCCCGCTTACCAGACCTGATCGTTGCGGCACTCTCAAAATGTGAGATCGCTTTGTCCAACTCACCGCGGTCGGCGCACAGATATCCGAGATTGTTGTGAGCAACGTCGTTGTCAGACGTTACCGCGAGAGCATGGGTCCAAAGAGTCTCGCTGTTGCGCCAATAAGAAGTCTGAATGAATGCCGTCCACGCCAGAGCAGAGATTACTAAAGCCGCGACCGCGGTGGTTACAGCAAGCCGTAATCTCGACCGGCGGGCTGTTGCCACGTCTGCACCGAACCAGACCACGACTACAAACAGACCAATATGAGGGAGATAGGTGTAACGGTCCGCGTGGCCTTGTTCTCCAACCTGCACGAGGCCAATCACTGGCAGGAGCATCACGAGATACCAGAACCATCCGATAAAGAGATAAGGTCGTCGGCCTCGGAAGGCGATTGCCGCTCCACTGATGGCCAGTAGCGATACGATCGCGAAGATGACTTCCCAAATTGCCAGAGTGTCATTTGGATGAGGATAGAAAACTGCGAGATGTGTCGGCCAAAACATTTTCCAAACGTAGATCACGTAACTCACGATGGCGTTTTGCATGCGCCAGAGGAACGGCAACGGCGGGATGGCACCTGTCGCGTGTTTTTGAATGACGAATGTGATGACGCAAGCGATCGCGGCAAGAATGACGAAGGGAATCTTTTCTAGGAGTAAGAGTCGTATTACACGTCCTCGATTGCCGGCCTTTGAGATCTTGGTCTTTCCACTGCTGGAGGAGGATTGTTCAAAACGACGCAGTGGCCAGTAATCTAGAAGGAGAAGGACGATGGGGGCACTTACCAACATCGGCTTGGACATAAGCCCCGCCGCGAAGAAGGCAACCACCACCAGATAGCGCGTTACAGACGCTGCACGGGCATACCGAACGTATGCACCCAGCGTGAGGAAAAAGAAGACGGCACTCAAAACGTCTTTTCGCTCGCTTATCCACGCGACCGATTCCACATGCAATGGGTGCACCGCAAATAACACTGCGACCATCGCGCTCCTCCACACTGCGTCGGTCATTTGCTGCATCACACCAAACAGCAAAAGAACCGCGATAATATGCAAGATCACACTGGTAGTGTGATGGCCCCCAGCATTTAAGCCGTATATCTGGCAGTCTAACATGTGTGACAGCGTTGTTAGCGGATGCCAGTTGCGCGCGTGGGGGCTAGTAAACGCATTTGCTATTCCTCTTATTGTTAGTCCAGCCGTAACAGCCGGCGAGTTATACACGTATAAATCGTCGTCGAAATTGACGAACCCATAGCGGCTCGTTTGAGCGAATACGGCTAGAGTAATTCCTGCAAGGAATACGCATATGATGACCGTTATACCAAAGTGGCGACTTTCGCTTGCCAGTCTACCGGGAAGCTTATCAGGTCGCTGTCTTTTGTTATTCGCTGTGCGATAGCGAATGGTCATGTGTTAGACTAGGATCCCGCAGCGGCCGCTGTTCTTGGTAAAGTGTGATATTGCCCTGGAGCTCTGCAGCCAGGCTGGAGTTTCCCTGGCTGTTCGCCAATTCAACCCCTTGCTGCGCCGTTTGAATCGCCTTTGAAAAGTCGCCAGTTTCGGCGTAGGCCGCTGCTAATGTGCGAAAGATTATTGGGATTCTGCGGCCGGAAATGCGCAGTGCCTCCGACGCGAGTTGAACCGCTTTTGGACCGTCTCGGAGAGAATCGTCGGGCGATGTCGCAAATACCCACGCGAGATTACTCATGGCATTTCCGTTGTCGGTTTGAATAGCCAGAACCTTTTGCCATTCTTCGATACCCTCCCTGATGTAACCCTGCTGGATTAAAACAGTACCGACGATGTTGTGGATTTCGATGTTATCGGGTTGTAGCTCGAGCAACTTCCGGTAGTGAATCAGTGCATCCACAACGTCCCCTTTTTGAAGGAGAGCTTTAGCAAGATTCTCGTGGGCAGGACTATTGTCGGGGCGAAGGTCAACGGCGGCTTGTAGCAGGGAGATAGCTTCGTCCACGTTACCTTGTCGCAAGTACACGATGCCGAGGTTGTTTTCAGCGACATCGTTCTTAGTGGTTACTCCAAGAGCGTGCTTGAACAGTGTTTCGCTATCGCGCCAATACCAAGTCTGGACCCAGGCGCGCCAGCTCAAAACGCCGATGGTAAGTACTGCGGCAGCGCTCAAAATCGTTCGTTTACGTCGCCACAGGGCCATCAGATCGACAACTGCCCATGTGATTGCTACGTATAGGCCGATCTGGGGCAAATATGTATATCGATCAGCGCGTCCCTGCCAACCGACTTGCACCAGTCCGATAACTGGTACGAGCATTCCCAGATACCATAACCAACCTGTCATTAAGTAGGCGCGCTGTTTTCGCAAGGCGATAGCTGCCGTTGTGATGCAAATTAGAAGCAGGAGGGAAGAGATGATTTCCCAAGGCGGCAGCCGATTCTCGGGATGTGGGTAGAAAACCGCGAGGTTCACCGGCCAGAGCATCTGCCAGATGTAGAGGACATAACTGACTACTGCGTTGTTGATTCGTTCCAATATCGGCAATTCGTCAATCCAACCGACTGCGCCTTTCTGTGCCAGTAACGTGGCGATACTGGAGACAGCCGAAAGGGCAATCAACGGAATTTTTTCCAACACGCGTTTCCCCAACTGACCTTTGATTCTATCAAGAGGCCAGTAGTCGAGAAGCAAAAGGACAAATGGCAGCGTCACGAGCATCGGCTTAGACATGAGGCCACAAGCGAAGACGAATACCAGCACGAGGTAACGCCTAATCTGCGGTGAATGCGCGTAGTACGCATAGGCAAGCAGTGTCAGCATAAAGAAGACGCCACTCAGCACGTCCTTTCGCTCTGCTATCCACGCGACGGATTCGACACGTAAGGGATGAATTGCGAACACGGCCGCAACAAAAGCGCTTCGCCAGAACGCTCCGGTCATCAGCTGCAGTGCAAGGAAAAGAAGGATCACCGCGATCGTGTGCAACAGGACGTTCGTAAAATGATGCCATCCTGCCTTCAAACCATACAACTGACAGTCCAGCATGTGCGACATAGTTGTCAGCGGATGCCAGTTCATGGAATGAATGTGAGTGAGCGCCCAGGCAATGCCGCTGAGGCTCAGGCCGGCTGTTATTCTCGTATTTTCATAAACATAACGCGGGTCATCGTAGTTAATGAAGTCGTGCCAGAGCGTTTGGCCAAAAACCAGCCACACCAAGCCGGCCAAAGCGATACAGATACTGATGTTTGATAGATATGGCCTCCGCAGTGCCTTCATCTTATGATGTAACCCGAATGAGGAATGACGAACGAATGAATTAAGGCCGAATGACAAATCCGTATTGCAGCTTCATAGCTCGTGATTGTTTTGGACATCATCGTCGGGGTTTCGTCATTGGAGTTGTTCCCAAGCTTGCTCGCCAATCACTCCTCTAGGACTTCCTCTGGTAGATCAAAATGTATTTCCCCAGCCGCGGCACTGATTGCGGTACGCTACCAAAATAATAATCTGTTTTGTCCTGCGCCACCACGTTCACGAAACCGGCAACGGTATAGTTTTGCGCCGTGTATTCACTTGCCCAAGTGAAAATCGACTGATCAGATCCCGGCCTTTGTAGCCACGAATCTGGCATCACTACAAAGACGAGAAATTTGGGCCGAGCGTGTTCAATCTCGCGAATCATTTCTTGCTGCATTTGCCCGGCATATTTTTGGGCTTCCATTAGACTGTAAGTATAAATGTAGCCGGTTGCAGAATGCCGGTGCGAATAAAAATAGATCTGCGGCTCGGAGCCTAGCACCGCTATCGTGTCGCCTTGGGTCGTTTGTTCGCGCAAATAGTCTCCGATTCTGATGGATTCCACAAAAGGACTTTCTGGATAAACCATTCGGGATGCCTCAACCGGAGAGGCTTCGAAAAAGAACTTTCCATCTGAAACCAGCGGCCAGGCGAGAGCAGCTCCGAGGACCAGAAGGGAAAAAAATCGCACTACCAATCCGCGAGTCACCATAAGATCTGACAATCTGTTGATCGCAACGCCGACGAGCAAAGAGACAGCTGGAAGCACCAAGATAAAATAGTGCAATCGAAAATAGAATCCGGGGCATACCGCCAATGCAGAGAAGAAAAGAAAGCCGAGCAGAAAAATCGCGGTTATACGCGTTCGCCGCTCCCACAAACCCGAAATGAGTCCCATTCCAGCCAGCACCCAAATAGGCCAGCCGGCTAAAATTACCTCCCTTGTGCTGTATGCAAAAAGCTGCTGCGCCTGGCTGAGAGAAACTAGGCTGCTGTATTGACGTGCATAATCGATTGTCCAAAACCAAAATCTGCCGAATACGCCGATTCGCCAGAGAATAAAACAGGTAATTCCTAACGGAAGAACCACACCTGCAATGAAGGTAAGGTCCCGGACGAGAATTTCTTTAACTCGGGCTCGGCGGTGAAGATCGCTACAGACGAGATAAATCGTGCCGAACAAAGCGAAAAGGAGTGCCGGCTGCTTCATTAACAGCCCGGAGCCAAAGAGCAACCCGCTCCCGAATAGGCGTGCCAACGGATGTCGACCTGTCGAGTTGAACAAAAGTAACGTTCCAGCGAGCACGGGGAGCAGGACAAAATGTGTTGCGTGGCCGGCAAACCCCAGCACCGATGGGCTTACAGAGAGCACTGCGTAGCTCATCGCCGCCACAAGTCCCACGGTTGAGTTCATTAGTCGCCGGCCTAGAAAAAAGATGAGGGCAACGGTGGCTGCATTTACCAAGAGTAGCCCCAGATGAATTCCCGTGACCGTTTGGCCAAGGATCGGCATGATCACCGCGTAGGCGGCATAAGTGCCCGGGAACTTCATATTGTAAGCGAGCTTATACGGTGGAACACCTTGCAAAATGAGTTGACCGGCATAAGCGTATTCGCCTTCGTCACGCTCAAGTGGAATTCCAAGTAGTCGAATCCTGATGGCAAGAACGACGCCAAAAACGATTACGGCCAGAATCCACCACCCGGCACGTAAAGCCTTGCCGCTATCGCCAATGTTATGAGTCACAAACGCTGCTATTCCGACGAGAAACGCGAGGTTGCAACTCGGGCATTTGAATCAGCCGCTCCTTCAAGTGCTTTGTGGTTCAAGGGCATCGAGTTGCGTGACCGGGGTGTAGCCTATGCATGAAATCGCCAGGCGACTTTTTTCTTCCCGCGGTCGGGCATTCATTCTTGCTCTCCTTTTGGCGGGTGTGACGATTTTCGTTTATCGGCCCGCCTGGAATGGCGGGTTTCTCTGGGATGACGACGTTTACATCACAAATAATGAGCTGTTAACGGCGCCTGACGGCCTACGACGAATCTGGTTCTCACTCGATTCGCCATCGCAGTATTTCCCGTTGGTGTATACCTCGTTTCGCGTCGAACACGCGCTCTGGGGACTGAACCCAACGGGTTATCACTGGGTCAATCTTGTACTGCATGTTGCCAATGCCCTGCTCGTTTGGGCGGTGGTAGCTCGGTTAAAGGTACCGGGAGCATGGTTGGCTGGAGCAATTTTTGCGCTGCATCCAGTACAGGTGGAATCGGTCGCATGGATCACGGAACGCAAAAATGTGCTGATGGCCTTTTTCTTTTTGCTGACCCTGCTTGCGTGGATTGCATTTGTTGACGAACGAACGAAACGCCCGTGGCCGTTTTATGGGCTGGCCCTGATTCTTTATCTACTGGCGCTTTCGGCTAAGACAACGGCGTGCACACTGCCTGCAGCATTGTTTTTTATTTTGTGGCTGCAGAATAAACCCATTGGTTGGAAGCGAATTTTTCAGATTATACCTTTTCTTGTTCTCGGCCTGGCCATGGGCGGGTTGGCACTGTGGTGGGAGCGTTACCACCAGGGAACCAACCGCGCCGTTTTTACGTTCCTGACCCCGATCGAGCGAGTCCTGGTAGCAAGCCGGGCCGTTTGGTTTTATCTGAGCAAACTCATCTGGCCATCAAACCTGACATTTATTTACCCGCGATGGGATATCGCGCCGACTCAATTTCTCAACTATGTCTGGTTGTTAGCAGGATTGATCTTGTGCGTGGCAATCTATTTTCTGCGTCGGTATGTCGGACGAAGTGTTGAGGTCGCAGCCGCATTTTTCATTGCCACTCTGAGTCCGGTGCTGGGGTTCATCATGCTTTACACATTTCGCTACACGTTTGTAGCCGATCATTATCAGTACCTCGCCTGTATCGGCCCGATCGCCCTGGTGTCTGCCGGCCTGATCAACTTAGCTGACACGTTTAAGAACAGGCGCACGTTCATCTTAAGCGCGGTCCTCTGTATGGTGGCGCTGTTGGCGACGCTGACGCGGCGACAAGCCGCAATGTATGGCAATATCGAAACGCTCTGGCGCACCACTCTCACGAGAAATCCTGGCTGCTGGATGGCTCACAATAATTTGGGCATCGCGTTGTTCGAAAAAGGACAGCTCGATGAGGCGATTGCGCATTACCGGACTACGCTGAAAATGCAGCCTGACTTTTGGGATGCCGATTACAATCTTGGCAGCGCCCTGTTAAGGAAAGGCGAAGTAGATGAGGCGATCCTCTATTGCGACAAGGCGGTCGCGAAGCAACCGAATGATCCGGATGCCCAGGTAACTCTAGCTAACGCTCTACTTCAGAAGAAGCGAATCGACGATGCGATCGTTCACTATCAAAAAGCGCTGGCAATACGGCCCGACTACTTTCTTGCTCGCTATGGTCTCGGCCATGCTCTGCTTGAGAAAGGACAACTCGACGCTGCGATCGAGCATTGCCGGGCTGCGCTATTGATTCGGCCAGACAACTCAGACTGTCACACGATCCTGGCCATTGCCCTTGATGAAAGAGGCAAGTCTGCCGAGGCTATCCAGCATTACGAAAAAGCTTTGGGAATTTCTCCTCAATCCGTTTCGGCTCTGAATAATTTGGCCTGGTTGCTGGCGACGTGTTCGGACGCGTCATTCCGCAACGCGGCCAGGTCGATTCAACTTGCCCGGCAAGCTGATCAACTTTCGGGAGGCGGCAACGCGCTTATCCTGCGCACGTTGGCCGCCGGGTATGCAGAAGCCGGGCAATTTCAAAAAGCAATTGAAAGTGGTCGGGCAGCGAGGCGGCTAGCACAGGTGCAGGGCGATAGCTGGTTAGCCAGGGAGTTGGAACAAGAGATAGCGCTGTATGAGCTCGGTTTGCCGTACCACGAAGCGCCAAAATAACTGGAGCCCAGGTGGTTGACTGGGGCTCGTGGCGTTTCCCATCCGCGTTAAGCCGCGGTCAGCGCTCGTGGCTACAAAGTCTATCAGAACTCGTCACGCAGAATGTTGAAAACTGCGGTACTCTCCACCACGCCTTGCAGGGCCTCTGTTCCCGGACCGTTTCCAAACGCTACGACATCTTCAACAGTTACCAACGCCGATTTTGTGTAAAATGCCGCCGGCTCCGGCTGTTCCGTTGGCGATTGTTTGCTCGGATTTTCGTCTGGTCCGCCTGGTATTTTCGCGGCTCCGTACGATTTGGCGCCGTTAGGTCCTGTTGCCCAGGTAATCCAAGGCTGTCCGGCAGAATTGAAACCTAACAGCGCAATGCCGCTATCTTTGCGAAAAGGAAATCCGTTCAAGCTCAATCCACCGATCGCGACATCGCCGCACACTACGATGGTCGATCTTTCTCCTCCGTAACTTCGCGCAACGCCCACTGCACGGTCTAGTTCAACGGTTTGACCAAGGGTTCGCTCCCCGTTGTTTTCCAGCGCTGCTCTTCGCATCAATCCTGCATCAACTACCAGCAAATACCCGCCAACATTGTACTGGAGTAATTGGATTGCTCGCCGCACCATGTCCGATAGGCTCGGCTGCTGACTTCTTTCTTCCACCTGGTTCATAAACGCGAGATCCTCTTTACCAAAAACGCCGACCAGTTTCGGGCGGCGCCACGCCGGAATCGCGTCGAGCTCACCTCGGGTTCGAACAATATCGAACCCGTTGCCACGGAGCTCGAGCAAAAGATCGCGACCGTCCTGTCTCTCTCCGCCCTTTCTTACAGGAAGGAACTGGGCCTCGCCGCCACCCATTGCTATGTCGATGTTTCCCCGGTCCACAAACTCGGTAGCGATCTTCTCGGCATCGCTGGAGTCAGCGGGATGTGCGTAAAAAGCTGCGCTCGTCGGGTCGGTGAGCTTTGTGTCCGTTATGAGTCCCGTGGCCCGTCCGTATTCCCGGGCTAATTCGACAATGCTCTTGATCGCGTTCCCGTCGACATTGATCGCAACGGTGCGATTGGCTACTCTTTGACCGGTCGCAATCGCGGTTGCCGCAGCTGCTTGATCAGGAGCGGCGAAATCCTTTGAATAATTCATCACCAAAGCAGCATGAGCCATTGAATCCAGGTTCAGGCGTGTGCCCGCTCCAGCGGCGTAGGCGCGGGTAGGGGCAAGCCGGGCAGGGCTAAGCCCTTCTCCAACAAACAAAATAATTCCGAAAGGCTTCCGGATTACCCAGTGCTGAATGTAAAGAACACCCACACCAGCAAAAGCGAGGAGACAAAAAAGTGCCAGCAACTGGTTACGCCACTTCATTACCTTCCCTGTAACGGCGGTCTATGACCGCCGCAAATGAGCTGCAAATAGAAAACGAAGCCGGGGACAAACGAATTTTGATCACATATGCGATCTGAATTTGTCCGCTTGCGTTCCCTATCTGCGCTTTGCCGAATAAAGAACCGCTTGTCGATCCTGTTATTCATCGCCAAAGTGCGCGACGTATGGCTGGTCCTGTAATGCTGATCATTCGCGACGGCTGGGGCATTAATCCGGGCGGCAAGGAAAAGCGCAAGGAAAACGGTGACGCGACCCTTCTCGCGTCGACTCCATTTCATGACAAGCTCTACCAGGATTATCCAGGCTCCAAATTGAGCGCAAGCGGAGGCGACGTTGGTCTGCCGGAAGGACAAATGGGCAATTCCGAAGTCGGGCATCTCAACCTCGGAGCCGGCAGGATCGTTTATCAGGACCTGACGCGAATTAACAAGGCAATTAAAGAGGGCGAACTAACGCGTAACCGAGTTTTGCAGGAAACCTTTAGCAAAGCGCGCGGTCACCGGCTTCATTTGCTTGGGTTGGTTTCTGACGGCGGTGTGCACAGCCATTATTTGCACATGATTGCGATTGCCAATGCGGCGCATGACGCTGGCGTTACGGAGATTTACGTCCACGCTTTCACGGACGGGCGGGACACGTCACCGACCGGTGGGGCCGCTTATCTAAAAACCTGCGAGAAAGAACTCGAGAAAAGCGGCGCGCAAATCGTCACCGTTGTCGGGCGATATTTTGCGATGGATCGCGATCGCCGGTGGGACCGTACCAAAAAGGCGTGGGACGCAATTGTTCTCGGTCGCGGCGAAATCTGCAAGTCCTCGCCCTCGGCGGCTGTCGATCACCAGTATAAAAACGACAAAACCGATGAGTTCATGCCGCCACTAGTTTTTTCGCACGCAAACGAGCAGCGGGTACGTGATGGTGACGTGGTCTTATTTTTCAATTTCCGCGCGGATCGTGCCCGCCAGTTATCGCAGGCATTTTTGCTGAAGGATTTCGATGGCTTCGACCGCGAGGTGTGGCCTCAAGTCGATTTTGTCACGCTAACGCAATATGATGTGACTTATTCTTCGCCGTTCATTTTTGCGCCGGAAGAGCTCGCCGACATCCTGGGCGAAGTCGTCAGCGCAGCCGGCAAACGGCAGTTGCGCATCGCTGAAACGGAAAAGTACGCGCACGTGACTTACTTTTTTAACGGCGGCATCGAGAAGCCGTTTGCGAGCGAGCACCGCAAACTGGTGCCTTCACCAAAGGTTGCCACCTATGATTTGAGACCGGAAATGAGCGCGTTTGAAGTCACTGATGAACTGCTCCAGCGAATGGGGAATTACGATCTGATCATCGTTAACTTCGCCAACCCCGACATGGTTGGCCACACCGGCGTGGTCGAAGCCGGCATTAAAGCTGTTGAAACCGTGGATAAATGCATGGCGCGAATCGTCCCGAAACTTCTCGAGCTTGACGGCAAAGCCATTGTAACCGCCGACCACGGCAATTGCGAGCAGATGCGCAACGCTGATGGTTCCCCAAATACGGCGCATACGAGCAACCTTGTGCATTTCATTTACGTCGCTCGCGATGCTGCACGATTTCGGTGCGAAGACGGAATTCTGGCGGACGTCGCTCCAACTCTTCTGTTTTTGCTTGGACTGCCGCAACCGAAGGCGATGACCGGGCACAATTTGCTCATGCCAGCCTAGCTTGGCCAGGGACGCAAGCGCGGGGATTCTCCGCTTTCCCCAAGGCCACGGCGGGCAGGACGATCGAGGCTCCGAGCTACAATGTCGTCGAATGTGATTTCCAATTTTCGATTGATGATTCGTGTCCCGGCCACAGCGATTCGGTGCAAGAACTGAACGTGGTACTCGGGTGTTGTTTCGTGCCAGGCTGGTTTGCGCGTGAGTGTAAGCGCCCCGTCGGCTTCCACCAGAGCGCCCCAACCGACAGGAATTTCCGAATCGCGGAACAAATGCTTCGGTAGAACGATGAAATACAAATTCGCGCAGCGATAGCGAAGCAATTTGTCGAACTTGGTGCAATCATAGAGACGATTTTGGATGGCGCGCAGCTCACGCAACAGTCGCGCGTACCCACGGTGGCCGATTGCAGTGAAATCAGGCAAATCGAACTCAGGAAATAGGGAATCACCGTTCCGCAGGTTCGGATAATGTGTGCGGAGGCGCATTTCGAGCAGCTGGCGGCGCTCGCAAATCGTTTCGAGCCGCTGGCGGGCAGCATTGCTCTGACAATTATCTCGCCGCAAATCGCAGAGCGCCTGCTTGCACTCAAAAATCGCTGTCGATCCAATTTTCTTAGCTGCCAGCCGATACGCTGCGACGTCAGCACGATACCTGCATTTTGGCAAACTTACTTCCATCGCGCACGCCGAATACCCTTGCGCTTGCGCCCATAGAAACGCCAGGCGCTTTAGTCTGGCGTGTCTCTCAGTTTCGCCGCCGGCGCGTTTTACTCTCGCAGCCATCTCGCGAGTTCGCGTGCCCAATATGTGACAATGATATTCGCCCCGGCCCGCTTAAGCGCAGTCATGATCTCAAGGACCGCATCGCGTTCGTTCAGGAGTTTTTTCTCGACCGCGCTCTTGACCATCGCGTACTCGCCACTGACGTGATATACGGCGGTCGGCGCACCAAAACGTTCACGGACTCGCCACAAGATGTCCATGTAAGGCAAGGCGGGTTTGACCATCACAATGTCCGCTCCTTCGTCGACATCCAGTGCTACCTCATGCAGGGCTTCATTGGCGTTCGCAAAATCCATCTGGTACGACCGGCGATCGCCAAACTGCGGGGGACTCTCGGCTGCCTCACGGAATGGCCCGTAAAAAGCCGATGCAAATTTGGCGGCATAACTCATGATCGCAGTTTGATCGAAGCCTCGGGAATCGAGCGCCTCGCGAATCGCGCCGACGCGACCGTCCATCATGTCACTAGGCGCCACAATGTCCGCGCCAGCAGCCGCGTGAGAGAGAGCCGTCTTTGCTAACAACTCAAGAGTCTCGTCATTGAGAACATGGAAATGATTTCCGTCGATGCGTGTTACGCCACAGTGGCCATGGCTCATGTACTCGCACAGGCAAACGTCCGTGATCGCGACAAGGTCCGGACATTTTGATTTGATGGCTCTCAGCGCTTTTTGGACAATTCCGTTTTCAGCATAGGCGCCGCTAGCTTGTTCGTCCTTTTGTTCCGGGATTCCAAAAAGCAAAACTGCCTGAAGCCCTAGGTCCTGAGCGGCATGGGCTTCATCAATAACCTCCTTTGCGGATATCTGAAAAACCCCTGGCATACTGGGGACCGGCCGGCGCTTCTGCACTTTTTCACTTACAAACAGCGGCAAAACGAAATTGTGAGCGTTCAAATGTGTCTCGCGCACGAGGTTTCGCAGAGCAGGCGAACGCCGCAAACGACGTGGGCGATGCACGAGTTTTCTCACAACGCGATGCTACGCGTTGCGAAAGTGGGTCGCAAGCCAAGCAGGAACCAGCTTACTCGCGTGCCGCCCCGGATGAATTTGCTGTAGCGCCGGCTGTCCTCAGCGGCAGCAGCAGACATGGATCCGCAGCTGCGCGTGAGGACACGCGCCTTTACACCGCAAGGCGCGGTCGATGGGCAAGATGCTTGACGGCGGGTGACGTTGGTGTCTGCATCTTGAGCGTGGCGCGTCGCTCCGATTATCTATTGATCGATATCAGCAATTCCTTTACAAAATTTGCGTTTGCATCGAAAACGCGAGTCTTCGCGCCGACGCGAATCCCTACCGGCAAGCTTTCAACCGGCGTGGTTGCACGACTTCTTGGGAAACGAAATGTGGGGAAGATCGTCGTCTCATCGGTAGTGCCGGCAAAAAACTCGGCAATTTTGCAAGCTGCCGGGAAGACGAATGTAATCTGGCTGGATTGGAAGTTGAAATTGGGCGTCAAGATTGATTACCCTAATCCGCGATCCATTGGCGCAGATCGGCTGGCGAACGCAGCGGCGGTCGTAGCACTTTACGGCTTTCCGGCGATCGTGGTGGATTTCGGTACGGCAGTGACATTTGACATCGTTTCTGGGCGTGGGGCTTACATTGGGGGTGTGATTGCGCCAGGACTTGAAGCGATGACTAATTTTCTTTATCAGCAAACGGCGCTATTGCCGAAACTTTCATTGAAGGAGCCGCGACGCGCGATCGGTAAATCGACGGTCCAGGCGATGCTGTCGGGGGCCGTGTTCGGCTATCGCGGATTAGTTCACGAAATCCTCTCCCAAATTAAGGTGGAGCAATTTCCGCAAAAAAAAGTTCACATCGTAGCCACCGGTGGCTACGCGCGACTGATCGCGCGACGCTTGCCGAAGATAGGTGTGATTCATCCCAACCTTACCCTGGAAGGATTACGGATCGTAGCGAATCTAAATAGTTGATTCACGGGCCGCACGGGTTGGTCGCGCCTTAGCCATTCGTGCGCGTCTGATTTTTCCGAAGGCAACTGAAAAATCGACCCAGTGAATCAACTTTCCACTTGTCAGATGCGCTGAATAGGGTTTCAATCGCTACTTCATGAGACTATGGGGGATGGCGGCGGTCGCCGCGCTGGTGCTTAGGTTATTCGTCGCAGATTTGTTGGGAGCGGAAAATGTCGCCCCAACTAAAGCGGAGCTGGAGGAAATGTACAACGCAGCGTTCCGTGCGTTCGATTCGAACAAGTTCACGGAAGCGCTCAAGCAACTGGATGCCATCGATGCTCGCCAACCTGATCTTGCCGCGTCGAAGAACTTGCGCGGCGTGATCCTGATGCGTCAGGGCAACTACGATCAGGCAGAGGCAGCACTACAGGAGGCTGCCCGAATCGATCCCAAGTTTTGGAACGCGCGCTTCAATATGGCGGAGATCCCGTTTCTCAAGAAAGATTGGACTGAAGCCCGGAACCGCTTCGAGCAGCTTCTTTCCAGTGGTCGATCCGATCTGGCAAAAGAAGCTTCGCAGCTGATCCAATACAAAATCCTGCTCACGTATCTTCTGCAGGGGAAAGACGACATGGTCGATTCCATCCAGTCCAAGTTGGAGCTTTCACCTGACACGCCGGCAGTTAATTACGTGAAGGCCGCTGTCGCGCTCCAAAAAAAGAATCAAAAGGAAGCGAAAGATTGGATCAGCGCCGCGGAAAAGAACTTTCCGCCGCAATTGAACAAGCTTTTTGCGGAGTCACTTTACGAAGTTGGATGGCTGGAAAAGCCGGTCGGCGAAGCGCGGCCTTCGTTGCCGCTGATGACGGCCGCTGAGCGCTCGGAAAAAACAAAAGCCGCTGCTCGTTCGAAGTTCGAACAGGCACAGCAGGCATTACGCCAGCGCGATCTGGCAACGGCCCTTAAACTGGTCGACGAAGCGGATCAGGCCGACCCGAACCAGGCGGCAACGATTAATTTGCGTGGAGAGATTCTGATGCAGCAGGAGCAGTTCGACCAGGCCGAAGCGGCATTTAAGAAGGCCGCCAGACTGGATCCGAAACTCCGCGAGGCACAATACAATCTGGCGCAAATTCCTTTTAAGAAGAAGGACTACGCCAAAGCGCGCGACCGTTTCGAAGCGTTGTATAACCGCACCCCTGGAGGCGATAAAAATCAGGCGGCCGAGCTCATCAAATTCAAGATTTACATGACGCTTTTGCTCGAAGGAAAAGAGAGCCGCGCACACGCGATGATGGATGAATTTCAATTTACCGGAGACACGCCTGCATTGTATTACGCCCAAGCGGCTTGGGAATTTCAACATAACAATCCAGAGAAAGCCGCTGATTGGACTGCTTCGGCCAACAAGATTTATTCGTCGACGCTGAACAGCGTTTTTGCGGACGCTTTTTACGACGTTGGTTGGATACAAAGGCCGGCTGCTGCGACCATGCCGACGCCCGCGTTCGAGGCAGCCCAGGCTGAAGGGAGTCCGGCGGTGGAGCCGAGTCCTATTCCAGACAAGGTTTTTGCTGCCAACGGCCAAAGCGACACTTCGAAGAATGAATCGTTTGCTTTGAACTCGACGGTGAACGCGGCAAATACTGGATTGGGCACGACCAGCACGGGATCAACAACTGAGCAGACGCCAACCTCCGCCTCCACCGAAGCATCCCCGGCAACAGCCGCCCAGGCCGAACAATCGGCCTCTGTGGCATCAGGTACCAGCGACTCGACAGCAGCGGCCGTGCCTGCCGAATCGCCGCAGACATCGCCTACTACCCAGACGCAGAATAATCAGACGGCGGTTGCACAATCTGAATCGCCGCAAACATCGCCTGCCACCAAGGAGCAGAATAGTCAGGCGGCCGTTACACAACCGAGCGTTTCCGCGAGTCCCGCCATAGGAATCGTGCCTGCCAAAGCTGCGCCGTCCAGCATTGTGACACGAGGCAGAATCTGGATTGTCGGCGGACTACTCTTAGCAGCGCTGCTCATACTCGCCTGGGTGATCGTGCCAACTTTTCGCCGCCGCTACGTCTTTGACGTGCCAAGTTACTCGCGGGCGCCCTCTGCGGCCACGCCCGCCGTGTTTAAGCCGAGATCGACATCGACATCACCACAAAGGAAGGCTTTACAGGGCAACGGCTTTGTCGGAGGACCCCGTCAGATTTCGCTGCAATTAAGGGCGTCGAAACCGTCGTTGCGACACAGCGTTGTTCCTTCGGGCAACCTGAGTGGTGACCTTGATCTGACCAAGGGCCTAAGAGCGAACCCGTCACGAGGTTCGGCCTACCAGATGGAAGAACCAGACCGCGAGGTGTCGCTTATTGGATCAGAGGCCGAATCAGCCGTCGGGCCGGTTATGGAACAAGCGGCGGAGAACGGAGAGAGTTTGCATAAGGATAGCTCAGAGACGCCCAAAATGGTCGGAGTTTCAGCGATCGGTGAATCAGCCGAACTCATTGCGGCAGCGCCGCAAGCGTCTGCCGAGATTCCCGAAACCGTTGAGCAAATCATATGGCCCAAACATGGGGCGAGCGATATGTTCGAAGATGCGACAGAAACTGCATCTTTTCCTGAGAACCCTGTTGAGATCTCGCGAGATGGGGAGGTCGTATTGCCTGCCACCACAACGTTGACAGAGTTTCCCGCTGAGTCGATTAGCCTGGAGGAACCAGTCTTGGAGCCAGTGCCCGACGAAACGGTTCCGACTGTAATTCCAACCCCGGTAATTCCGGCTCCAGCGCGCGGACGAGCTGCCAGGTTCACCTCTGATTCACCAAGGACCGCGTCCGTAGAGCCTGTATTTCCGCCAACAACAACACCCGCAATCATGCCTGAAACAACCCAAATCCCAACCGCTCCCGTAAACAAAGCCCCGGCGCCGCCGATGGCCAAACCGCAACAACCACCTGGCGCGATGCAAACATCCGTGCAGCTTACTTTCTCGTTCGAGATCGCTGCCATGCAGTTGACGCCCAGTTTTAAGATGGGCGCCTTAAAAGTGCGTCCTATATCGAAGCTGGTCACAATGCGGTTGCCGTCGCCTCAGCAGCCCCAGTCCGCTCTGAATTTGCAGGTCAGCTTCGAACTAGCAAAGATTCAACCCGCCTCAGGAGCCCTCGGCACGATCCGAATGGTTCCGTCCCAGCAGCAGAGGCCCACGCCTGGTGGTTTGCCGTCATTTGCAGTCGCGGGATTGCAAGTGGTTCCTAATTCTGACACGGCGCCAGTGCAACTCACGCCATCGCGACAGGGACGGGCATCTGTCCTTATCACGGTGCCATTTCAGATTACCACGCTTGAGTTTGCACCCTCACTTGAAATAGCCTCCGTTATACTAAACTCGAATTCCAAGCAGGTGGCCGTTCAGTTGCCAGGTGCCGGGCCCGCCCCAGCCGAAGGAGCTCCCATGTTCGAGATAGCAAATCTCGAGCTCGGCGAAGGCGGCGACATCGGCATGATGCACCTGAACCCGGTTAACGCTCCAAAGCGAGCCTGACCGGACGAAAGCTCTTCGCTACAGGGAGAGTGCTGCGCAGTTCAGCGCCAGTTTAGCGAACGCAGTTGCTTCGGAAGAAACACTCCGTTTTTTCGAATCAGCTTGCCGTCAAAATAAATTTCTCCACCGCCGTATTCAGGACGCTGGATGCTTACCATATCCCAATGGATCTGGCTTCGGTTTCCATTGTCGGCTTCCTCGTAAGCTTGGCCGGGGGTCAGATGAAATGACCCTGCGATTTTTTCATCGAACAAAATGTCCCGCATGGGATGTAAAATGCGCGGATTAAACCCGAGCGAAAATTCGCCGGTATAACGCGCGCCCGGATCTGAATCGAGAATCTTGTTCAGTTTTTTCGTCTCGTTGCTCGTCGCATCAACGATTTTTCCGTTTCTGAATTCGAGACGAATGCCATCAAAGGCGATCCCCTGATAAATGCTCGGCGCGCTAAACGTCACGTGGCCCTCAACCGAATCTCGCACGGGGCAGCTGAACACTTCGCCATCGGGAATATTACGATCGCCACCGCAGATCACTGCTGGAATTCCCTTGATGCTAAAATTGAGGTCCGTGCCATGACCTTTAATTTCGACTCGATCGGTCTTTTCCATCAAGCGATGGAGCGCCTTCATGCCCGGCAGGAGTTTCCGGTAATCCAACGTGCAGACTTCGAAATAGAAATCTTCGAACGCCTCAGTGCTCATTCCAGCAAGTTGTGCCATGGACGGTGTTGGCCAGCGCAGCACCACCCATTTGGTTCTTTTGACTCGCTGATCCTGCACCGGCCGCATTTTCCGGGCGATTAATTTCATTGTCGCCGGAGGCACATCAGATAGCTCCGTGATATTGTTGCTGCCGCGTACTGCGATATACGCATCCATTTTTTTCATTCGCGCCAGTTCGTGGCCCGCGATGAGGTTTAGCTGTCTGTCGGAAGCTTCCAGCGCCAGCGCGCGGTTTACTCCGGCGTGATAGGTCTGTGCAAATGGCACTCCGCCCGCTTTCCGCACCGCGCGTATCAGCGCGACGGTCATTTCGTCTGGAATATCGAATGCCTCGATCAGGGCGGTTTCATTCCGTTTGAGGCGGGTGGAATATTCTACCAGAAGTTTCGCGAGTTTATCAAACCGGGCGTCGTGCATAAGCCCTTATCATTCCACCGGCGTCGCCAGACGCAACTTGGGGCTGCGTTTATGGGCTTCGAATGAATTTTGCCGCGAAAGCGCCATCGAAACCGTCTCGGAACGGGAAAGAATACTTCTCCTCTTCTACGCGGAGGGTGGATGTGTCGGCCAGAATTTGTTGCACTACCTGCTCGTTTTCTTCTGGCTCAAGGCTGCATGTGCTGTAAACAAGTACACCCTTCGGCCCTAATAATGGGATGACCGCACGCACTATTTCCAGCTGGCGCTGTTGCATGTGGCAGAAATCGGCCAGTTGTAATCGCCATCTAACGTCCAAACGTCGTCGCATTACTCCAGTATTGCTGCAAGGCGCGTCAATCAGGATGCGATGGAATGGGGCCATCGAAGCGATCTCTGCAGGGAGGTGGCCGCGTGTCCAGTCGTGGCCGAAAGTGCGGACGATCTCGACGCCGAGACGTGCCATGTTCTCCTCCAAAATTTGCAGTCGCTTTGGGTCGCGATCGCACGCGATGATTGTTCCGCGGTTTTTCAACAGTTGCGCGATGTACCCTGTTTTCCCACCTGGAGCGGCGCACGCATCGAGGATCTTTTCTCCATGCTTGGGATTCAGAATCTGACACATAATCGCAGTGCTTGGATCTTGAATGTAGCAGTGGCCTCGGCTGATAGCCGCCGTCGGTATCACGGAAAATTCGACAAAGCTGGAACTACGGCTCAGCGGGCGAGACTCTGGATAAAGCTGGAGGAATTCCTCTCGATCGATTCTCAGTTGATTAATTCGTCCGTAGATCGGAGCGGGAAGATTGTTCCATTTGCAGAGGCCTTCTGCGTGTTGCTTGCCGAAGAGTTGCACCCAGCGCTCAACAAGAAATTGCGGATGTGACGCTCGAACATAGAAAGGCTGCGCATCGGCACGGGCGAGTAACTCGCTCTGACGCCGTATTGCAGCCCGGAGGATGCCATTAACGATCGGCCGATGTCTTTGTGGAACGAGCTCCACAGTCTCATGAACTGCCGCGTGTTGAGCTGTCTTGAGAAGAAAAAGCTGATACAAGCCGAGTCGCAGAACATCGCGAAGATCGCCATCAATGTGCGAACTGCGCAGGCAGCCGATCCAAAAATCCAGCAAACTTAAATTGCGCACGACACCGTGAAAAAGTTCAAATGCAAACGCACGATCCGATTCGGTCAGGTCCGCCTTCGCGAGAGATTCCGAGATAATCGAATCGGCAAAGCGCTTTTCTTTTCGCCACGCGCGAAGTGCGTTGACTGCAATTCGGCGAGCAGAAAGCCGCGCCATATTCTGAAAAGGCCTTATTGCGGCTTTACACTGGCGCGTCCAATCGAATGATAGTGAAATCCCAGACGGCCCATCGTTTCAGGGTCTAACAAATTTCGCCCGTCGAAGACGATTGGCGTTCTCATTTTTTCTTTTACAACTGCAAGGTCCACATTGGCGAATTCGTTCCATTCCGTGGCGATGACTAGCGCTTCAGCATCACTCACTGCTTCAAGGGCGGACGATGCAAATTCGGCGTCGGCAATCGTTTTGATCGCGCCTGCTTTCTGCATGCCCTTTGGGTCGTAGGCAACCACATGTGCTCCTTCACGAAGCAGGTCTGCCACCAACTCTATTGCCACAGACGAACGAAGATCGTCCGTATCCGGCTTAAATGTGAGACCCCACACTGCAATTCGCTTTTCCCGCAGCACCCACAGCGTTTCCCGAATCGCGTTTAAAAAACGCTCTTTCTGGGCATTGTTAATGCGCTGCACTTCCTTGAGCAAATTAAACGGAACACCGAGCCGCTCGCTGATCGTGATGAAGGCAGCAATGTCTTTGGGAAAACAGGAACCGCCGTATCCTATTCCAGCATTAAGGAAATCACGGCCGATTCGGTGGTCCATCCCGATTCCGTCGGCGACTTTTTCAACATCCGCGCCGCTGGACTCGCAAATCACCGAAACCGCGTTGATATACGAAATTTTCAGCGCCAGAAATGAATTCGCGCAATGTTTGATGAGCTCGGCACTGTTGATATCAGTCACCAGAATCGGTGCCATAAACGGCTCATAAATCTTCTTCATGAGGTCGATGGCGCGTTCGCTTTGGGCTCCAATCACGATGCGGTCCGGCTTCATCAGGTCGGCTACCGCGCAGCCTTCGCGCAGAAATTCAGGATTGCTGACTACGTCGAAGGACGCGCCGTGGCGGTTATACCTTTTGATTGATTCGGCCACTTTTTCGCCGGTTTTCACAGGCACTGTGCTCTTGTCAACGATCACGCGGTAATCCGTTAAGACACCCGCGATTTCACGAGCGACTTTTTCCAGAAAGCTGAGATCGACGTCGCCATCGGGTTGCTGTGGAGTAGGAACGGCGATGAAGACGATCTGCGAATTGTCGACGCCCTGCTGTATGCTACCGGTGAAACGCAAACGCTGTGCCGAGACGTTCCGATGAATTATTTCTTCAAGCCCGGGTTCATAGATTGGCACGTGGCCGGTTTGGAGTTGTTCAATTTTCTGCGCGTCATTGTCGACACAAATGACGTTGTGCCCGACGTCGGCGAAACAGGCGCCAGTCACAAGGCCAACGTACCCGGAACCGATGATTGCAAGGTCCATGATCGAAGGAATGGTGCGGGCGAACTAACTCCAGCACAAGTGCCCGAACAAATCCGGGTGATCGGGCATTGTTCGCGCGTTTTCGTTCATTGTCCTTGGGAGTAAGGATCGAAGTTCAAATCGAATCCAAGTTTCGGAAAAGCCTTGAGCGTTATGGTGAACAGGAGACCGTATTCCTTTACGCCAGAGTTATCCCTTATCACTCCCCCGAGCGAGGCTACCCAGGAAGTGAGATCTCGGTAAACAGAATACCGCTGTTCCTCGAGAAGACCGGTCGTAGCTTCATATTGTTCCTCAACTCCAAAGCCCCAGTTGTCGCTGAGGCGATAATATCCACCAACGACGAACAAACTACTGTTCTGGAAAAAGGGATTACTGTTCAAATACCGGTGCGCAACATTTAGTTGCAGGCTGGCTAGCGGTTGAACGGTTGCGACCGTATCGACCTCGGTAAAGCCTTTGGCGAAAGCCGGCACTTGAGAGTTAACCGTGAGGGACATCCAGGGCAGTGGCGTAAAGCGGATGTTGTTGACGAGGTTTGAGTAATCCGTGGGCTGGTAGGGGTTCTCAAATTGCACATCAACGAAGCTGTCGACTTCCAGCCAGGTTATTGTTCTGTCGTCGCGTCGCGTTTCCAGACGGTTGCGAACGCCGACGCGCCAAACCGTCCAATCATCGATCGAGTCGATGCTGGTGAACTGGGGAAAGTCAAGTGCCCGTGGCTGGGTCGAAGGTAGATACCGATCAAACCCCAAAATGGCTGTTGGGTTAGGCCCGTCCTCTTTCACATAAGAAAAGTCCGTGAACGGTTGAAATACGTGCATGAGTCCGTCTAGCCCGAACGCGCGGCTTTGCACATTCTCCCACGTACGTGAGATCTTGAATGACGCTTCGGCACCTGTGTCAAAGACCGAACGAAATGTGTCTCCGTCGAACTTGACTGGGTTCGCGAGCGTCGGAGGCGGAAGAATAAAATTAGGCTCGAGCGGGTTTGATGGTGGTACGAAAATCGTCGATCCCAAGTCCCAGGTCTTGCCGTAATAGGTTCCGCGATAGCCAACCCGCGGCACGATTGAGAGCCACCCAAAGTACGTCTCTGGAAGAGTTAGTTGATGAAAGGTATCGAAACGATACGTGCCGTAATTTTCGAAGCCTGAACCCTCGGGGTTTTGTAGTCGTAAATTGGCAAAGCCGGTTTCGCCCTCGTAAAAAACAGGTCCGCCAAAAAGGGCGTGACGTTTGATGTCTAATACAACTTCCGGCGAACGTTCTGTTGTAGTGAAGAATTCGTTCGCCTGAAAACGCTCGATCGCAGTGAGAGTATAAAAAGGATCGGTTTTTGTCACAGCCAGCACGTTGTCTGGAACGGGATCGACGCGGAACTCCCCTTGGTAGAAGTCCTGCATCACGTATTGGTCACTCAACTTGGTCAGATTGGCGATCCCATAAATGTCATCTGTAAAATCCGTATGATCTTGCAGGGTAAGCCGGTATCGGCTGTCAGAAATTTCCTGCCGCGGAACGTTGGTTTCATTTATTTCAGGGTTTTGGTCCTGAATAAAAAAGGTTTTCAGTCTTGCGGTACTGCTTTCGTCTTTCCCATAATTAATAATTGGGTCGAAGCCTATTGCCGGTCCCCGGCGACCAAAATAATCAAGCCGCAGGCGCCCCTGGATGTGGTCCGTGATGGGGAAGTCCACTTGAGTGAGAAGCGATGGCCCCCAGGTGCTGTAGTACGCTGGTGAAATAGTAAAACTAAATTCTTGGTTGAGCGATTGATACAGGTAAGGCCACCAAAAGATCGGCACCTTCCCAACGTATGCGGTCACGTTCAGAAAAATCACACGATCGCCTTCGTAAACGCGAATCTTTTGTGCGTGGAGATGGAAGTCTGGCTTCGGTGAATCGTGAGTGGTAAACGTGCCGTTCTGTATCAGATAACCGTTGTCAGAAATAGACGTCATCTGGCTGCCAGTCAGGAAATAAGGTTCGGACTCGGTTCGCCCAGTGGTCGCCCTGATCTTTTTAGTCTCAGTATTGTAAATGCCACTGTCGGCGACGTAGAGGCTCACATCCCGGTAGATTCGCACGTGCCCTCTCAACTCCACATCGTGCGTGGTGGGATTGTACTGCGCGTAATCGGCGTAAATATCAGTGTTGCCAATGTGAATCGCGACATTGCCGCGCGCCGTCGCCAGGCCGTGCTCATATGTCGTTTCCCCGGTGGAAGTGATTTCGATCGGAGCATTCTCTGTAGTCTTGACCGCTCCCTGAATCAAACCGGGACTCGCCGAAAAAGTGGCGATCAACAATACCAGCGTTCGCATGGCGCAGGCCGAACGTACCGCGGCAAGCGCTACCTGCAAAGCCAAAAGCATTCTGCGCAATCGGGGCAAATAATGAGTGCGGGCAGGCTTAATGAAAATCATCTGCGCGTTCTGTCTTGATTAACTCACCAATAAACGGTTTTCTTCAGCCAGCGTGAGCAAGTCTATCGACCAAATCTTCGTTGATGCCAAGCATTGGTTGCTGTCGTGGCTAACGGCCGCGCCTGGCTGGGTCGTCCAGATCGCGTCTAGTTTAATCAGTATTTTCGCGCTTCTGGCTGTATTCCTGACCCTGTTCGCTCTCATGTCGGTGTTGGAGCGAAAGATTCTCGGCCGGATGCAAAATCGCTATGGCCCCAATCGCGTTGGACCATTCGGGCTTTTACAGCCGGTGGCCGACGGCATCAAAATGTTGATAAAGGAAGACATAGTCCCGGCGCGCGCAGACAAAATGGTGCACTTCCTGGCGCCGATTGTGATCGCGGCAGCGGCCATTCTAGCCCTTGGGATAATCCCTTATGGCCGAAACATGACACCATTTACAATCGATGGCGGCATTCTTTTTTTCTTTGCTGTCGGGTCGACGACAGAGCTCGCGGTCTTCATGGCCGGCTGGGGTAGTAACAACAAATTTTCGATGCTTGGCGCGATGCGAGCCATAGCGCAAATGATCAGCTACGAGCTGCCGCTGATTATCACTGTGCTCCCGGTGGTGATGGTGGTCGGTTCGCTGACTCCTGATCGGATTGTGGCTGCGCAAGCCGGATACACGCTTGGCATTGTGCCGCGCTGGTTTGTCTTCACGCCGTGGGGTGCAACTGCGTTTCTTTTGTTCTTTGTATCCGGTCTCGTGGAATCGAACCGCACTCCATTCGATGTGCCGGAAGGTGAATCGGAAATTGTCGCCGGGCATATGACTGAATATTCCGGGTTCAAATACGCAACTTTCTTCATGGCGGAATACATTGGGATGTTCGCTATCACCGGGCTCGCCGCGACCTTGTTTCTCGGTGGCTGGCATTCACCCGTGCACGCCTTGGAATTTATCCCGTCTTATATCTGGTTCTTCGCGAAGCTGAGCGTGCTGCTCTTCGTTTACATCTGGCTCCGTGGGACCTTGCCGCGCACGAGGGTTGATCAAATCATGAATTTTGCCTGGAAATTCATATTGCCAATGTCTTTCACCTGCGTCATAGCAGCGGCCGTCTGGCATTACGCAGGTCGGGGCTTGCGCGGTTGGCTGTGGTCGTTGTTTGTGATCATCTTTGTTTACGCCGCGCTATCGATCTTACTCGACACGCGAAGGAAATTCGCTCCGCGCGTTTATCGTTTCGCCGAATGAGCAGCGTTGCGTTCGCCCTTATCACAATCCTGACACTGGCCGCTGCGCTGGCTGCTGCCACACTGCAAAATCTCATGCACGCGACACTGAGTTTTGCTGTGACGCTTGTCGGAGTCGCTGCGCTCTTCTTTCTGCTCGGCGCGGAATTTGTTGGCCTGGTGCTGGTTTTCGTCTATGTCGGTGCGGTCGCGGTACTAATTGTTTTTACGATTCTTCTGACGCGGCGGGACCTTGGAAAAGATCGTGGTGCCAACTTTTGGGGTGCAGTCCTGGCAGTTGGTCTATTCGGCGGTTTGACGTGGGCAATTCTTAAGACGCCATCAGTTGCCATTGTAGCTCCACACATTCGAGCACTCACCGTTAAACGAATCGGTGAAGCGTTGATGACGGGGTATGTCTGGCCGTTGCAGTGCGTGGGACTTCTCCTTACGGCCGCGTTGATCGGCGCACTGGTTCTCGTGATGGAGGAGAAGCGGTGACACCAACGCTTCAAGTCTTCCTTATTGTGTCCGCCGCCCTGTTCTCGGCCGGACTGATTGCAGCCCTGAGCCGCCGTCACGCCATTTTCATTCTGATTGGGATCGAGATGATGCTTGCCGCAGCAAATCTCAATTTCATTGCGTTCTGGCATTTCAACCCGAAGCCGCAGGCACCCACTGGCGTTATGATCGCGATTTTTTCAATCGCTATTGCCGCCGCTGAAGCTGCAGTCGGTCTTGCGCTGGTAATCGCTGTTTATCGGCACTACCGCACAACGAGCGTCGACCACCTCGACCAACTCAAAGGATGAGTCGCTGGATCATCGATCATGTCTGGTTGATGCCCGCCGTTCCGTTTGCGGCTTCATTGGCAATCTTGACCTTGCCAAATAGGCAGCACAGAAGCGCAGCGGTGCTGGCGGTCGCTGGACAAATCGCCGTTCTCATAATGTCATTCTTTGCGTTCCTTCCAACGCTACAGGCACCTGGATTCCGAGGGGTTCGAAATTTCACCTGGTTCACCTTCGGCGATCATGCGCTGCGTTTGGGATGGATTCTGGATCCGCTTGCGGCCGTCATGCTGATGATGATCACGCTCGTCGGGTTATGCATCTTCGCCTTCAGCATCGGTTACATGGCCGGCGACAAAAATTTCGTCCGCTTTTTCGCTTATCTCTCCTTTTTCTCCGGTGCAATGCTTGGTCTGGTTATTTCGAATAGTTTGCTTCTTCTCTTTATCTGCTGGGAACTGGTTGGTCTGGCTTCCTATTTACTGATTGGGTTCTGGATCGAGCGTCCGAGCGCGGCGGCCGCGGCAAAAAAAGCGTTCATTACCACTCGCATTGGCGACATGGGATTCTTCCTCGGTTTGCTCTGGCTCTACGGCCGCAGCGGCACACTTCTCTTTTACGATGGGGGTAACGGATGTCTGGAAAATACCGGCCTCGCCATGCTTGGCGCGAGTGCCACTCTTATTGCGCTGTTGATTTTCTGTGGAGCGGTAGGCAAGTCCGGACAATTCCCGCTGCACGTCTGGTTGCCGGATGCGATGGAGGGACCGACTCCCGTCAGCGCACTGATCCATGCCGCAACAATGGTTGCGGCCGGCGTTTTTCTGGTGGCGCGCGCGTATCCAATATTCTCGTTAGGCGCGATTAACGGCGTGACCTCGTCGCTCGCGGTCGTCGTCTGGATTGGAGTCACTACGGCATTGATGGCCGCGCTAATCGCGATAGCGCAGGCTGACATCAAACGCATCCTCGCGTATTCGACTGTTTCTCAACTCGGTTTGATGATGGTTTCGCTCGGCGTGGGCGGCGTCGCCGCCGGGATGATGCACCTGCTGGCGCATGGTTTTTTCAAAGCACTGTTGTTTCTCGGCACGGGCTCGGTGATTCACGGCTGCCACGGCGAACAGGACATTCGGAAAATGGGTGGACTGCGCCCGCTGATGCCGG
Organism: Candidatus Udaeobacter sp.; assembly: GCA_040414975.1. Classification (GTDB taxonomy): domain Bacteria; phylum Verrucomicrobiota; class Verrucomicrobiia; order Chthoniobacterales; family UBA10450; genus Udaeobacter. The sequence goes on from JBEDUS010000327.1 coordinate 31,895, forward strand.
TCACGTTTTTAACTTATGCAGTCGGTATGATGGCTCTCAGCGGCGTGCCGCTATTCTTTTCCGGCGGATGGACGAAGGAAGAAATCCTGCATGTGACCGCGCATTGGCCGCCGTCCCGCTTGCCGTACTATTTGCTGCTGGCGGGCGTCGTTCTGACCGCGCTTTACATGACGCGGCAAATCATCTTCGTCTTCTTCGGCGACCGTCGTGCTGCCTCTCGGCGCGCCCACGAAAGCCCGCCAGTCATGACGACACCCTTAGTCGTCCTCGCGAGTTGCGCAATCTTGTTCAGCATTGTTCTGACGCCGGCGTGGCCCTGGCTGGATGACTATCTAACAGGCAGCCCTGCACGCGTCGAGTTGGCGCGCCTGATTCAGCCGGCGCTCTTTCTTTCGCTGGTTCTCGTGGGCGCAGGCGTTGCGCTCGGTATCTGGATGTATCGCAAAGCTGGTGTCCAAGATGGACGGCGTCCTGCCGAAATTGATCCGCTCGAATTCACGCAGCCTCAATTGTTCCGGTTCCTCGAGAATAAAATGTGGATCGACGAACTTTATGCTCGAACGATCATCGCGTTCAGTTGGATGAGCGCGCGCTTGTCCGACCGGATGGATCGCTCCTTCTGGGACCGTCTGGTGCGCGGATTCGGCGCGATCGGTCAACTCTTCGGAACTTTTACGGCAAAAGTCGATGAGAGCGGAATCAATGCGGGAGTCGATGAGACGACGCTTGGCACCCGCGGTCTGGGTCGCCTCATGTCCGCAGCGCACACTGGACAAATACAAACATATCTCGGCGTTATCGCGATCGGCGTGCTGGCGCTGTTGCTCTTCTACGCATGGTTGGCTTGATCACTGCCCTGATTGGCGCGCCGCTGCTCGGCGCGATTGTCGTTAATGCGTCAGCGGAGCGCTACGTGCGCGGTCGCGCATTGGCCTTTACCGGGTTTACAGCATTCCTGGCATTACGTTTGTGGCAGGATTTCGATGTCCACGCGACCGGACTTCAACTTATTGAACGGCACGCATGGATTCCCGCAATCGGCGCGGAATACCTTGTCGGGATCGACGGTTTGAGCCTGCTACTGGTGTTACTTACCTCACTCATTATTCCCTTTGCGTTTGTCGCGCAGCGAATGGGCCGTGGGTTCTACGCACTAATGTTGATCACGCAATCGGCGCTCTACGGCACGTTCACGGCGCAGAACTTTGTTCTCTGGTTTTTGTTCTACGAAATGAGTTTGATCCCGGCGTTTCTGCTCATCAAACTCTGGGGAGGGGAAAATCGCGACCGTGCTGCGACGAAGTTTTTCCTCTACACATTCCTCGGAAGCGTGGCGATGCTTTTGGGATTCCTCGGAATTTATCTGGCCAGGGGCTCCTTCGATTTTGCCACGCTTGCCGGTTTGGGTAAGAACGGATTGCTTACGGGCAAACTCGCCTGGCTCGCTTTTGCCGGAATTTTCCTTGGGCTCGCAGTCAAAGTTCCGCTGTTCCCATTTCACACCTGGCTGCCCGACGCGTACGAAAGTGCGCCGACCGGCGTCGCGATGGTGTTGACCGGCTTGCTTTCGAAAATGGGTGTTTACGGTTTCGTACGCCTGCTGCTTCCGCTTTTTCCAAACGAAATCAGAATCATCGGTCCGTGGCTGCTGGCGCTTGCGATCTGCTCGATTGTTTTCGCTCCGCTGGCAGCATGGGCCCAGTCCGACCTGAAACGAATGGTTGCCTACTTGTCGATCAATCATCTGGGCTACTGCATGCTCGGTTTATTCGCAGTTGCCGCCTCATCCGTTGGCGCCGCAATCGACACGCACGCGGCGTTGAGCGGCGTGTTCATGCAGATCTTCAATCACGGAATCACCGCGGCTGCATTGTTTTACCTGGTCGGCCTCCTGGAGGAACGCCGTGGCCGGCGCGGCATCGATGACTTCGGAGGATTGATGCAGCGGACGCCAATCCTTTGCGGCTGGATGAGCGTCGCCATGTTTTCATCACTAGGTTTGCCGGGGCTAAACGGTTTCATTGGGGAGTTTCTGATATTCAAAGGATCATTTGCTATCGCGGCGTCATTCACAGCCATTGCGGTGATTGGCCTGCTTGTCACAGCAATCGTTTTCGTGCGTGCAATGCAAGCGCTCTTCAGCGGGCCGCTCGCCGAAAGCTGCGCCGCTTTTCCCGATCTTTTGGTCAGGGAAAAAATAGCCGTCATTCCTGTGACGCTGCTCATGTTCGCGATTGGCCTCGTACCCCAA
>JBEDUS010000328.1:0-4200 GCA_040414975.1 Candidatus Udaeobacter sp.
CTCGGTGCAGCACGATTAGCCTACGATCGAACAGGACTGCTGCTTCTCACGGTTCCGGCCCTCTCGGTACTCGTGTTAAGCGGAATATTTTCGCTTGGATTTGAGTACGCACTCGAGTGGCGGGAGAGACGACGCACCAGGCGGACGTTGGAGCGTTATGTCTCAAGGAATTTGGTGGAAGAAGTCCTGGAAAATCCAGACAGCTACTACAGCTCGCTGCGTGGCGCGCGTCTTCCTGTCACCGTTCTGTTTTCGGACCTGATCGGATTCACCACGTTATCCGAGAAGGGCGACCCCGAGGCGTTGGTCGCGCAGCTCAATGAATATCTCAGCCGCATGACTTCGGTTATTTTCACCAACGGTGGTACGCTGGACAAATTCATTGGGGACGGGATCATGGCGGTATGGGGAAACGTACGCAGTGTTGGCATAGCGGAGGACGCAAAAAATTGTGCGCGCGCGGCACTGGCAATGCGGCGTGAGCTACGACAGCTCAATCAAAAATGGCGCGAAGCAGGTCGAATGGGGTTTGGCATGGGTATTGGCATTAATCACGGCGAAGTGATTGTTGGTAACATTGGCTCGCACGAGCGCATGGATCCCACAGTCATTGGCGACTCGGCGAATCTCGCGTCGCGGATCGAGGGTCTTACTCGAATTTATGGCCTGGATATTCTGGTCGGCGCGACTGCGGCCGAGCTGGTGCGAGACGAGGTTTATCTTCGGTCGGTTGCCCGCGTGCAGGTGAAAGGCAAAAGCCAGCCGGTGGATGTCTTTACTTTCATTGCCGCGCGAAACGAGGAGGTGGATGCGGAGTTCCTGAAGTGGGTCGAACCGTACGAGGAAGGATTGGAGAAATTTCGAGCACGCGATTTCACTGAAGCAAAGATTCTGTTTTCTCGGTTCTTGGAATTTTATCCCGACGACCACCTGGCCAAGATGTATCTCGATCGCGCCCTCGAATACGAACACGCGCCGCCCGATGAAGCGTGGGCGGCAGTGGAAGTGTTTGAAAAGAAGTGACGGTCGCGGATCGATCGTCTCCCAAGCGCGACAAAACGGGGTCGAGGGAATCCGGGGCAAATCGCGGGATAAATGCGAGACGTTCCTCGATCTCGCTCGGAAACGACGGATGACGACTGGCCAAAGCGGCTGACGCAGCGTAAAGAGTCGGCGTGAAGGAAGCGCCGAAGAAATTTCATTTTCTTGGGATATGCGGTACGGCCATGGCCTCGGTGGCCGCGGCGCTCAAGGAGCGCGGATTCAAAGTCACCGGTTCGGACGAAAATGTTTATCCGCCGATGTCGACCTTTCTGCGAGAGAAGGGCATCTCGCTGCAGGAGGGATATCGCGAGGAAAACATCCCGGCCGACGCCGATGTGGTGGTGATCGGCAACGCGATGACGCGCGGCAATCCGGAAGTGGAAGCCGTGCTGAATAAAAAACTCCTTTACCTTTCGTTGCCGGAAGTGCTGAAAAATTATTTTCTTCGCGGCCGCCATAATCTTGTTGTCACGGGGACACACGGCAAAACAACCACAACTGCGCTGCTCACCTGGATCATGGAGAAAGCCGGACGCAAACCCGGTTACGTTATCGGCGGACTCCCGAAAAATCTCGGCCAGGGCGCGCGCCTGAATGATTCGAAGTATTTCGTGATTGAAGGCGACGAGTACGATTCAGCTTTTTTCGACAAGCGCTCCAAATTTATTCATTACCTCCCGGAACTGCTGATCGTAAACAACATCGAGTTCGACCACGCGGATATTTTTAAGGACCTCGATGAAATCAAGCTCAGCTTCCGGCGTTTGCTCAACATTGTTCCTCGGAACGGCATGGTGCTGGTCAACGGCGACGATCCAAATTGCGTCGAGGTGGCAAAAGATTGTTTTGCACAGATGATTGAGGTGGGGTTCTCGAAGAATTGCGCGCAGCGGATTCGCGATGTCGCGTGCTCGGCCCAAGGTTCCAGGTTCAAGCTGGGAGAAGACCCGTTCGAGATTCCACTCGTAGGCGAGTTCAACGTGCACAACGCAGCCATGGCGGCGATGGCCGCGAGGTTTTATGACGTGCCGAAGGCCAAGATCGACACCGCATTTAAGAGTTTCGCGGGGATCGCGCGGCGGCAGGAACTCCGCGGTGAAGCGCGGGGCGTGAAAGTGATCGACGATTTCGGTCACCATCCGACAGCGATCGCATCCACCCTGGAAGCATTGCGGCATCGCTATCGCGGAAATCGCCTCTGGGCTGTGTTCGAACCGCGCTCCAACACGACGCGGCGGGCGATCTTTCAACAGGAGCTTCCCGACGCCTTAAAGTTGGCTGACGGAGTTCTTATCGCGCAGGTCGCGAAGCTGGAACAGATCCCCGAAAAGGAGCGACTAAATCCCGAAAAAGTTGTGGCGGCTATCGCCAAGACAGGTCGCCCCGCCTTTTACGAGGAGAACGCCGATGCGATTGTGGATCGAATCGTTCCGATGCTGCGGCCGAACGACGTTGTCGCGGTTTTTAGCAACGGCGGATTTGATAACATCCACGAGAAACTGCTCGCGCGGTTGTCATCCTGAGCCGCGAAGACGGCGAAGATCTCACAATTCATGATTCGCGGTAATCAAAAGTTGTTTGAGTGAGTCATTGGTGGCGAGGTTTACTTCGCCGCGCTTGTATGATCGTGCACAATTCGCCAGCCTTCGGGCAGACGTTTAAGAATAAGCGTGAATCGGCCGTGCGGCTGGTCGTTTGCGCGCTTTAGTTTCCAACGCCCAGAGGCTACAGCCGAATCAGGTGATAATAGAGTGATTTCAAGATCAGAGAACCGGAGCGTCCCCATTTTTGCCGGATTAGAATATTTTTGCTTGTAACGATCGCGCACAGTTTGCCAGCCACGTTTGATTGTATCTTCGGAAATAAAGACGGTTGATGCTGAGCGAGCATATCCATTCATGAACGCATCAATATCGGCCCGGTTCCAAGCGTCCTGCTGGGTCCGGAGGACAGATCGAATCTGAGCAACGGCATTTGCGGTTTGTTCGGGCGCGGCGAAGACAGTGATCGCCACCAGGGTGCAAGCAATGAGTGTGATCCAGTACGCCCTATCTAGACTTAACCGACTGATCATTTGCAGCGATCGCAATCTCTTGTAAGCTAGCGGCCCTGCTGCGTCCAGCTTCAGGATTGGTTCAACCGAGGGAAATATTTTGACGGGTCTCATAAATGAACTAGCGTCGCCCATCCATCCAAATAAGGCTGTGCACCGCTCTTTCTGCATCGCGACGCTCGTGCTTGCCAGCGTGAACGCTGTTTTAGGTCAGGGTAAACCGCCTCGTCCCGAACCATCTCCTGTTCTCCCGGCGAACGAGCAGCCGGCAGAAGCGCCTCCCCCTCCCCCTCCCAACGCGCCTGCTACGGTTCGTCTTCAATTTCCAAACAGCGATGTCGTGGATGTGCTGCATCTCTACGAACAGCTCACCGGCAAGAAGCTGGTCATGGATAATTTCGTGCAGGGGAAGGTGAACATTTTCATCGCCAAGGATGTGTCGCGCGAGGAGGCGATCAAGATCATCGAAATGAGCATGTCCCTGAACGGCATCTCTCTCATTCCAACTGGCAAGGACATGATCGCCGTTGTGGGGGCGGGCCAAAATCCGCGCAAAGCGCCGGTGCCGATTGTTTCAGATTTGTCAGATATCCCGCCCGGAAATCCGGTGATCAGTTTTCTTTTCCACCTGCAGTACGCGGACCCGCAAGAGCTTCAACAAGTGTTGATGGCATATTTCCAGGGAAGCTCGGGGACAATCAACATTCTGGCTTTGCCGAAAGCGTCCGCTCTTCTGGTGACGCAGAACGCCGACATCATCCGGCAGCTTGCCAGCGTGATTAACCAGATAGACGTGGCGCCTGCAGAGGTTGTCAGTGAGTTTATCAAGCTCGAGCGCGCCGATGCGAGCAAGGTCTGCGACATGCTCAAGGACATTTTCGAAAAAGGCACCGAATCGCCCACTCAGCCAGGTGTCCGCAGCGTGAAGGTGCCCGGGGCGATTCCGCAACCACAGCAGGTTGAAGGTGCGGGATTAAATGTGCTATCCGAGGAGGCCATCATCGTGGGTAAAATCAAACTTACTCCCGATGTGCGCACCAATCGTATTCACGTAGTGACCCGGCCGATCAACATGCCGTTTATCCGTCAACTCATTCACGAGT
>JBEDUS010000329.1:0-9264 GCA_040414975.1 Candidatus Udaeobacter sp.
AGCCCCACCACCGCTCGGCACGTTTTTGACGAGCTATGCGGGCGCATCTCGCTAATTATTGACGCCGGCCAAACAACACACGGGATCGAATCAACTATTATCACAGCGCGTGACAACCAGATCCACATCCTGCGCCGTGGTCCGATAACGGCGGAACAACTCGCCGAGTTTGGAGAGGTGCACATCGTTAGCGCGCCGAAGAACGTTTCCGTACCCGGTCAGTTGCCATCACATTATGCACCGAAGACTCGGCTTCGCTTGATCAACCATGCTGCATCGTTCTCGCCGGTGAAGAATCACCGTGTTGGATTGCTGGCGTGGAATGCAAAACCAGGGAAGTGCAATCTCGAGATCGCCGAACGGCAGACTGGAGACCACCGCTCTTTGAAATTTTCGGCTATTCGATATCTCAGCGACCGACAGGATCTTCGCGAAGCCGCTGCGAATTTGTTTCGTTGTTTACGCGAGCTCGATGAACTGGGACTGGATCTTATCGTTGCAGAACGAGTTCCTGTTCGGGGACTAGGCGCGGCGATTCTCGATCGCCTGGAGCGCGCATCGCACGACTCTGATAGTCGAGACAAGCGTGAATGAATCCTTTGAAAAGCGGATGCGGTTTGTTCGGCTTGCTTTGGAATTCCGGGTGATATTGGCAACCAACGAAATAGGGGTGATCACGAAGCTCGATCAGCTCGGCCAGCGTTCCGTCTGGTGATGTGCCTGAAATGACGAAGCCTTTTGCGTTCATCTGGTCGCGATATTTCATGTTGAACTCGTATCGATGGCGGTGGCGCTCCATCACTTCGGTACTGCGGTAGATCCTTTCCGCGAGAGTGCCTTTGCCGATCTTGGTAGGCCACGTACCCAGGCGCATGCTGGCGCCCATATTCTTGACGCCTCGCTGCTCTTCCAGCAACGAGATCACCGGTTCCTTCGTGTTCTTGTCGAACTCGGTGCTGTTGGCGTCTTTGATGCCACAGGCGTTTCGAGCAAACTCGATCGTTGCAACCTGCATACCGAGGCAAAGTCCGAGATATGGAATCTTGTGCTCTCGCGCAAAACACGCCGCCTTGATTTTTCCTTCAACGCCGCGAAGGCCAAAGCCACCGGGAATCAAAATACCGGACACATCTTTCAACTGGCCGTTAACATCGTCTTGCAGCGATTCCGCATCGACAAGTTCAAGCTCGATTCCGCAATCCTCACTGGCAGCTGCGTGCGTGAGCGATTCGTAAATACTCTTGTAGGCGTCTCGAACGTCGAAGTATTTGCCGATCACAGCAATTCTGACCTGTTTCGCAGGGCTAACGACACGTTTAACAAAATCCTTCCATCCGGCGAGGTCTGGCTGCCGCGTTTTCAACCCCAGGAGGTCGCACACCAACTGGTCCAAACCTTCTGAGTGAAGGGTCAACGGCACTTCATAAATTGTGTGCGCGACATCGCGTTCTTCGACTACCGCTTTTTCTGCAACGCTGCAGAACATTGAGAGTTTTTGCCGAAGATCGCGATCAAGCATCCGCTCAGTCCGGCAGATCAAGACCTGCGGCTGCAAACCAATCTCGCGCAACTTCGCTACGCTTTGCTGTGTCGGTTTCGTCTTCAGTTCGTGCGCAGCTTTAATGTAAGGAACCAGCGTGACGTGCATGTTCGCCACGTTTTGCGTGCCAACTTCGAGGATGAATTGGCGAATCGCTTCCAAAAATGGCAACCCTTCAATGTCACCTGTTGTACCGCCGATTTCCGTGATGACGACGTCGTATTTGGTTTCGTCTGAAATTTCGCGGATACGCTCCTTGATCACATCGGTGACGTGCGGGATCACTTGAACGGTTTTACCGAGGTAGTCGCCACGGCGTTCCTTCAAAATGACCGACTCGTACACCTGACCGCTGGTGAGATTGTTGTGCCGCGTGAGAACGCAATTTGTGAAGCGCTCGTAGTGGCCGAGATCGAGATCGGTTTCCGCGCCGTCGTCCAGCACGTAGACCTCGCCGTGCTGGAAGGGGTTCATTGTGCCGGGATCTACGTTCAGATATGGATCGAATTTTTGGAGGACCACGCGCAGACCGCGCGCTTCGAGGAGTGTTCCCAGAGAAGCCGCCGTCAATCCCTTGCCCAGGGAACTAATCACACCGCCAGTGATGAAAATGTATTTCACGAGGACGTCATCCTATTTGCGCGAGCAAGCTTTTGCTCCAGCTCTATAGCGTCTTCTGGCGTGTCGACGCCAGGCGATCCTTTAGCAGTAACGAGCACATGAACATTTACACCATTTTCCAATGCGCGCAATTGTTCGAGCGATTCAGTACGTTCCAGTGGGCTTGGCTTCCATCTCACAAATTGAAGCAGCGTCTCGCGCCGGAATCCGTAAATGCCCTGGTGGCGAAGAAACAATGCGCGACCGACGTGTAGTTGGCGAGAAGACACGACCGCTGAGAGACCGCCGCTCCTTGATGGTAGGAACGGAATCGACGCGCGGGAGAAATAAAGGGCGTTGCCGCGAAGATCAAGAACGACCTTCACTTGATGGGGCGAACCAGCGTCCGCAGGATCCTTGAATGGATGTGCAGACGTCACGATCTGCACTTTCCGGTCCGACTGCAATTTTTCGACAAGTTTGTTGATAAGGCCGGGAGCGATCAGCGGTTCGTCGCCCTGAATATTGATTACGTAGGCGAACTGTTTTGTTTTCCTCGCTACTTCAGCGACTCGATTGGTGCCGCTGCGGTGCTTCGGCGAAGTCAGCGCGACCTCTGCACCCCAGTCAAATGCCGCGGACGCGATCCGCATGTCGTCAGTAGCAATGACAACCAAATCCAAGCTTTTAGCGCGGAGGCAGCGCTCCCAAACATGCTTCAGAAGTGGCTTTCCAGCAATTGGGTACAATGGTTTTCCTGGAAATCGTGTAGAATTCCAGCGGGCAGGAATAATCCCGACAGCCTTATAAATTGGCAGGCTCATCCTGAGCGAAGCGAAGCGGAGTCGAAGGACTCAGCGGAATTAACTTTCGGTAGGGCCACCGGATTCCTCGGCTTCGCTTGGAACGACAGCGAGATCATGGTTTCTTGCTTAAAATGATCTGCGTTGCGGCCGGAAAGTCTTTCGCAACCCAGTCCGCAGTGCTGCCACTGATGTCGCTGTCAAATCCGGTTTGAACCCGGATTGTCCGCACGCCGGCGTTTCGACCGCATTCGACGTCGATCTCCTTGTCACCGATGAAAAACGAACGCGCCAGATCGATTTGGTGGTCTCGCTTGGCTTCCAAAATCATTCCCGGCGATGGCTTGCGATGACTGGAACTTTGACCAGGAACGTCGGGGCAAAAATAAGTTGCGTCGATCAATCCATGTCCCAGCTGGCGGGAAACTTCCGATTCAACGGAGCGATATTCGTCAACAGTCAAAAAGCCGCGACCAATGCCGCTTTGGTTAGTAATGACGATGAGTTTGAATCCCTGTGATTTCAAACGCCGTAATGCTTGAGGAACGCCAGGAAAAACTTTCACTTGTTTTGGGTGGGAACAATAGTCTGCATCCTCGATGATCGTGCCGTCGCGATCGATAAAGACGGCAGCTGACAGTTCGTCAGGCACCTTCGGAATCCTCCCGAAAACTGACCATCAATTCATCTCGCGTCACAGTTGCTGTTCCAAGCTTGCTCACCACCACTGCGCTCGCGTGGTTGGCGATTTCCGCCGCTTCGGTCGGAGTTGCTCCGCAGGCGAGGCCAAGGGTAAAAAGAGCGATCGCCGTATCGCCAGCGCCTGAGACATCGAAAACCTCTTTTGCCTTGGTGGGTATATAGTGTGGCGCTTCCTGATTTTGGAAAAGCATCATGCCATGTTCGCCCAAGGTGATAAGGACATTTTCTGTTTCCCATTTTTTGAGCAGCGTTTCGCCAGCGCGCTTCAGATCGCTATCCTGGGACGGAACGGTATCCGGATCGCCGCTCGGAATCCCTGCGGCGAGAAAGGCTTCAGTGCGGTTGGGCTTGATCACCGTCAGGCCGCGCCACTCGACCAGGTTACGGGGGTTGGGATCCGCAGCCACGATCTTGCCGGCTGAGCGTGCAGCATCTGCGATTTGCGAAACCAGTTCGGTTGATAAGAAGCCCTTGCCGTAATCTTCGAAAATAATTGCGTCGGTCTCTGGAATACTTTTTCGAACCGCGGCCGCGACCCCTTTGATTTGAGACGCCGACGGTCCGACAAACTTTTCGCGGTCCACGCGAACAACTTGTTGGTGGCGTGCAATGATGCGGGTTTTAACGATGGTGTGAAAAGTCGTCTCTTCAACGGCATTGGACGTATCGATCTTTTGTTCGGATAACAACTCTCGAAGGTGCTGTCCGCTGCGGTCTTTGCCCACCAAACCGATGATCGCCACGTGGTCCACGAACTCGCGCAGGTTGCGGGCGACGTTGGCAGCCCCTCCCGGGTAAAATGATTCTCCGGTCACTTCTACGACGGGGACGGGCGCCTCCGGTGAGATGCGGCCGACTTTTCCCCAGACAAATTCGTCCAGCATCAAGTCACCAATTACCGTGATCCGCCTGGTGGATGCGCGGTCGAGGATCTGTTCTAGCCGGGTCACATCCATAGGAAACGCAGGCGGCAGGGCCGCAGAAGTAGTTGGGTGTTTCGGTTAGGACGATTCAAAATGTTTTGAGCGGGGATTTGTGTACGGCAGCGGTTCTGCTTAAGGTTCGGTTCATTAAATCCTGAACACGAACCCGAAATCAACATTCAAAGCTTTCAATGATGCTGTTTACTAGACATGTGAAGTTAACTGTAGCTGCAGCCTTTGGCGTCGCCCTGTGCGCGCATGGCGCGCAGGCTCCGCAGCACGTCAATATTAACCAATTATCTACGACTGTAGAAGACGTTGTGGTGCCGTTGCCGAACGAAATTTTTGGGGCACTGAACAAGCTCGGTGCGGTCAACTGGAAAGAGCACGTCCGCAGCGATAAGGGACCAAATTTCACCGAACGGCCGCGTATTGCCCTCCAGCTGGGGACCGTGATCGCGGATGGTTTTATTGCGGTGCAAGCTGAGGACGCGCCGACAGTCAAGGAGATAGGCCAGCGCGTCCTGGCATTGGCGAAGGGCATCGGTGTCGGAAATTCTATCACGCCACATGCCAAAGCGATCATCGAGGCGGCAGACAAGCGCAATTGGGAAAATGTGCGTCAGGAACTGGATCGTACTCAAAACAGCGTACAACAGGCAATGAAGGAAGTGCACGATGACAAATTATCGCAACTCGTCAGTCTGGGTGGCTGGCTGAGGGGCACGGAGGTGTTGACTTCGGTGGTCAAAGAACATTTTTCCGCCGACGGCGCGGAGCTTCTGCATCAGCCCGATCTCCTGTCGTATTTTCAGACGAGATTGAAGGCGATGCCTGAGTTTAACCTCCCGATCATTCGCGAAATCAAAGACGCCCTGGTCGAAGTGAAGCCGCTGATTGACGTCGGCAATGCTCATATTCCTGCTGAATCAGTTAAGAAGGTCAACGAGATCACGACTCGGCTCGGAAACGGGATCGTCACAAGAGATTAGGAATTTCGATGAACCGTTTCGCTAAAGTTTTTTTGCGGACCAGCTCTCTGCTGGCGGCCGTCGTCATAATGGAGCGGACCAGCTTCGCGTCCGTTGATGATGCGCAATCGTTTGCTCTTCAGGCCGCGGAACCATACGTAAAACAAGGATTTCAGGTGCGTGAGGATTACTGGGGAGGCGACCTCGGTTCTGGGGAGAAAAAGGCGGTGCGTCAGCAACTTTTCAAGGGCAACGAATATTGGTTCTGGTTGGGAACGGAAGTCGATCGGGCAAAGGTGTCCGTTCATATTTATGATTCGGACGGAAAACTGACGGAACAACCGGACAGTTGGGAGAAAGGCCACTTTGCAGCGGCCCACGTCATTCCGAATGCCACCGGCAGTTACTTTATCATCGTTAGCGTCGAGCAATCGCCAGAAGAACGCACCCATTGGGCGCTGGTGTATGGTTTCCGGTAGGGTTTTGGTGGCATTACTGCTAACCAATACTCAATCGGCGAGGATGCCGATGCCACGAATTGATTGATGACTGAAACTCGCACCCTCCAGTTTGAGAGCCCGCGCGCTTTGCAATCTCTCTACGCTAACGACATTAAACTCTTGAAGAACCTTGAGGATTCGCTCGGTGTGAAAGTGACCACGCGCGAAGGCTGGGTGAAACTGGAAGGAGACCCGAACGGCGTCGATAAAGCGCAGCACGTGTTCGAGCAGCTCGAGAAAGCGCGCCAACAAGGCGTGGACATTCAGAAGCACGAGTTTAATTATGCGCTCACGGCGGTCGCCGAAGAACGCAACGAGAATCTGGGCGACGTCGTATCGACCAAAATCACGACCTCGTTGCGCAAGGCCCCGATTGTTCCGCGAAGCGCAAACCAGCGGACCTACGTCGAGGCAATTCAAAAGCACGACGTCGTATTTGGAATTGGACCGGCTGGCACGGGAAAAACCTACCTTGCCGTTGCCATGGCAGTCGCGGCGCTCAAGAAAGAACAGGTAGCCCGCATCATTTTGACGCGACCCGCCGTTGAAGCTGGCGAAGCGCTCGGTTTTCTCCCCGGCGATCTCGAACAAAAGATCACGCCGTACCTGCGTCCGCTTTACGACGCCCTGCGTGAAATGTTAGAACCAGAGGAAATGGAGCGGGCCATGGCACGGCAGACTATTGAAGTTGCTCCGCTGGCGTACATGCGCGGGCGCACGTTGAATAATGCTTTTGTCATACTGGATGAAGCGCAAAACACAACGACGGAGCAGATGTTCATGCTCCTGACGCGAATCGGTCTGAATTCCAAGTGCGTGGTGACCGGCGACGTCACACAGATTGATTTGCCAGCTAACAAGCGCTCTGGAGTGGTGGAAGCATTGCAAGCATTAAAAGCTGTCCCTGGAATCGCTACTGTGTACCTTACCGAGCGCGACGTCGTGCGGCATGAATTGGTGCGGGCCATAATTGGGGCGTACCAGGTGCACCGATCGCCCGCGCCGGTAACACGGAAGTAAAAAATGCTCGATTTTGTCAAACGCGGGAGACTTGTCAGACGCGGCCTCGCCTCGCGGAAAACGCGACGCCGCCGGGCACGCAGCGAACTAGGGCGCAATCTGGAGTACTCGCTTTCCATCAAGGTCGTAATTTTCGCTGTGTTTGCCGGGGGCCTGGCATTTCTTGTGTTCAGCGGGCAGCAGCCGGAGCCGACCAAGAATTTTGTGATTGCGCTGCTGGTCCTTGCGACGGCGATTACTCAGCTTTGGATCAACCAGCCCAAAAGCTTTTCACGAAGCTCGCGCATCCTGCTCATATTTGGCGTCATTCTGGTGCAATTAGCCGTCACGAAGCTGCTACTCGTACTTTGCAACAGCGGCAACTATCGATTTTTGAAGCCTGAGATGGCGGGGTTGATCATGCCATACGCCTTTGCGCCGCTCGCGCTGAGTGTGTTGTTGGGCCGGCATCATGGGCTTTACGCCGCATTTTTTGTGAGCCTGTGGAGTAGCGTGTTGTTCGGTCCGATCGACGCGCCGCTGCTGGTAACGAGTTTGATCAGCGGGTTCACAGCAGTTTCTCTCACATTACAGGTGCGACGGCGCAGTAAATTGATACGCGCGGGGTTCTGGGTCGGCCTCGCGATTTTGTTATTGTCTCTGACGTTTGGTTTAATTGGGCCGATCAATTGGTTTTATCCAACTGCAAATGATTGGGGCATGATCGGATTGCAAAGCGCCCTCGCCGTCGGCAACGGAATCTTGACTGCGACTCTGGTTGGCGGCGCATTGCCGATGCTCGAAAACTTGTTTCAAATCACGACGGACATTTCCTGGCTGGAGGCGTCCGACCTTAACCACCCGTTGCTGCGTCGCATGACAATCGAAGCGCCCGGGACTTATCATCATAGCCTGGTGGTGGCCAACCTCGCAGAAGCCGCGTCGGAAGCGATCGGTGCAAACGCGACGCTTTGTCGTGTCTGCTCGTACTTCCACGATGTGGGCAAACTGGTGAAACCGGAATACTTCACCGAGAACATGAGCTTCGAACGCAACCCGCACGACGATCTCGCGCCAACAATGAGCGCTCTGATCATCATCGCCCATGTGAAGGAAGGCGTTGATCTCGCCCTCAAATACAAACTCAATCAGCGCATCATCGATATTATCCAGGAGCATCACGGCACATCGCTCGTCCGTTATTTTTATCAACGGGCCCTTCAGCAACACGAGGATGCACGAGCAGGCGGAAAAATTATGAAGCTTCGAGAGGACGATATTCCGGAAGTGAAGGAAGAGAGTTTTCGTTACGGCGGGCCGAAACCGCAGACAAAAGAAAGCGCCATCGTCAGTTTGGCGGATGCAATCGAAAGCGCCTCGCGGAGTTTGGAGAAGCCGACTCCGCAAAAAATCGAAACACTGGTTAACGAAATAATTGAAGAACGCATAAGCGACCGGCAATTGGACGACTGTGATTTAACGCTTGGCGAACTGAAAATCATCGCGGAGCGCTTCCGGTTCACACTCTTAATGATGCTCCACAGCCGGATCGCGTATCCAAAGCCGGGGTCAAAAACAACCACTATCATTCCGCGCGACGAAGCCCTGCGTCCAGACGTCATGGTTGCCACCCGCAAACCCGAAACTGCGCCACCTGTCTCAGCTGCCTAGTAATTGCCGTGTGCGACCGCCGGACGGCGCAGCGTTGAACTTACAATTCCGGCGGGCGGGCTCGCGGTTCGCGATCTTTTGACGTGGCCGTGCTGGGAACAGTAACGAAGGGGCCGCCTTCCAGAGGAGTAACTTTGGTGAAAGCGACGTCGGGCATCTCGCTGGGAAGTCCTTCAAGAGGGAAATCTTTACGCAGCGGGAAGAACGGATAGCCGTCCCACATTAGAATACGGCGCAGGTCGGGATGGCCGTTGAACTTGATTCCCATCATGTCGTACATCTCGCGCTCGTGCCAGTTCGCCGTTGGCCAAATGTCGGAAACCGTATCGACAGCGCCTGTTTCTTCCGGAACGTTCAGCTTCAAACGCAGATGAGCTCCGTACGGCATCGAGTATAAATGATAAACAATTTCGAACCGGGGATCTTCGCCGAAATTGTCGATGCTGGTGATATCGATCAGGTAATCGAACGAGAGTTCGTTCCGGCAAAATTTCATTATGTCGTGAAGGTCTTTTGCTGCAATCGTGCAAGTCGTTTCACCGCGGAATTCAATCT
>JBEDUS010000330.1:0-4807 GCA_040414975.1 Candidatus Udaeobacter sp.
GGGCTCCATGCAGCGTTTGTAGCCGATCTTCCCTCGCAGAGGCAAGAAATAGATTGCAGGATTGGCCTTCGGGAGGTCCCTTTGAAGAACATGGCCTTTCGTTTTGCAGCCTTTGTCGGTGCCCTTCCCTCGATAAGCCCAGAATTAGATTGCAACGTGCAATCTAAATCTAGTTAGATGAAAAGATTCAGCACTCTCGCGTTCTCGTTCCTTGCAGCCGCATTTGTTGTTGGCATCTGGCTCACGTCGGCTTCGGCGCAAGATCCAGCCGTAGTGAATGCGAAGACGATAAAGGTCCGGTTTGAAAACGATCGCGTCCGTGTTCTCGAAGCGACGTTACCGCCGGGTGTGAAGGAAGCAGTGCACTCGCACCCCTCTTACGTGATTTATGTCCTGCAGGGTGGAAAGTATCGGAATTACGCGTCAGACGGGAAGATTACCGAGGGCGAACTGAAAACCGGCGAAGTGCTTTATCGCGACCCGTTGACTCACGCCGCCGAGAATATCGGCCAAACAACAATGCACATGATTCTGGTTGAGCTGAAGAATGCGGGCGATGCCACTCGTTAGGCGCATGAGGTGCATCTAACCATTCGGTGAAGCCAACGGCCCCACATCGAGACGCGTTTGGCGTGTTTGCCACGACGCCCTGCCGTGGCTTATCTCTGTCTCGTTAGATCTCATGCAGCGCTCGTTCGCCCCTGCCGTCGTCATTGCAGCGTTTCTTTTGCCTGTCACACGTGCGCAGAGCAGCGAGCGCACGTTGCTGCACGCGTTTCAGGAAGACTCGCGAATCGTTTACGTCACGATTGTCGATCGACTCCCAGCGCCTGTCGGCCTAGTTGCCTCAGAAGATAAAAGCCGGCAGGAGCGCTGGTTCATGATTTCGCGCGCACAATTCGACAAAATGTGGTCAACACTCATGTCCGCTGGAGTTGAGAAATACGCGAGACACGCTGGCGCCAAGGAACCCGAGAGAATGTATGACGCTCTGAACTACTGCGTTTTTGCTGCTGCGGAAATGCCACGGGGTTGGAAAAAGAATTACGCAGTGCCCATTAGAAAAGCACCACCAGCTCTGCTTGCTCTCGCCAAACAGTTCCGCAGCTATGCCAAATAGATCTAACCAATCGATGAAACCAACGGCCCCATTCCGAAATGCGTTCAGCGTGTTTGCCATGACACCCTGCCGTGGCTTATCTCTTTCTAGTTAGATCCTTCAGGGGCACACTGGCGACTTCAAAGAACCGTGATCACGGATTTTGATTTTGGCCCGCAGCGTTCGCAGGATCAACCGCACGGGCGGCAGCAACCAAGAGACACGCGCCGATTGGACGCATGAGTTCGTTCGGCAAATGGACCAACTTTCACGGCCGGTTTCGGCTACTTCACCAGATCGAGATTTTGCTGGACATTGCCGACGAAACACTGGCATCCTGCGCGTTCCATAAAGCAGCGGGCGCGTCGAATCCTTCTTGTTGTTTCATGTCCGGCGCGTCCGCCTTTTCTTTCAACGATCCAATAATTCCGGATCGCTGATTGCCCTTCCAATATCCCGGCGCGTTGTGATTGAATCTCGCCAATGTGGGTGCGTTGGATAGTGTGGCTTCTTTTGGGATTGTACGTTTTTACCGCGAGCACTAGGTTCGATAAGCGGTACTGGGAATTCCATCGGATTTTACTGGGAGTCGGCTGGCTTTATCTAGGCTATTGGTTCGCGACCCACGACCACGGCCTTCCGTGATTGAATCTCGCCCCGGATGAAATCGACTCCGCACGTTTACGAGATTCACCCGCGCAAGGATCATCGCGGCTTTGATCTGAACTCTGATGTACTGCCGTTCGGTGGGCTGTGGTATCTACAAGTTGATCATGCAATCGAGTACGCAAAACATAATAGTCGCGCACATGATGCAGTGATCAGTGTTTACGATGAATCAGGCAAACTGCTCGCAGTACACAGACACACTGGCGATTTCAAGGAACCGTGATTAATGACGACCGTGCGGCTCTTGGCGCTTGCCAACTTGCTGTGTTTTTCGGCAAACTGCCCTCTAATGAAGGCAGAAATAGATTGCAAGTTGCAGTCTAATTCTAGTTAGACTAAACCGAAAGGACCGAACACGGCTTGCTCCAGGCAAAGCTATTTAAAGCCAGAAAGAGCAGGCCAGAAGCTTATCACATGAATGAGGAAGCGGTGATTGCACTCAGTCCCCAACCGGTTCTGTTCGCGCTCATGACGCTTCCTGCCGGGATCGCGCAGGGTTTTCTCACCGTTACGTTGCCGTTCATTGCCAGAAAAGCTGGCATATCGGTTTCAGCGATCTCGTCCATTATCGCCATCGGCTTGATGCCATTGATTCTGAACTTCGTGTGGTCTCCTCTGCTTGATCTTACGCTGACCTACAGGCGTTGGTGCGGTATCGGCGCGTGCTCGTGCGCCGGTATGCTAGTGCTCATCGCCGCTGTTCCGCTTCGGCCCGCGACCGTCAATCTGGTCACATTGGCTTCCTTCATTATGATGACTGGTTCGACTTTAATCGCAATTCCCCTCGGTGCACTGATCGCGCACGCCGTTCCCGACGAGCTCAAAGGTAGAGCGGCTGGTTGCTACCAAATTGGTCTAACAGGAGCGATTGGACTGGGCGGCGGTGCCGGCCTATGGCTGGCTGCCCACTTCTCCAAGCCTATCATTGCGGGCTCCGTGCTTGGTTTACTAAGCTTAGCGTGTTTGGTTGCGGTTTACCTGCTACCGGAAACACCACGTTTTATGAGTGGTAGCATCGCGCGGAGAATTTTGGGCATCGGGCAAGAGATCTGGGACCTTGTTCGGCAACCGCGCGGCGCTCTGGTCGTTGCCCTCGTCATCACCCCGATAGGCGTCGGCGCGGCAAATAACCTTTGGTCCGCCGTCGCCGAAGAGTGGCATGTTTCAGCCAATACTCTTGCCGCTGTGACGGGAGTAGCTGGAGCTTGCGTGACAACATTGGGTTGCGCCATCGGCGGATGGTGGGCGGACCGTATGGACCGTCGCGTTGTCTACCTCGCCGCCGGAGTGATTCTCGTAGTGGTTGGTAGCATATTAGCGATCACGCCGCGGACTGTGGTCCTATTTTCGGCCGGAACGCTTTCATACACGATGACAGTTGGCATTTGTAACGCATCCTTTTCGGCGCTGCTCTTTAGCACGGTTGGACGTGGTGCAGCAGCGAGCAAGTGTGCAATTGTTGCGGGCTTGGGCAACCTTCCAAACTCCTACATGACCGCATTCGATGGTTGGCTTCACGACCGCTCCGGATCCGCCATTATGCTTATAGCGGAGGCGCTCGTTTGCCTCGTGCTGATAGTTATTATGCTTGTCATTTTGCGCCGTGTTCCAGCCCTCAGGCTTAAAACTCTGGCCGTCCCGTCGCGGGATTTCAGCGACTCATTTGCTGAATGATTTCCCTTCGGTCTGTGGAATGAACTTATGAAACGGATGCTCAAAATCACTAATGCGAGCTGCAAGGAATTGGATTTCTCCGGCGAAGGAGGTCTAACCAGCCGATGAAGCCAACGGCCCCTGACGGACTGAACGCGAGCAACCTTGCCACCACACCCTGCCGTGGCTTATCTCTTTCTCGTTAGATGCCGAGTCGCACCCTCGCCGTATCCACTGTCGCAGCCCAAATGCCTCGACATCGTTGACGTGCATCGAGTAAAAGGGGCTTGTTCACCGAAACGCAAGTAAAGTGAAACAGCACATTAACCCCGCGATTAAAGCGCATCCTATTCAAGGCGCGTTTTACCTGCTCATAGTAGCTATTTGTGCGACTCCATTTGCATTGGCACACCGGCAACCAGACGTGCAATCTCAAAACCAGAACCCAACGGGCTTCGTTTGTTTTGGTTGTTCCTGGCCTGGAGGCTGGCAACAGGGACCGGACATGCCAAGTGCCGCGGTGCGGACGGTCGGCGTTCTCTTCACTGATGGCTTCTACGTGGTGGGCGGACGTAGCGCGGATGGAATCGGCAACGATTTGCCGCATCCTTTTAAGTATGACGTAGGCACCAACACTTGGAGTATCAAGGCAGCGACATATCCCGACAATCAGGTCAGCGACATGGCTTGCGGCGTGCTCAGCGACTCCGGAACAAACTACATCTACTGCGTGGGCGGTTCGGCAGGCGGGCAGACAACAGCTACTGATCGAGTATTTCGTTACAACCCGATCACCGATACAATCGAAACCATTGCTTCCCCATGGCCCGGCGATAGTGACGGGATAACTCTGCCCGGCGGTTTCGCTGTGTTTAATAACAAGCTCTATATCCTGGGTGGTTTCAGAATCAATACGGCTATGACCGACACGATTTGGGAATTCACTCCTGGAACTAACACCTGGGTGCAGAAGAGCGCGCACCTGCCCGTCCCGCTCGGTTATATACCTACAGCCGTTATCTTCAATCTCGTCTACACAGGTGGAGGCAGCACTTGGGACGGCACCACCATCCATGATAGCAATTATTCTTTTGTGTATGACCCAATCGCTGATTCTATCTTCACCATTGCCAGTATACCGAGGGCTACTGGCGAAACTCGCGCCATTCCCTTCGCACCAATTGGCGGCACCGACTATGAGATGTGGGTGATGGGCGGCGGCAGAGACGCCCCCAACCCATCGAGTGAGATTGATAGCTATGAAATTTTTATTAAACATGGTTGGGGAACATTCGGGAGTTTCTTAACCCCGCGGCGCAATTTCGCAGTCGACGGCGCCCTGTGGTGTTACATCTATCTGGCAGGCGGCTATGCCAGTGATGGGGT
>JBEDUS010000331.1:0-14494 GCA_040414975.1 Candidatus Udaeobacter sp.
CGGATCCTTCAAAATCAGGCGCCGCTTTCCGCGGACACTTCCGCCCATCTCAACGATGCCGTCGATCTTGGCAATTTCAGCGGCGTCTTTTGGCCGGCGTGCCTCGAATAATTCAGCGACCCGCGGCAAACCGCCAGTGATGTCTTTAGTCTTTGCGACTTTCCGTGGCGTCTTTGCCAGTAACGCGCCAGCACGCACCTTTTGGCCTTCTTCCACGATGACGTGGGCACCGGCCGGGATAGAATAACTCGCGAGCACTTCCTTTTTGTCATCCACGATAACAATCTGCGGGTGCAAATCCTCTTTATGCTCAATGATGATGGTGCCCATCAAACCAGTGGCCTCATCGACGTCGCGCTTGATCGTCACGCCGGCGATCATGTCGCGGAATTCAATCTTGCCACCCTTGTCTGTGAGAATTGGCACGTTGTAGGGATCCCACTGTACGAAAGTTTCGCCCTTTTTAACCTCGGCTCCATCGCCTTTAGAGATCATAGAGCCGATCACCACGTTGTAGCGCTCAAGTTCGCGCCCTTCAGCGTTGTGCACGCTGATCGAGCCGTTTTTGTTCAACGCGATCCAACTGCCGTCGAGTGCCTGCACGGTTCGCAGGTCGTTGAAGCGCACCGTGCCGTCGTTCTTCGCTTTGATGATCGGCTGCTTGAAAGTCTGGCTCGCCGTCCCACCGATGTGGAACGTGCGCATGGTCAATTGTGTTCCCGGCTCGCCGATCGATTGGGCCGCTATAATGCCTACTGCTTCGCCAAGCTTAACAAACTGGCCCGTAGCCAGATTGCGTCCATAACACATCGCGCAGACTCCGCGGCCGCACTCACAGGTGAGAACTGAACGAATCTTCAAGCTCTCCACACCGACGCGCTGAAGTTCCGCAGCGATCTTTTCATCAATCAACTGATTTGCTTTGACGATTTTCTTCTTCTTGTCGACCGGATCCGGGATGGTTTCGCAACTGACGCGTCCGATAATGCGTTGGCCAAGATCCACCACTTCTTCGTCGCCCTCGTAAATCGAGCGCACCACAATGCCGTTTACCGTGCCGCAATCCTGTTCGTTGATGATCACGTCCTGCGCAGCATCAACGAGTTTGCGCGTCAGATATCCAGAGTCGGCAGTCTTTAAGGCCGTGTCTGCAAGACCCTTGCGAGCGCCGTGAGTAGAAATGAAGTACTCGAGCACGCTCAGCCCTTCGCGGAAATTCGATGTAATCGGCCGCTCAATGATTTCACCGGAAGGTTTAGCCATCAAACCGCGCATGCCTGCGAGCTGACGAACCTGCTGGCGATTACCGCGAGAACCGGAATCGACCATCAAGAAAACAGGATTCAACTCCTTGCGGCCGTCATTGTGTTCCAGAGTGCGGAACATCGCACCGGAAATCTCGTCGCCAGCGTGCGTCCAGATGTCGATGATCTTGTTGTAGCGCTCGCCGTCCGTGATGATGCCTTTGCGATACTGCTGCTCAACCTGTCGAATCTGCTTGTAGGCGTTTTCCAGCTCTGTCTCCTTCTCTTTCGGAATGATCATATCCGAAATTCCAATGGAGATGCCGGCTTTGGTTGCTTCGGCGAAACCGAGCTCTTTCAATTTGTCCAGCGTTGCAACAGTCTCTGCCGGGCCTGCGATTTGGTAACAGCGCCAGATAATGTCGCTAAGTTGCTTTTTGCCGGCAGGTCTGTTGAAAAATCCAAGCTGCTTGGGCCAAATCTCATTGAAAATGACACGGCCGGCAGTGGTTTCGATCGTCCTGGCTTCCGCATTTCCGTAGATTGTCTGATTACCGAAATCGGGGTTCTTAAGTCGGATCCTGTCGTGTGTGTGAACGCTGCCTTCGGCCATCGCAAATTCAACTTCGGTTGCGTCGGCGAAGAGTGGAAGCCGCTGCCCATCTTTACCAGCACCACGCGGATTTTGGGTCAGGTAATAACAGCCCAAAGTGATATCCTGCGAGGGCGTCGTTATAGGCTTACCGCTGGAAGGGGAAAAGATGTTATTCGGTGCAAGCATCAGCATGCGCGCTTCCATCTGGGCCTCTACGGAGAGCGGCACGTGCACCGCCATCTGGTCGCCGTCGAAGTCCGCATTGTAAGCGGTACACACCAGCGGGTGAATACGAATGGCCTCGCCCTCGATCAATTGCGGTTCAAAAGCCTGAATGGACAATCGATGCAGGGTGGGCGCACGATTGAGCAGGACCGGATGACCTTTGGTCACTTCTTCAAGAATATCCCAAACCTCCGGCGTCTGACGCTCGATCATTTTTTTCGCGCTGCGCACGGTGTGCACGTAGCCAAGGTCTTTCAGCCGGCGGATAATGAACGGTTCGAAAAGCACAAGAGCCATCTTCTTTGGCAATCCGCATTGATGCAGCTTCAGCTCCGGACCGATCACGATTACGGAGCGCCCTGAATAATCGACGCGTTTGCCAAGCAGATTTTGACGGAAACGACCGCCCTTGCCCTTCAGCATGTCGCTCAGGGACTTGAGAGGCCGATTGCCAGCGCCCGTTACGGCGCGGCCATGTCTGCCATTGTCAAACAACGCGTCCACTGCTTCCTGCAGCATCCGCTTTTCATTGCGAATGATGACGTCTGGCGTCTTGAGCATGAGCAGGTTTTTCAACCTGTTGTTACGATTGATAACCCGGCGGTAAAGATCGTTAAGGTCGGAGGTCGCGAAACGTCCGCCTTCGAGCGGAACGAGCGGGCGCAGATCCGGCGGAATAACGGGCAACACATCCAGAATCATCCATTCGGGACGTGCGTGCGAATTTTGGAAGCCCTGGATTAGCTTGAGGCGCTTCGCCAGTTTCTTGCGAATCTGTTTGCTTTTGGTAGCGGCCATCGCTTTCTCAAGCTCCTTGTTGAGCTTGTTGAGATCGATCTCGGCCAGAAGTTTTCTGATTGCCTCCGCGCCCATGCCCGCAACGAAATCTTCACCGTATTGCTCCTGAGCCTCGCGGTATTCGACTTCGTTAAGCAGTTGCGTCTTCTGCAACGGCGTTTTGCCCGCATCAATGACGATGTAATCCTCGTAATAAATGACGCGTTCAAGCTGCCGAGCGCTCATATCGAGCATAAGGCCGATGCGCGATGGCATGCATTTGTAAAACCAGATATGCGAAACCGGCACAGCCAACTCGATGTGCCCCATCCGTTCACGCCGAACGCGAGCAAGCGTGACTTCCACGCCACATCGGTCGCAGATGACGCCTTTATGCTTGATGCGTTTGTATTTTCCGCAGGAGCATTCCCAATCACGCGTCGGGCCAAAAATGCGTTCACAGAAGAGGCCCCCCTTCTCCGGCTTAAAGGTCCGGTAATTGATTGTCTCGGGATTTTTGACTTCGCCTTTGCTCCAGGAGCGCATCGTGTCACTCGACGCGACGCCGATCGCGACTTGATCAAAACCCACGGGGCGTTCCTCGCCCACCAACTCACGCCAGGAATGTTCGTTCATGTTTTTTCCAAGTAATTTACAGTTTAAAAACTATGCGACGCTCTCTAGAAACGTTGGCGCTTGACCTCCGACTTTCACGTCGAGTCCCAGGCTCTGCATTTCCTTAATCAGAACGTTGAAAGATTCAGGTGTACCGGCTTCAAGCGAGTTGTCGCCCTTGACGATCGACTCATAAATCCGGGTCCGCCCTTGGACGTCATCGGATTTAACGGTGAGGAGCTCCTGCAAAGTATAGGCGGCTCCGTACGCTTCCAGCGCCCACACTTCCATTTCACCAAAACGCTGACCGCCATATTGCGCTTTCCCGCCGAGTGGCTGTTGAGTGACGAGCGAATAAGGTCCGACGGCGCGGGCGTGAATCTTGTCCGCCACCAAGTGGCCGAGTTTCATCATATAGATGTGACCCACCACGACTTCCTGATCGAACGGGTCGCCTGTCCGTCCGTCGAAAAGCTTTGCCTTGCCGCTTTCTTGTACCCAGGTAAATCCCTCCTTCTTTCGAGCGTCATGCAAATACTCGCGAATTTGTTTTTCCTTAATTCCATCGAACACGGGGGTCGCGACTTTGAATCCGAGCGCCTTCGCCGCAACGCCCAGGTGTGTTTCGAGAACTTGTCCCACGTTCATGCGGCTTGGCACACCCAATGGGTTAAGCACAATTTCAACCGGTGTGCCGTCCGCCAGGAAAGGCATGTCTTCTTCAGGCACGATGCGCGCGACGACGCCTTTATTTCCGTGGCGCCCGGCCATTTTATCGCCCACGCTCAACTTGCGCTTACTTGCAATGTAAACCTTGACCTGCTTGATGATTCCCGGGTCGATATCGTCACCACTTTCCACCCGATCCATAGCGCGATCGCGTTCGAGCTCGAGCTCGGCAAACTTGTGCTCATACGCGCCAATAATTTCACGAATCTTATTGCGGATCGGACTGGGATCGATCTCGATGTGATCGTGGGCGGTCGCTAACTTTCGCAACAGGGTCTTCGTGATCTTGCGATTTGCTGGAATAATGATCTCACCATTCTTGGCATTTACGACATCGAGAGGAACTTTTTCGCCGAGCAGGACATTCGAAAGGGAATCTGTCAATTGCTCGATCAACGCTTCCTTTTTGCGCTTATGGTCTTCGCTGATGGTTTTGAGTTGCCGTCTGGTTTCTGCCGGGGTGAGTTTTTCGCGCGAAACTTCGCGGCGTGATGAGACTTTTACGTCCATCACAATTCCGTAAGTGCCTGAGGGAACCGTAAGCGACGTGTCCTTTACGTCAGCGGCTTTCTCGCCAAAAATTGCTCGTAGCAGGCGTTCCTCCGGCGCCAATTCGGTTTCACTCTTGGGTGTAATCTTCCCAACCAGGATGTCGCCCGGCTTCACTTCCGCGCCCACCCGTACAACCCCATCGGGCCCCAGGTTGCGCAGAGCTTCTTCGCTGACGTTGGGAATGTCGCGCGTAATTTCTTCCGGTCCGAGTTTGGTGTCTCGCGCGCCGATCTCGAATTCATCAATGTGAATGGAGGTATAAATATCCTCCTTAACCACCTTCTCCGAGATCATGATGGCATCTTCGAAGTTGTATCCATTCCACGGCATGAACGCGACGAGCACATTGCGTCCCAGCGCTAGCTCGCCGTGATCGGTGTTTGGGCCGTCGGCGATGACTTGGCCGCGTTTCACGTGCTGACCTTTGCGCACAATTGGTTTCTGGTTCACGCACGTGCCGGCATTCGACCGCATAAATTTGCGCAGCTCATATACGTGGATCCCCGCCTCTGGATCGGTCTTAAGCTTCTTTTTGCTCTCGGGAAGATGGCCGTCTTTCGTAACGATGATTTGCTCTGCCGTAACCGAAGCGACCTTGCCGCTCTCGGCCGCCAGGACAACGGCGTGAGAATCTCGCGCCACCTTCTCTTCCAAGCCCGTGCCCACGAGCGGTGCCTCGGAAACCACGAGAGGAACGCCCTGACGTTGCATGTTGGACCCCATCAGCGCCCGGTTTGCGTCGTCGTGTTCGAGGAATGGAATAAGCCCCGCCGCTACCGATACAAGCTGTTTTGGCGAGACGTCCATGTAATTCACCTTGGTGGGATCGACTTCAAGAAAGTCGCCGCGATAGCGCACAGAGACTTTTTCCCCTGTGAAATGTCCGCGTCCGTCAACAGGCGCATTAGCCTGCGCAACGAGAAAATTCTCCTCACGATCAGCAGTGAGGTATTCGATCTGATCCGTCACCCGGCCCTTTTCCACCTTGCGATAGGGCGTCTCGATAAAACCAAACTCGTTGATTCGCGCAAAGGTGCTCATCGAGCTAATTAGGCCGATGTTTGGACCTTCCGGCGTCTCAATGGGGCAAATACGCCCGTAATGAGACGGATGAACGTCGCGTACCTCGAACCCGGCGCGCTCGCGGCTCAGGCCGCCCGGGCCAAGAGCCGACAAACGCCGTTTATGCGTCAGCTCTGCAAGCGGATTCGTTTGATCCATGAACTGCGAAAGCTGTGACCGGCCAAAGAAATCGCGGATGACCGCGCTGAGCGCTTTTGGATTGATCAGCTTCTGGGGCGTCATGCCATCGACATTGATGTCGAACAGAGTCATGCGCTCCTTCACGAGACGCTCCGTGCGAGCAAGACCGACGCGACACTGATTTGCGAGCAATTCACCAACGGTCCGCACGCGACGGCTGCCCAGATGGTCAATATCATCGAGCGTGCCTTCGCCCCGCCGCAAATTGATCAGGTACTTGATCGCCGCGATAAAATCCTTGTCTGTTAGAATCCGCTCGGTGGGATCGACGTTGATCCCGAGTTTTTGATTAATTTTGTAACGGCCGACCCGACCGAGGTCGTATTTCTTTGGATCGAAGAAGAGTCTTTTCAGCAAAGCTCGGGCGTTGGCGACAGTCGGGGGATCGCCAGGGCGAAGACGCCGGTAAATGTCCTTGAGCGCCTCTTCCTGGTCGTGCGCCGGATCTTTCCGCAGCGCTTTTACGATGGTGTCATCGTTAGAGATGTCGATCACTTTCACCTCGTGAATTTTGAGCGTCATGATTTGGCGGACGGTCGCGAGAGTGAGCGGTTCGAATGCGCGCGCCACGGTCACATCGCCGTCGCGAATCTCCGCAGTAAGCACTTTGGTGGCCAGCTTCTCTTCGTCGAGTTTCTCGCTCAACTTCAGGGTTTCGATGTTGTAAAAAAGTTTGATGACCTCTTCGTCCGAGCCGTATCCCAGGGCCCTCAAGAAAGTCGTAGCAAGAAGCTTCCGGCGCCGCTTGCGTCGATCGAGATAAATGTAAAGGAGGTCAGCCGTATCAAATTGAACTTCAATCCATGATCCCCGATCTGGAATGATCCGAAAACTGTAGAGCACCTTGCCGTTTACATGGACAGTAGATTCAAAGGCGATCCCAGGGGAGCGGTGCAATTGGCTTACCACCACGCGCTCTGCACCGTTAATTACGAAGGTCCCCTGCGGCGTCATCAGCGGGATTTCGCCCATATAGACTTTCTCTTCTTTTGTCCCTTTTTCTTCGCGCAACTGGAAAGTCACATGCAACGGCGCGCTATAGGTCTGTCCTTCGCGCTGGGCTTCTAGTGCGGTCAGTTTGGGCTCCCCGATTTCATAGTGGCTGAAATCGAGCACGGCCTTTTCGTCATAGCTCTCGATAGGAAAAACTTCTTTGAAAACAGCTTGGAGTCCCTGGTTTTTCCGCTTGGAAAGAGGGACGTCTTTTTGAAGGAAATCAACGTATGAATTGGCCTGAACCTCAATGAGATTCGGCGGTTCGATCCCTTCCTTGATGCTTCCAAAGTAAATACGTTCCGACATAAACTAGCCAAGAGTTAGCCTCGCAACGTCCACGCCCCAAACGCATGGACGAAACGGGCAAGATTTTAGGGGCTCAGCAACGAGCGAAGGGCACAAAAATGCACACAAAACAGCGGCCTGTCAAATTTGCCACCGTTTTGGTGCCCTTCTTGTGATTTGCCGTTGAGCGCCGGGTTAAAAATAAGTTCTGCCTGCCTCTAACCAGAGTCGAATAATAACCAGAAATTTCTGTTCCGCAAGGAAAATGTGTCCCGAAGGTCTATAGACCCATCAACCTTTATAACGCCAAACAAACTCGATCTAGCGAGCTGTGGGCTATTTAATTTCGACCTTCGCGCCAGCGGCCTCGACCTTTTTCTTGATCTCGTCCGCTTCTTCCTTTGTCACGCCTTCTTTGATTGTCTTGGGAGCGCCTTCCACGAGAGCCTTGGCTTCCGCGAGGCCAAGCCCCGGCACTGCACCGCGAACCTCCTTGATCACAGCAATCTTGTTTGCACCCATCTCTTTCAAGATGACATCAAAGGTAGTTTTCTCTTCGGCCGCCGGAGCTGCGACTCCGCCACCAGCGCCTGCGGCTGGACCGGCCGCGACTGCCACTGGGGCAGCTGCGCTTACACCCCATTTTTCTTCCAGTTGCTTGACCAACCCAGCAATCTCCAGCACCGATAGGCTGCTGAGTTGCTCCACCAATTTATCTGTATCTGCCATTTTCTTGTTTCCTCCAATTGCCGCCTCCGAAAGCCTTCGGAAAATTAAGGCCAATAGCCACTGGCCCGGACAGTTTTTGTTTCACTTCCCGACCCGCCACCGCGAGCCGAAAAACTTGTAAATCCTATGCCGTCGCTTGCGCGGTCGCGCCCTCCTTTTCCGCTTTCGCTTTCAAGAGTCGCGCCAACGCGGAGCCTGGTTCATTCAGCAAGCGCACCAGCCGGGTTGCGGGAGACAACAGTAATCCAAGGAATTGCGCCTGCAAAACGTCCCTCGCCGGCAGGTCCGCCAGCTTCTCCAATTCTGCAGGGGAAAGAACGGTCTTGTCAACAAAACCAATCTTCAGCGCCGCGATTTTGAATTCAGTCGCAAACGTTTTGAAAATTTTAGCCACAGGGGCGACATCGTTCTCACCGGTAACAACGGCCGTTTGACCGGTCAGTTTCTCGCCCGCATCGGGAAAACCAGAATCAGTCATGGCGCGTTTGAGGAAATTATTCTTCACGACATGCACTTCCGCGCCGATTGGCGACAACCGGTTCCGCAATTCACTAAAATCGCCGACCTTCATGCGCTGGTAGTCGGTTACGAGCACGAAAGGGGAGCGTTTCAACTTCTCGGACAGATCGGAAACGATGCTGGTTTTCTCTGGTCTCATCTTATCTCGGCATTGGGCCTCTCATACATTCAAATACGGTGCCGGATCAACGCGAACACCGGGCGACATGGTCGCACTGATTGTCACACCTTCAAGGTACCGCCCTTTGGCACTGGCAGGACGAGCTCGAACCACTGCCTCAATCACAGCGTTTCCATTTTCCACCAAAGCATTTTCCTCAAACGAAAATTTCCCAACGGGCACCGCAACGTTGCCATTCTTGTCGAGCTTAAATTCTATGCGACCAGCCTTCACTTCTCGTACCGCTTTCGCCGTGTCATCCGTAACGGTCCCGGTGCGCGGATTCGGCATCAGTCCGCGCGGCCCAAGCACCTTCCCCAGCTTTCGGACCTCTGCCATCGCTGCCGGCGTTGCAATCGCGACATCAAAATCCTGAAAACCTTCCTGACACTTCTGGATTAGATCTTTCATCCCGACAAACTCCGCGCCGGCTTCCCTCGCTGCCTGCGCAGCCTCGCCGTCAGCAAAAACCAATACACGAACCTGCTTGCCGCTACCGTGCGGAAGCGGACATGTTCCGCGAACCATCTGATCGGATTGCTTGGGATCAACACCAAGCCGGAATGAGACCGTCACGGTTTGGTCAAACTTGGTCGGCGGAAATTTCTTCAGCGTCGAAACGGCATCCGAAAGGCTGTAAGCCTTTGCCCGATCCACCTGTTGTGCGGCAGCGCGATAACGTTTGCTTCGATTTCTTTGCATGTTGGTCTGCAGTCCTATCGCCTCGGTCTCTCGAAAGAAACACAGGGCTCCTGCCAAAAATATTAAGCCGCCCGACTCCGGCGGCGGGTGGGAAACTTAGCGGTGATCATCAGCTTGTCAAAATTAACTTGGCAAGCGGCCGCTCCGACGCGCTAATCCACTGGAGCCACAACGTCTGCATGGTCTCTCTCTTTAGCGCCGGGCTGGATGGTGGGCGGTCCATTCCTGATAATTTTTCCCTCTTTCATGACAAAGAAAACCCGCTCGGTCGCAGTGATGTCGTTAGTCGGATCGCCAGGCATCGCAATGACATCAGCGAGTTTCCCTTTCTCCAGCGTGCCAGTTTTCTGCGAAATACCGAGAAGCTCGGCGTCATTGGCAGTTGCAGATCTCAGCGCTTCGATCGGTGACATCCCGAGGTCGACCATCAACTTAAACTCTCTGGCGTTTTGGCCATGTGGAAAAACGGCGGCATCGGTGCCAAAAGAAATCTTCACGCCTAATTTCACTGCGTTGCGAAACATCTCCGAACGCGCTCCCGCCGCCGCTTTCGCTTTGGCCTGCAATGTCGGGGGATAATTATCCAACTTGCTCATGATCCATTCCGTGGCCATGAGCGTCGGTGTCAGGAAGACACCCTTGTTCTTCATCCGGTTGAGCGTTTCTGGTTTCATGAATGAGCCGTGTTCGATCGAATCAACACCGGCCTCGATCGCTTCCCGGGCGGCTTGGTCGCCGTGACAGTGCACCGCTACTTTTCGGCGCAAGCGATGGGATTCATCAACGAGCGCCGCCATTTCGGCGGGCGTCAATTGCGGGGTATCCACTTCGTCTGCCAACGAAAGAACGCCGCCCGAGACTGCAGCTTTAATCACGTCGGCACCATTTTTAACTTCGAACCGCACAGCTTTCCGCGCGTCGTCCGGACTATCGATAATTCCGTCAGTGTAATCCGGTTCGCGCCCGAAAAGGAAATCCCGGAATCCGCTGGTCGGATCGAAATGGCCGCCGGTAGCGCCGATTCCTTTGGTCGCAACCAACATGCGTGGACCGACAACTACTCCTTTGTTAATTGAATTGCGCAGGGCGACATCGACAAACTCGCGGCTGCCCACAAACCGGCTTCCCAGATCGCGCACAGTAGTGAATCCTGCTTCGACAGTGGCGCGCGCGTTTGCCGTCGCGATGATTGCATGCTCGGAGACGTTTAGGTCGACCTCTTTCAGTCGGCGCAGATTGTAATCGCCTGAGTAATCCAGTGTCAGATGCGTATGCGCGTCCATGAATCCTGGCGTGAGCGTCGCGTCGCCGAGGTCGATCACCCGCGCATCGTTTGGAACAACCAGGTTGCTACCAACGTCGACAATCCTGGCGCCTTGAATGATAACAACACCATTAGGAACGAGTGTTTTCGATTTCCCGTCAAAAACGCGCGCGGCTTTCAGCGCAATGACGTCGTCAGCCGCTCGGATTGAAATTGGTCCAATAGCGCAGGCCAAGATTGCCGCAAGAAGGCGCGCCCATCGCTCACATCGCAGGACGTTCATTCCCGCGCATATAAAAGCTTGGCGCGAATAAAGCAAGGCTTCCCCGGGGGAAAAAGCAAAGTCAGAAGCCAAACGTAGCTTGGATCAATGAATGACGAAGGGACGTGGCGCTAGGGGCTCTGTAGCTTAGCAGTGCTTTCTGCCAGACCCTTTTGCGCCATGGCAAGGCTGGGATCGAGTGCGAGCGCTTCTCTAAACGCAGCCGCGGCCAGCTCATGCTGATTGAATAACTCGAGATATCGTCCGCGGTTGATCAGCATGCTTGTGTACGTTGGCAAGACCTTAATGTTGACAGGATCATCTTTCTCAAACCGCACTGTACCGTCGGCGAGGCCGCGGGTTTGCAGATGCACGTCTGGCGAATCATGGAACCCCTGACCGTCCGCGAGATTAAAGACAAGCCCTTGCGGAACAAGCTGATATTTTTGAGTAAGCCACCTGGTGAGTTCGCCGTTCACGGAGTCCGCGTGTAGCAAATCATTAGTCATATAAACCGGCGCAACTCTGCCTTCATTCGTCACCATTGATTGAATCATCTCCAAAAATGCTGCGCTGATTCTCTGAGTGAGCTCAGGACTTCTAGCGAAAGCCGCGGGATCCTGTTCCCATTCTTTGAGATTCAAAACAAATACGTCGATCTTCTCGCGCGACCGCTCGATCAAGTCGGGATAGGCGTGCTTGAGATAATCGAAATACCACGACCGCCGCAGAAGATTTATGTCCACCACTTTTACGTCTGGGCGCAGGTGTTCTATCTCTTGCGCATAGAACATGGGGGAGGCCACCTGCCAATCGAGCGTGAGTAAAAGACCGTTGGGCGCGATCGTGCTGAACAAATTTTCCACGTAATCGTGCGCGATAAAATATTGGCGGCGATTATTGAAGCGGTAGTTCCCGCTAAGAGCGATCATGCAAGTAAGCAAAACGACTGTGGCAGACACCAGAACTGGCCTCGCAGCCAGCAACCGTTTAGAGATAATGCTTTGGATCAACCAACGAAAGCCAAGCCCGGCTGCAATCGCGACCGCGATAAAGACGGGGAGATAGTAAGCGTCCTTGTCTTCTGCAATTTCGTAGTTGAGATCGTAAGCGAAGTTGCCAACAACGATAAATAACAGAAACCAGAACGCCGTACGGTCCCTTTTGAAAGAGCTGACCATGCCGGCAAAAGCGATAATGAGTGCCACAGGCAGCCAGGAAACACCAAATTCTCGCACCGCCATTGCGCAAAATTCGGCAAACTGCTTGCCCATCATCTTTGGCGTGAATGTGAGGAACACGCGATATTGTCGGCCAGTGATATGCCACCATATTTCCTGCAGCGAACGCGGATGGCCCCAGTTAATGACCGGCGAGCGAGCGGCCGCAAATGGCAGGTATGCATAAACGGCGACAAGTGCGGCAATTGAAATCACTGCGGCATAAAGCAGCCTGCGGCTCGTGAAGAACCTGAGCCCTTCCGTGCGGTAAACGATGACGGCCACAGCGGGAAGAGTCAGTGCCGCGGTGACGTGATGATCTCCTAGCGCAAGCCCGAAGACGAACGCAGCAGCATAAAGAAAAGCGTCGTGAACGGTGATTGCCGAAGTTATTTTGCCACCATCAGCCGCAGCACCGGAAGCTCTTCGGTCTGCAAGGATGCATCGACGCCACCGTAGCATCAGAAAGAAAATGGCGAGGATCAGCAGCGTGTTTAGCGCATAAACTTCGGTGATCGCCGCATAAAACCAGAGCGTTCGGGAGAACGTCATGAGCAGACCGGCGCCCACGGCAGGCGCAAATACCAACAAGCGATCAGCACTTGAATCCAGAGCCTTTTTACCCCGTTGCGGGCCCTGCTTTTTCCGTTTCGACGCAGTAAGATATGAAGAAGTTATAATTAACTCTGCCACTACGAGCGTGAGGGTTGCGCACGCAAGGGCGGCAAATACCGCGGAAGAAAAATTCACCCGCACCGCAACGTTTCCCCAAGGCACCAGCGACGCCAGATGCGCAAGCATGACCCACAGAGGGAACCCCGGTGGGTGCGCGACGCCCAAGCCGTGTGCGACCACAATCAACTCCCCGCTGTCGACCAAAGTAACGGTCGGAGCGAGCGTCCAGCTATAAAGCACAAGCGCAATGAGAAACACAATCCCCGCACAGAATAACTCGACCGATGGCAGAGACCTTATTCGAAGATTCGTCGGCTGGGCCGACTTTAACGCAGGCTCGAAGGTCGCCGCATTCTGCCGCATCGCCGCTTTGACACCTTGTGTGTTTTTCGATAACCCGTGAGCCATTGCCTATCGTCTCGCAAACTTGCTATCCTGCAAATCACGAACCAACAGCGAGTTCATAGAATCGCACCTGCTTCATCGTGCTTGCGCGATTTTTGACCTACCGGCCAGTCGACGAGAAACTCGGCCCTCGATTCAAGTTTCTTGTGTCGCGCGCTTTCTGCGCTTGAATCGCCAGTGATGAAACTTCGAGACTCATTGCGATCCCCGACTCTTTCAGGTTGGTCGATCTTAACCTTAGCCCATTGTGCGTTCTTCGCTGCAAACGTTCTTGGCCAAACTTCAACTGCCACCCCATCGCCCCCGTCAGCACCAGCCGATTACGATCTCCGCTGGGGCGTAAAGATTCCCATGCGCGACAAGGTCGAACTAAACGCGACATTGTATTTTCCGAAAACTCCCGATGGATCGTCACCGAGGGGACCGGTCGTCTTCACTTTGACGCCCTATATCTCTGATAGCTATCACCCGCGTGGCGCCTATTTCGCATCGCATGGCTACGTATTTGCCCTCGTGGACGTTCGCGGTCGGGGAAACTCCAGCGGCGAATTCGAGCCGTTTGTAAACGACCCACGAGACGGGCACGACCTAGTCGAGTGGTTCGCAAAACAACCATTTTGCAATGGCAAGGTTGCGATGTGGGGCGGTTCCTATGCGGGATTTGATCAATGGGCGACGGCGAAAGAATTGCCACCACACCTGGCAACGATTGTCCCCGCTGCAGCTGCTCGCCCGGGCCTCGATTATCCATCGACGCAGAACGTGGGTCTAACCTACGACATGCAGTGGTACACGTTCACGAGCGGCCGCACCGGACAGCAAAATCTTTTCGGCGATCAAAAATTTTGGCGAACCAAGTTCCTCGACGCTTATAAGAAACATATCCCTTTCAAATCGTTGGACTCGTTTGTCGGAAATCCCTCGGTTAATTTTCAACGCATCCTCAAACATCCCACAGTCGATGCGTACTACGAGGCGATGGTGCCAACACAGGAGCAGTTCCAAAAGATTACAATTCCGATCCTGACGATAACCGCCCAATATGACGGAGATGAGCTTGGCGCGCTTGCGTATTACCGGGACCATTTGGCAAATAGCTCCGCAGAAGTACGCGCAAAACATTTTCTGGTCATCGGCCCATGGGACCACGCCGGCACGCGTACGCCGACGAAGGAAGTCGCCGGCGTAAAGTTCGGACCGGGGGCCGTTATCGATCTCAACGATCTGCATCGGCAATGGTACGACTGGACAATGAAAGGCGGTCCGCGACCGGAATT
>JBEDUS010000332.1:0-12057 GCA_040414975.1 Candidatus Udaeobacter sp.
TTCGGTCTCTTTTTGTTCATTCTACTGTACACGCTGACGTCGACGTGGGCCTACTTCCAACAAGCCGAATTGACGAAGGCCGGCTTTGTTGATCGCGCTGCGCGAACCGCGTTTTTCGCGAAGCTCGATCTTTCGGTAAACACGCTCACGCTTCTGCTGCAAATTTTTCTAACCGGGCGACTGATGAAATTTCTCGGAGTTACTGTGACGCTCTTATTCATGCCGGTGCTAAGTTTGGTTGGCTTCACCGCGATGGGCATCATGCCGGTACTGACGGTGCTTGCTGCATTTCAAATCGCACGGCGAGCAAGCACATTCGCATTCATGCGGCCGGCGCGAGAAGTGTTGTTCACGGTTTTGCGACGTGAAGACAAATACAAAGCGAAGAGCTTCATCGACACGTTCGGTTATCGCTGCGGCGATCAAATCGGCGCCTACTCGTACAAGGGATTACAAACCCTGGGACTAGGCTTAAGCGGGATCAGCTACATCGCAGTCGCCGTCGTCGCGGTTTGGTGTGCACTTGGCGTTTGGCTTGGTTGGAAGCAGCGCGCTCTGGCAGACGCACAAGCAAAGCGGGATCAAGCGGCCTCTGTGGACGATATCGCCGCACCGGAACCTGCGTAATTCGCTCGTCTGATTAGCCGGAAAACAAATTGCGCCTTTCCGCGTCTAGGATAAGTGAAGGTGAGGCAGACAATCCTGTCTGCGAGAGAATTGCAGGCACGATTGCCTGCATCACATCGACAAACAAAGGAGGTAACACAATGGCAACACGAACTGGATCGGCTGTTTGGCAAGGCACTTTGAAGGAAGGTAAGGGAAACATGAAACTGGGAAGCGGCGCTTTTGAAGGTCCCTTTTCATTTTCATCGCGTTTCGAAGAAGAAAAGGGCACAAACCCCGAAGAACTCATCGGCGCGGCTGAGGCCGGATGCTTTTCCATGGCGCTTTCGTTCAACCTGGAAAAAGCAGGGCATCCCGCCAAGCGCATTAGCACGACGGCAACAGTGAAACTGGAGCCCGGCGATAAGGGATTCAAAATCACTTCCATCGATTTGAAAACGGAAGGCGACGTTCCCGGAATTGACCGGGCGAAATTCCAAGAGCAAGCCGAACTCACAAAGAAGAGTTGTCCCGTCTCCGTCGCTCTCGCCGGCACGCAGATCAATCTCGACGCGAAATTGCTGTAGCCGTTGGCGTTGACTGCGGCTTTCTACTTTGCCAATTCGTAGAGGTATTCGACGAACGACATCGTGGCGCCGTCAAATCCCTGAATTTTCGGGTTTGCCGACTCGATGATGTAATACTCGTCCGGCGCGTGCGCGCCGCTCCCGTGGCCGAGTCCGAAATGTCCCGCGGCGAGTTTGAGCGGTTCGCCGGTGAAAACATACCCTGGATACGAGCCCGCGTTGCGCGGCCAGAGTAGCGGATCGATTCCGGATTTTTTGTAAGTCGCGATTTGCGCTTTGATGAGCCTGGAATCCGCCGACGTGCTCGTCGGGTCGTATCCGCCGGTCATGTTCACTTCGATGTCGCCGAACCCAAGTTTCGCCAAGTGCGCTTTCAACGCGGCGAGTGCATCGGCGGCCTTCATGCCTGGCACGAGACGCATGTCGATCTTGGCAACAGCACGGTGCGGCAAGATCGTTTTGCCGCCCGGGCCTGTATAACCACCGACCAAACCTTCGATATTTACTGTCGGCTGCGATTCAAGTCGTTCGTTCGCCTGCTCCCACGGCAAATCGTTAATCCAATGTTGTACGCTATATAGTCTCTTTGTCTGCGCTTCGCTCCGCACGTTTGAGACCTTTTCAATCATCGCTTTCTCTTCGGCACTTAGTGGCAGTGGTTTCGGATAATTGTCGATTGTGATTTCGTTGCCATCCTCCGAGACAAGTGTGTTGAGCGCTTTGACCAAGTGCCACGCCGGACTGTCCACCATCGCCTTGAGCGAGGAGTGAATGTCTTTTCCCGGACCGCGGCCCCATTTTTCGCCGCTCGAGACAAGCTCAAGCTCGATCACACCTTTCGAGCCGAGGTTCACCGTCACAATTCCATCCAAATCCTGCGTCGCCGACGGCATGAAAATGCCCACGCATTTCTTCAGCGCATCCAGCACTTCCGGTCGCCTAACAAGTTGTGGGATATGCGGCGAACCGATCTCTTCTTCGCCTTCGGCTACCAACACCAGGTTTACGGGTATCTTTTTCCCAGCACCGCGAATCGCATGCAGCGCGGCAAGAAACGCTGCTTCCGGTCCCTTCTGGTTCACCGCGCCGCGTCCGATCATCACCTTGCCTAGCGACGGTTTGTCCACGATTCGCGCCTGGGTCGGCGGCGACGTCCATTCCGCCGCGTCGAACTGTTTCACGTCGTACATGAAGTAAAGTCCGACCGTTTTCGGTGCGCCGACATCGAGCGTAGCAAAGACGCCTGGTTTGCCGTCCGTGTTGATCACCGTCGCCTGCTGAAATCCGGCGTCGCGCGCCAGCTTCGCCATGTACTCCGCCCCTTCGGGATAACCCCGATTCTCGGCTGCGATCGACACTTGTCCGATCCAATCTTGCAACCGCTTCACTGCCTGATCATGGCGCTTGGTGATCTCGCTTTTGATCGGACTGAGATCGGTTTCGCTCGAATAGACATCCTTAGTGCCTGCAACGAGCGCGACAAATGCTAGTAGCGATAAAAGTCGTGTGTTCATAAATCACAGGTCTGTTACAAAAGTAGGTTCTCTTGCTTCCCAGTTGAGGCGGCAGCAGCGGTGAGTCCCCCGAATTTCTTCACCAGATCATCGAGTTTGGCGACATAGTAATCGACGTTTTCGTCCCGATTTTGTGGGTCGAAATCGGAAGCAAGCTTTGCCGCTTCGTACGCGGCCACCTTTTTGGGTGTAGCCTTGATGTAGTAACTGACCTGGTCGCCGGGTTTGTAATTGCGGCCACTCGCCAACGCAAGCTCGTATGCGGCGGCGCGGTTGCGCGCGGAGCCGGCAATTTTGGCGCGATATTTGTCGAGTGAATCCTGGAGCGTGTCGGTCTTCATTAGCATGTCGATCTTCCATTCCCGGTTCCGAATTTCTTTCTCGAACCGGCTCCGAAGATCGGTAATCCCTTCTGGTTTTCCTTCCATGATGAGCTTGATCATTTCCTCAAGGAACACTCGCTGGAATTTTTCGAGTCCGCGCGATTTAAGAGCGCCGCCTTTGATAACTACGCCGCCATCTTTCGTCAGGAGCGCGTAGTTCTTCGCTTTATAGCTGAGCATGGCGTCGAATTGCTCGTCGAATTCGATCTCGATTCCCACGGGTAATTCCTTCGCGAGGCCGCGTTGAAGTTCCTCGATTTCATCTGCTGTGGTGGCAGCCGTGTCGGTTGCGTAGCCCTTTTTCGCAGGCGACACGCCTGCCTCTACAGTGGAAGGCGGGACGAAATAGATTCCGTCGGTATCGACTTCGATAACCTTCGCGCCATGCGCGCCTAACCAGTCGATCATTTTCTTCAACAAGTCGCGCCCAATCTGGGTGACGCGCGCTGCGGCGTCGAAATCAGCGAAATGCCCCTGCGCAAAGCCGAGATATCCGTAGAAACTGTTAAGCAAAATCTTGAATGTGTTCTGCAGCGCCTGGAGGTGATGTTGCTTTGCGGGATCCTTCTCTGCGCGCATTTCGGCCTTCGCTTCCAATCGGAAGGTGCGCAAATCGGTGAGCAAATGCCGAAAGATCTGCAACTGATCTGTCACCGGAAAACAATCGAATTTCAACATGATCGACGGATACAGCGAGGCGACGTCACAGTGCCAGACGTTGTGTGCAACCCCGGTGAAGAAAATGTCAGTGTAGCCGCCTTCAAACGCGCGGGCCATCGGCAGCTCGGGAATGGAGTGGCGCTGCCGGAAATATTCGCGCAGGAACAGCGCATCGATCCTCGTGGCGTTGCCGCGGACAATTACGTCCTGATAGTTGTAGGGAAAAATTTGCGCCTGGATGAAATAGCTCGCGCTTAACAATTCCGACAAAGCCCGTGTCTCGCGTACGCCGCACAATGCGCACCGTCGAAATTGTTCAGAGTTCTCCAGGTAAGCGCGCTGCAATTCCTTGCCCGTAAGCACGGAAATCTCACCGTTGTCGCAGAGATCGAAATGCCGGGCGACATCGGTCCGTTCGAAACCGGCAAGAGAACGCATGCCGATGTCGTAAAATTGCGCGAGCAAAAACGTATCGACAAAATGCCGCCCTCCTACTGTGAACTTCGGATAATCAATTGTTTTTTCTGCAATTTGGAGTCGTGACGGTCGCGAACGCAGGAATCCATCGCTGCGTCCCCAGTCGAGTTTTGCCTTCGTCTTTTTCGCGCGTGCTACCAGATATGGCAGATCGAAACGGAACAAGTCGTGGCCTTCGATCACGTCCGGACCGCGTTCCTTAACGATCGCGGTCAGACGCTTCAGCACCGCGCGCTCTGATTCCTCGACATTTTTTGGATCGACGGTCAGCAATTCTTCCCAGCCAGTGTTATCCGAAAGCGCAATCGCCATGATGTGATCGTTGTAGCCGGGATCGGTGGTCGCGGCGCCGGCATCAGCGATGCCTGCTACAGAAAGCACCTCGATCTGCATTCGTTTCAGTTCTTCAAATGGCAGGTCTTTAAACAACGTGCGGCCAGTTGCTGTGAGGTAATGCTGTACGGGATCAGTGAACGCGAAGAAATCGCGCCCGGCGCTTTTGAGTCCGTTGCGCAATGCGATGAGCTCTTTCCAGCTATCGACCGTGACCAGCCAGCCGTACCTAAGATTGCCCTCAAGTTTTTCAGATTCGATGCCAAGATCCAGAACATCTGAATCGCACCAGACAAATGGATGGAAAGGCTCAACGTCGGCAACGGTCGATCCGTCTGTTTCCCGGCGATAAACCTTAACCGTTCCAGCTTCGCCGAGTTCAATTGCGACAATGCGTGGCGTCGGATCAGCGCCGAAGAGCAATGTGTTCTTCTCGAATTCCATGCGTCGTCCAACTTTCTGTCATTTCGAGCGAAGTCGAGAAATCTCTTACCGTGATTGCACCGAACAAGAATTAAGAGATGCTTCGGGTTTGCCCGGCATGACACAATGAAAACCGTTTCGTCCTCTATCGCATTACTTTCCATCCTCTTTCCGGCGCTTGGAGTCGCGCAGCAAACGCCGCAATCGCTCGCCGACGCGGAGCTGCCTTCATTACTCGCGATTTATAAAGACGTTCATGCTCACCCGGAATTATCCGGGCACGAGGAGCGAACCGCAGCGTTAGTCGCAAAGGAATTGCGCGCGGCAGGCTGCCAGGTCACCGAGCATCTCGGTAAACATGAGAACTCCAACTTCAAGAGTTCCGGAGTAGTGGGCGTCATGAAGAATGGCGACGGACCAACTGTGCTTGTGCGCACCGACATGGATGCGTTGCCTGTGGAAGAAGAAACTGGTCTAGCCTACGCCAGCAAGGTCGTCGCCAAGAACGATGAAGGTAAGGATGTCCATGTCATGCATGCCTGCGGGCACGACGCACACATTGCGGCGTTCATTGGCACTGCCCGAGCAATTTCAAAGCTAAAAGATCAATGGCACGGCACGATCCTGTTTGTTGCGCAACAAGCGGAGGAGACCGGCAATGGCGCGCGTGCACTGCTCAAAGACGGACTTTATGAAAAATTCGGGAAACCGAATTTTGCGCTCGGTTTTCATGACAAGGCCGATCTGGAGACCGGCCACATTGGCGTAACCGAAGGCTATACTTACGCGAACGTCGATTCGGTCGATGTAACCGTGCGCGGAGTGGGCGGACACGGTGCATATCCGTACAAGACGAAAGATCCAATCGTTCTTGCGGCGGAAATAATTAACGCGCTGCAGACGATCGCCAGCCGCCAGAATAATCCACTCGATCCGATCATTATAACGGTGGGATCGATCCACGGCGGAACCAAACACAACATCATTCCGGATGAAGTGAAGATGCAGATTACGGTGCGCACTTATAAACCCGAGGTGCGCCAGCGCGTGCTGGCAGATATCGATCGGATTGCAAAAGGCTGCGCGGCAGCCGCTGGTGTACCACCGGAGTTGGCGCCGATTGTCAAGGTGTCAAAAGATCAATTTACACCGGCGACTTACAATAATCCGGAGCTGACGAAGCGACTGATTGCTGTTTGGAAGAAATCGTTAGGCAACGACAACGTAGAGATCGTCGATCCCACGATGGGTGGCGAAGATTTTTCAGAATATAGCCTGCCGGACCACTCCATTCCGGCGGTTGATTTTCACATTGGCGCGGTCGAGCCAGCCAAGATTGCGGAGTACAAACAGACGGGGAAAGAATTGCCAACTCTGCACTCGAGTAAATTCGCACCTGTTCCTGAACCAACGATCCGTGCTGGGATCATCGGCATGACAAACGCCGTGCTCGAATTGATGAAGAAGTAAAACTGTAGTGGCCGGCGTGTGCCTGCTGCAGGCGAGAGATTTGCAGCCGACGCAGCTGCTTCCACAGCCAAATCACTTCACCTTGATTTTCTTGCGCAAATAGGTCGGGACGTCGAGATCTTCACCTTCCACAATGGTCGGCTCACTTTTTTCAAACCGACCACGGTTGACTGGTTCGAATTGCAGAACCTCCTGTTTGGCCTGCATCGATTTTTCAGCAGGGACTTTTTCGCCCTTTTGGGGCGCTGGCTTTCTGCGCGGGGTGCTCACCGGCGGCGGCTCAGGCATGTCAACCTCGAACGCGTTCGAGACTGTTTCGACAGATGGCGCTGGAACGCTTTCGAGCTCGGCGGGAACGGGCTCCTCAACAGGAGTCGTCTCCGTCGGCTGAAAATCTTCCACCGGAGTCGGTTCGGGCTCGAGCTCAACCTTCGGCGGGATCTCCTGAGACTGCTCCCAAACCGGCGGCATCGAAGAACTCCCCTGTGCAGGCGGCTGGGTCTGTTGTGGAACCGCGTTGTCATCAGCTGTGAACGAACTGATAATCGTAACGCTCAAGCGCTCCCCTAACCGTCCGTCCACAGCAGTACCGAAAAGAATCTGCGTATCCTCGTTTACATGCCGACCGAGTTCTTGCATGACAATTTC
The DNA here is from genome assembly GCA_040414975.1 of Candidatus Udaeobacter sp. GTDB lineage: Bacteria > Verrucomicrobiota > Verrucomicrobiia > Chthoniobacterales > UBA10450 > Udaeobacter. The sequence goes on from JBEDUS010000332.1 coordinate 7,102, forward strand.
GACTTCGGATAACGTCATCGCCGGGCCACCTGCTACCTGAACTAGCACTCGCGCGGCGTCCGCCAGTGTGCGACCTCGATCCATCAACGGACTCTTGAGCGCTTGCGCGAGCGCATCGTGCGCGCGGTTGTCCGAATCGGATTCGCCAAAGCCAAACAGGCACCGACCGTTGCGGCTGCGCAACGCAGAAAGCAAATCGTCGAAGCCAATGCGAATGAGTCCTGGTCGCTGAATCAGATTCACAATCGAGCGAACACTCTGACTGATGGTCGTGTCGGCCCTGGAAAAGGCCTGGTGAATACCGGCGTGCGGAGCGACCATGTCGCCCATTTGATCGTTTTCAAAGCAAACCACTGCGTTGGCAATCTCATTGAGCCGACCCAGAGCTTCGCGCGCCTGCGCGTTGCGACGCCTGCCTTCAAACGCAAACGGCAGCGTTGCGAACGCGAGCACAAGCGCGCCCGCCTCGCGAGCGAGATGTGCCACATATGGAGCCGCCCCCGAGCCGGTGCCCCCGCCGAGCCCTGTACAAATGAAGATCATTCTTGCACCGGTTAACGCCTCGCGAATCTCCTCTGTCGATTCGAAAGCCGCCTGGTAGCCAACTTCGGGGTCGCCACCTGCTCCCAATCCACGGGTGACGGTCCGCCCAAGTTGAACTTTATGTCCAGCAACGGAACTCGCGAGCGATTGTACGTCGGTGTTGACCGCCAAGACCTCGGCCCCTTCCAAGCCGTCGAGCACGATCCGATCGAGCGCATTCAGACCGGCGCCGCCAACGCTGACGATCTTGATTGCAATAAATTCCTCCGCACGCTCAGGGAGATTATAGTTTTTATTGAGTTGAATCATAATGGTAGGGACGGACCGCCGGGCCGCCCGAGGTCGAGCGTTTGCGGCGCGCCCGGCGGTCGCGCCCTTCCAACAATTCGATTCATCTTCATCGTCTTCCGCTAAAAATTCTTCCCAGGATTCGGCCAATTCCTCGCGCCGGTCGCTCCGTTTGCACGGCTTGGGCATATTTGATCAGGCCGATTGCAGTCGAAAATTGCGGGTTCTCTACTGCAGCGGTCACGCCTGATGTTGTCTGAGCATGCGCGACGTGCGCGGGCATTTCGAAAATGCCTTCCGCGAGGTTACCGATACCATTGAGCAGGCTGCAGCCGCCAGTGATGAAAATGCCGGCGCCGAGGTAATTGATGAATGGTTCTTCATCAAGCCTGCGTTTGAGCAACTCAAGAGTTTCGCGCAGACGCAAATGAATAATCGTGTTCAAAGTCTCGCGCTCGATCTCCTTGCCGGCGAAGCCGGAATCGTCCTTTAGCAAAATCATTTCACCTGGAAAACAATTGCCCAGCACACAACTTCCCTCCTCGATTTTGAGTTTCTCCGCGCGCGCCATGGGGATGCGTAACCCCATGGAGATATCGTTGGTGATATGGTCGCCGCCGATTGCAACGCAACCACTCTGCTTCACTGCGCCGTCCGCGTACAAAATATAGTCAGTCGTCCCGCCGCCGATATCGAGTACCAGTGCGCCGAGGTCTTTTTGGTGTTGCGTGAGCACCACCTGAGCGGAAGCAAGCCCGCCAAAAACGACATCCTCTACGTCGAGCGGCAATTCTTTCACACACCGGATGGTGTTCTGGATGCGCGTCCGCACCCCGTGAATAATGTGAAAGTCGGCCTCCAATCTTTGGCCTAGCATCCCCAGCGGGTTCAACACGCCGTCCTGTCCATCGACATGATAATGCTGAATGATTGAATGGAGGAACGCGTTTTGCGCAGGAATACTTACCTCGCGCGCATTGATTTTAACGTCCTCTACATCTTGCTCATCAATTTCGTCGCGGTCCTCGGGTAGCATGACGCATCCGCGATTGTTGAAACTCTGAAGGTGCGATCCAGCAACAGCCACATAAACGCTCCGGATCATGACGTCGCTTTTCTGTTCGGCATCGACAACCGCTTCGTGCACGCATTTCATTGCCGTTTCAAAATCAACGATCTCGCCCTTGCGAACGCCGCGCGACGGGGTCTGGCCGACACCAAGAATTTTAACAGTGCCGTCAGGCCGGCTCTCGCCGACAACAACGCAGATTTTGGAAGTGCCAATTTCAAGGCCAATCATCAAATTATTGCTCGCCATTTTGTTAGTCCGTTTTCTGTCGCTGAGTGGGAATTGCTTTGGGGGGAGGTTTTGAACTGGTGCGCGCCTTGGGTGGTAAGGCAGTTCCCTGTCCACCGGAGCCCTGCCGACCGCGGGTTTCCGGGGGATGCAACGGGATCGCCTTCATAACTCGCGGTTCTACAGCAGGCTCGATCGTATCGTTAATGACTGCGACCGGCCGCGGCGCGAAAGTCACGGGGATGTTTCGTTGCACAAGCAGGTTTAACGTCGCGAGTTCCTGTTTTGAATCGTCGCAGTAAACAAGAAACTGTTCGAGGCGGCGTAATTGCGTCTCGAGATCGTTATAGCCGAAGGTCACGCGGCTATGATTCTTGTCCGTCACCAGGAGGCGATAACTTTCGGAAACGTCGATCTCGCGGATCTGAAAGCGCATTTGCAAGAAGGTGCGCGCACTTAAACGCAGCAGCTCGAGCGCAGTCTTTGCTTCGGGCGACTCGACAACTTTGCCCGCCTCGAGCGATTCGCTCGAGCATCCCAGAATGACTGGTAATCCGAGATATTCGGGCAACAACTTCTTTTCTTTCATCAAAACACCGCGCGCGTCCACCAGAAAAGCGGAGTCTGACGCAAATGGATCGGAAATGTCACTTTCGCTCGTGATCCACGCGATCGGCTTTCGTTCGACCACACGAATATCAATCTCAGAAGGCATTTTTCGAACTATCTGCACCTCATCGGTCTGAGGCAGCTGCTGTATGAGATCATGGACCCGAGCAAGATTTACGCGGAAGATGTTTTCGCCTTCACGCAGATCTGCGGCGTTCAAAATCTGCTCCCGCTGCAACGTTCCATCCGTCTGCAATTCAATTGTCTTCACCTGATAATCCGGATTCTCGAAAAACAGACGTCTCGCGGCTTCACGTGTCCCCGCATAAAGTGCGGCGCACAGTGCGCCGAGCAAAATCACCCGGGAAAGAACCGCCAATGCTCTTCGGGCACGGTGTTGCGCCGCTCGGCGGGAGCGAACCTTCACATCCAGTAAGTGCTGCTGACGCCGCTGACGCAAATTGGATACTCGCCGATTGCCCGATTGTGAGCGCCTCTGCACAGCTCTCATCTGCGGCTCCCTTCTGCTCTGGCGCGGGAAAGCGCTATAATGCGCGCGCAAAGACCGACATAATTGATACCGGCAGCTGCAGCGGCTTCCGGCAGTAAACTCGCCTCCGTCATTCCGGGAATCGTATTGACCTCGAGCACGAACGGCTCGCACGAATCGGAAAGCAGCACGTCAACGCGACCGTAGACAACCAGGCTGAGCGCGCGAAAAGCACGCAGTGCCTGTTCCTGAATTTGTTTCGTCCTATTCGGATCAATCTCTGCCGGGCAAACGTGCTCGGCGCCGCCGCCACCCTGCGGATTCAGAAACGGGTACTTGTTGTTGAAGTCGTAAAAACCGCCCTTCGGAATTATTTCAAGAATCGGCAGGGCTTGATCACCAAGCACACCTATCGTCAACTCGCGGCCAGACACAAATTTTTCTATCAATAATTTGCGATCGTACCTACCGGCCTCTGCCATCGCTGCATCGAGATCACTCGCGTTTCTTACAATCACCACCCCAACGGTAGAACCTTGTCGCGCTGGCTTTACTACGAGCGGAATGGAAATCGTCGGGTCCTTGCCAACTTCGATGACTTCCCATTCCGGCGTGACAACGTTGTGCTCGCGAAATTTTTCTTTCGACAAAATTTTGTCGAAGGCCGTTCGGCTCGCCTCGACGCCGTCACCGGTGTAGGGCACACCGCGCTTCTCCAGAATTTCCTGGAGCTCACCGTCTTCGCCGAAAGTTCCGTGGATGGCGATGAAGGCAAGATCGACACCTTTTGGAAGACCGAAGTTTTTGTCGCGAACATCGACATCGACGACTTCCACACCCATGGAGCGAAGCGCTTTAGACACACCGCGACCGGTCGCGAGCGATACCTCGCGCTCAGACCCAGGCCCGCCCATTAACACTGCAATTTTTTTCGGTAAGCTTTGATCTTTGGCCATCGTCACCCCGGCTCTCCCACGATTTGCACTTCGGTCTCAAGTTCGATTCCGCGCTTGGCCCGCGCAGTCGCCTTGATTCTTTCGATCAACTCCAGCATTTCTGCGGCTGTCGCGCCGCCGTCATTAACAATAAAATTACCGTGCACCTCCGATACCCGCGCCTTGCCGACGCGCGAATTTTTCAATCCCAACTCGTCAACCAGCTTCCCCGCAGGGCATGAATCAGGATTTTTGAAAATGCAGCCTGCGCTTTTTGCCGCGGGTTGCGACGAACGTCGTTTGTGCTGCGACGCTTCCAGTTTGCGCATGATTTCTTCGACCGGCGCAAGCTGGCCACGGAAAACGGCGGACACGGCAAAATTTTCTTCCAACAACGGGAAATTCCGGTAATACACTTCCAGCTCGTCGCGTCTCTTTGTATGCGCGTCGCCATTGGCATCGAGATAGCGAACACGCACAACGTTCTCAAAGGTTTGCGCTCCCATCGCGCCCGCGTTCATGCGCAAACCTCCGCCGACTGTACCCGGAATTCCTTCCAACCACTCGAGGCCGCCAATGCCGCCCGCTTTTCCCGCATAGGCCACTTCTTTCAATTTCGCCCCGGCGCCTGCGGTGATCTCGACGCCTTTGATCTCAACCTTGTCGAAATCACCACCGGACGGATGAACGACCACGCCGCGAACGCCGCCGTCCCGAACCAGAAGATTCGATCCGCGACCCATCACAAAAAGCGGAAGATTTTCGTCCCGGCAAAACCGGATCAACTCGGCAAA
>JBEDUS010000333.1:0-3419 GCA_040414975.1 Candidatus Udaeobacter sp.
GACGTGAACAACAACGCGGTCGGGCGATACAATTGGATCACTCCCAACCAGTTTGACGACGCGCACAGCGCGTTGAGCGGTGGGTTCACTTACCAGGGCACGCATTACACCGGCGACCAGGCTAGTATCGCGCAGGGTGACAACTTCCTCTCTATCGTTGTTCCGCAAATCATGGCTTCGCAAGCGTATCAAAACAACGGCGTGATCATCATTTGGTGGGACGAAACCGAAGGCGGCGACGACCCAAGCCGTGCGATTCCCGAATTTGTCATCTCGCCGCTCGCCAAGGGCAACGCTTATGCCAGCTCAGTGGTGTTGAGCCACTCTTCCGACCTGAAAACGATGGAAGAGCCTTTCGGTCTGCCGTTGGTCAACAACCCAATTCCAACGGGTGAGACCAACAACTTCGGCAGCTTTAACAATGTCGCGACCGTAAACGACTTGAGCGACCTGTTCGTGCCTGGCGCGATCCCCGCTCCAGCAAGCGCGGTGGTGACTGGTGAAGGTTTCGTGTTTCACCCTAACACGCAAACGTATTCCCAGGTGGTGCACATCGCGAACAACGGGACTTCGCCGATACCCGAGCCGCTGTGGCTTGTGCTCGATAACCTGGGTGCTGGCGCCACGCTCTCCAACGCGGACGGAACAACGGCCGTGCTCGCGCCGCTGGGCAGTCCTTATGTGAGCGTCCCGGTTGGCGGTGACGGCATCCTGCGTCCGAACGAAGTCAAGACGGTGGATTTGGAATTTGTCGACCCGAGTAGGGGCCCAATCACCTACGCCGCGCGTGTTCTCGACGTCACACCTGCGCCTTGACTTGAAAAATTCAAATCAATAGTCGCGCAAATACAAAGCGGCCTCTGCCAGACAGAGGCCGCTTTTCTTATTTCGACTAAACCATGGGGCGGAAACGCCCAACCACTTCCTGCAGGCGGCCAGTGATTTGGCCCAACGAACAGACTTCCGCGGCTTCGAGCAACATGGGGAAGCAGTTCTCGTTGCGTTCGACAACATCGGCGAGCTTATCCAGTGCGTGTCTGGCCTTGTCCGCATTTTTCTTTTTGAATTTCGCAAGCCGATCAACCTGCAACTGCTGCTTCTTACGTGGGGTGCGCACCAGTTTCACTTTCGGCGTGTCGTCCGCGCCATTACGATAACGATTGAGCCCGATGATCGGACGAATGCCATCGTAAATTTGCTGCTCGTAGCGGTGCGCGGCATTCTGAATCTGGCTGCGTTGATATCGGTCTTCTACCGCAGCGAGCACGCCGCCCAGCCGCTCGATCTCGCGGAACTCATCGAGAATGGCCGCTTCGACCGAGCGCTCCACCGCTTTCATTCCAGGCGAACCGCTCAACATGTTCATGGTGTGTTTGAAAATGCCGGACTCTTCGAGCAGGATCGCCTGCCCGTGCGCGGCAAGCCGAATCCATTCTTCGCTTGGCGTAGTGAACGGTTCATCCGCGCTGTTGGAATGACACGAATTCGTCGCGTTCATGTAAGCGAGCATCAATTCGGCCGCGGTACGGGTGAGATTATTTTTGAAATCTGCCGCGATCAGCGAGCGGCCGCTGGTTTGGGTGTGCAATTTGAAAAGCTGCGCTCGCGGTCCTGCGCCAAACACATCCCGCATTCCGATTGCCCAAATGCGCCGTGACACGCGGGCCAGGGCCACGTATTCAACGTCGAGACCGCAATCGAGAAAGAATGAAAGTCGCGGCCCGAATTGATCCACCGGGATTCCGCGCGCAGCGAACATTTCTGCGTAGGCGAAACCATTCGAGAGCGTATAAGCGGCTTGCTGTACGGGCGTCGAACCCGCTTCGCCGATGTGATAGCCGCTGATCGAAATGGGATACCATCGCGGCATTTCCCGCGTGGTGAACTCAACCATGTCGGTGAGAAAACGCAGCGAAGCTTCGATCGGGAAAATTGTTTCGTTCTGTGCCTGGACTTCTTTGAAGATGTCAGCCTGGATTGTGCCGCGCAGCTTCGGAACAACTTTCGGGCCGAACCTGCGTTTCGCCGCTGCGATGTACATCGCCATGATAATCGGCGCTGGGCCGCTGATCGTCATCGACGCAGAAAAATTTGGCGAGCCGAGATCAAAGCCATCGTAAAGCCGTACCATATCTTCGACCGTATCGATCGCGACGCCGCCCTCGCCAATTTTTCCGAAGACGCCATCCGCGTCGCTGTCGATGCCATAAAGAGTGGGACCATCGAACGCGGTGCTGAGGCGATGCGTGCGCTGATGCTGGGTCAGATAGTGAAAACGCTCGTTTGTGTCCTCGGCCAGCATCAAACCAGAGAACAAACGTGTCGGCTCTTCGGCTTGAGGCAATGGCGGCCGCCCTGGACGTTGCGGAGATTCGCCATCTCTTGCGAAGCCTTCGACTTCCCGAATCGGTTCCAAATACATCTCGCGGTACGCGCCATTGAGAAATGGAAATTCACCTGGTAGTCCTTCGCCGAAGAGATAGCGCGCGATTTCGCCCGGCTCATCAATCTCCGGTAACGCGAGACGCGGCAATGGCAGTCCGGTTGGCGTCCGGGCGACTGGAATTTTCGCTTTGATGTCGTTCCAGCGGCCCTGCAGTTCCCGTCCGAATTGTTCATCGCTGCGTGCGCGCTTCACCTGATTAAGAACGAATTTGTTGTACTTCTCAATCGACTCGACGACTTGTCCAAGTTTGCTCATGACTCCACGTTTACATTCGTGTCATTCCCAGCCAAGTCGAGGAATCTCTGACTATTTCTTCGTCTGGGAAATCTCAAGAGATGTCTCGACTTCGCTCGACATGACGGACTCGTTACCGCGCTTACAAATTAAATCGAACACTCGATCCACGCCAGGATCGCGATGCCGTTTTGCCACGGTGTCGATGAGCCGCTGATTACGCCGATTTTGTTCAAGGCGCTGTTCGATTTCCGTGTGCGCTGTCCGGGCGCGCTGAAGATCGCTTTTGTTCACCACCACAATGTCAGCCAGATCGAGCATCACGATTTTTTGCAACTGCAGTCTGCTTCCGTAATCGGGATTCATCACCAACACCGTCTGATCGACAACACCATTTTTTTGAAACGGCATCGCCTCCTGACCGGTGCCAACAGTTTCAATGATCACGTAATCGAACCCCGACCCGGAAAGTAGCGCCAGGCAATCGTGTGTGGCCGGCGAAAGCCCGCCAGACTGGCCGCGCGTCGCCATGCTGCGCATGAACACCCGATCGTTTTGGGAATTAATCATAGTGGCTCGATCGCCCAGCAGCGCTCCTTCGCCGATTACGCTCGGATCATGCGACAGAATCGCGATTTTTCCTTTCGGACTCTGATTCAAAAAACGCAGCACCAGCTCGTCGATCAAGGTCGTTTTGCCGGCGCCACCGGGACCGGTGAAACCGATCACCTTAGAATCG
>JBEDUS010000334.1:0-5090 GCA_040414975.1 Candidatus Udaeobacter sp.
CTTGCGAAATCTGCCCGTTTGCTCGGGCGTCTTTAGTTTTGAGGAAAGTCCAGATATTGCGGCGAGATCTCGTACCGAGAAAAGCCGCAGGATTTGATGAATCGTGCGGCTTTTGTTGGTGGTATTCCAGGACGTGGCCTCAATCGACAACGACGTGATCAACCATACGCAAGTCGCCTGCATTTGCGTAGTAAATACGCACGTGAGTGCCAGGCTTAATCGCGGTTCGGATCACTTCGCCGTTCTTGTCCAGGACGTGACCACTCCCGTTCAGGACATAGCTGCCTGGGATATTCGAACGGTCTTCCCGAACAACGAGAGTCTTGAAGGGCTGGTAGTTGGTCGCCGAACCTTCCTCAGTCGTCATTTTGATGATCGTTCCCGTTACCGTTACCCCCTGTGTGCTAGTTGTCCCTTGCTGTTTACCCTTCGAACCTGGCTGCGCAAATGCCAGCGGCGCAAGCAATGCGCAGCAAGTGAGGGTGGCAATTGTTTTGTTCATATATATCTCCTATTGATGTTAATGCCCATGCATGATGATGCTTTCCCTTTACAAAGGGATTCCGGCGCGCGCGCTGCAGGAAATCTTAAATTTTTCTCGTGGCTTGCTTTCTTCCACTATCTTGATACAGCCCGTTAACGTGAACACCCGTCTGGGAAATGGGCATGGTCAGAGCGATTTGTTTCCTTCGACCCATTGGAGCGTCGTGCTCGCGGCCGGGAGAAGCGAGGCCGAACCGGAGATCGCAGGGGCCGCACTCGCACAACTTTGTCAAATCTATTGGGCGCCGCTTTACAGTTTTGTGCGTAGTCGCGGGTACGCTGTGCATGATGCACAGGATCTCACGCAGAGCTTTTTTGCTTACCTGCTCGAACACAAAGTTTACGCCCGCGCGGATCGGCAGAAGGGCAGATTCCGTTCATTTCTGCTCGCCTCCGTAAAAAATTTTCTAGCCGACGCTGCCGACAGAGAACGGACGCTCAAGCGTGGTGGTGCACAAAATTTTCTGCCGCTGCGCGAAGAGCAAGTAGAACAGGCGGAGTCTCTTTTCCAGACTCACAGTGCTACGAGCAACGAAGATCGGCTCTTCGATCGAAGTTGGGCAGAGGCGTTGATTACTGCGGGATTGGAAAGGCTTTCGGCAGATTACAAAGGTCAGGGCAAGGAGCAGCTCTTCAACGAGTTGAGGATCTTTATCGCCGGTGGCGCGGACCTGCCACCAAATTATGCTGAACTCGCAAATCGCCTAGGGATCGCCGTGTCAACACTTCGCAGTCAGGTCACCCGCCTGCGGGCGCGTTATCGGGCGGCGTTGCGCGCTGAGGTTCGGCGAACCGTGGATACCGAAACGCAGGTGGATGAAGAGTTGCGTGAGTTGCTTCACGTGCTAACGGAAGCGTAAAGGAGACGCGCCATGGGATCACCGCCAGCATCCGGCGTTGCGGTTTGCTCGATATGCGGCAAGCCGTTGAATGCAAAGGGCGATTGCCTGGCGTGTCTGCTTCGCAGAGGCTTAGAGGAAAGAGTCGTCGAAAATAGATCGTCTGCCTTAGGCTTCGGTGATTTTGAGGTCGAGCAACACGCAGATGGGTCCTGCCGGGAACTCGGTCACGGTGCAATTAGCGTGACCTACCTTGCTGTGGACAAAGTATTACGCCGTAGGGTGGCCCTTAAGGTAATCGAAGTGCCCGCGGCCGCACGACGGTCGCAAGATGTGCGCGAACGTTTTCTACGTGAAGCCCGCGCGGCGGCCGCCCTACGCCACCCGAACGTAGCTACGGTTTTCCAGTTCGGTACGTCTCCCGATGATACTCACTGCTACTACGCGATGGAACTAGTCGAGGGCGAAACTTTGGCCGCGCGCGTACGCAGGGATGGTCCGCTTAAGGCAAAGGAGGCGCTGGAAATTGCGATTCAAATCACGCGGGCGTTAACGGCTGCGGCGGCACACGGCTTGATCCATCGCGATCTGAAGCCCAGCAATATCATGCTGACGACCGAGTCGGAAGTGAAGGTCATCGATTTCGGCCTTGCCAAAGCGATCACCGATGCCGGTGGACAGGTGGATCTGACGCACGGAGAATTTGTTGGCACACCGACTTTCGCGAGTCCCGAGCAGTTTGGAAGCGGCCCGGTCGATGCGCGGTCCGATATCTATTCCCTGGGGGCTACGCTTTGGTTTGCCCTCACCGGGTTGGCACCGCACTTTGGTAAGACATTGGAAGAGATTCGCGATCGTAAAACGCGCGATGATCTGCCGGTCGCGCAATTGGGCGGAAGAAAAGTTCCTGAACACATAGTAAAACTGCTGCGCTCTACGCTTGCCATCGATCCCGCCGAGCGGCCCGCGTCGGCTCGCGAATTGCTGGAAGCCCTGGATTCCTGTCGCAGAAACGTTACTCGTCGCATGCGCGCCTCCCACCAGGCACCTGCCCTCCGCACGGAAGCGTTTGCGAGAGCGTTAACCGATGCGAAGGCGTGCGCTAACGATCCCGACAGCTTACGGGCGCTCTTCGACAAGGCAGCGAGGAAAGCAGCAGCGGTTCCGCGGAAGCCATTCAAAGAGAATTGGGCTTACCTTCAAACGATGCTGCGTTTAATTCGGGCCTACTATCGCGGCGAATATCGTCAGGTTTCGGATGACGCGCTCGTGTGGATTATTGCAGCGCTAAAATATTTGGTAGATCCGCTCGATTTGATTCCGGACAGCACCCCGTTTCTCGGCTTCGTCGATGACGCAAGTGTGCTTGAGCTTGTCAAGGGCAAGACTCGACGAACGCTCGAGGATTTCATGAAGTGGGAAACGATCACCTGCTCCGGCATATGAGGTCGTAGAAGGAGAGGTTGCGAACCGCGGTGGTTGTTAGGGTGGCTTCCAATGTTGCGAGAAAGTTTGCGACATCGTATTGCCGCAGCATTGTCGCAATATGTCGCATGCATCGTAGCAATATTGTAGCAGCTTCCCGGGATGCCACGCGACAAGCACCAGGGGCCTTCCGACCTTTGCACGCGTGAAAGACCCATCGGAAACTTTCCAAGGCGTTCACGGTCGTTTTCTACGGTGTGAGTCCTTTTTTCCTGTAAAACCGCGCAAATCTACGCAACACGCCGCGAACGCCGACTCCTCAATTTCCCTCGTGTCTGCCACGCTTTGCAAACCAGCGAAAACAGGCGCAAAAACTTTGTCTTGAATTATGAGTCCCCTGCTCTAACCGCTGAGCTACAGGCCCATTTCCATAGGTAAATCGACAGCTTTGAAAATCCAGCCAAAATCGGTCTTATACCCTCGGAAACCTCACGGATAAACAGAACACTGTTTGAGTGCCAAAATTCGCAAAAAAGGACGTTCACGATTCTTTGAAATTGCCCGCGCTCGTGTGTTTCGATCACATGGCCGCCGCATCGTAAACGCGCCTCATGGAATCATTCGAGAACTTGTAAAGCTCTCCGTACAAGATTCACCAGAAAGGAATCAGACATTTCCCGCTTCCTCTACTTGGCGCCATCCGCGATCCGGGAAACGAAAACGCGCGGCGTAATTCCAGTCGCGTCTCCGTATCGCTTTGACAATTCTGCAGCAATTTGCTGCGCGCGAGTCCGCTCGCACAGAGTCACAGTTGAACCTCCGAAACCTGCGCCAGTGAGTCGCGCGCCCAGAACCCCGGGCAAGTCTTGCGCGATCGAGACCAGAAGATCGAGCTCCGGCGTGCTGTTCTCAAAATTCTGTTGAGAGCTGTTATGCGATTCGTTCATCAATTTGCCAAAGCCAATGCCATCGCCGGTTTCGAGCAACTTTAGTGCACGCCGGACGCGCCCGTTTTCGCCGACCACATGCGAAGCTCGGCGGCGGAGCAGCGGTAACAAATCTCTGCGACGATCCAGCACCGCCGAGCTCACGTCGCGCAGCGCGCGGACACCGAGTACGCGAGCAGCGGCATGCGTTTCTTCTCTGCGCAAATTGTATTCGCCTTGGACCAGCTCCCGCTTTTCGCTGGATTCGGCGATCACCAGCGCAAGCTCCGCCGGAAACGGCACACATCGAATGTCCTCGTTTCGGCAATCAAAAAAAATGGCGTGACCAGCGCGACCGAAGAGTGAGATCACTTGATCAAGCAGTCCCGATTGCACGCCCACGTAGCGTTGCTCGGCACGTTGACATGCTTTCGCGATTTCGAGGGGTGCAAGTCTAGCGGGGAAAAGCTTGAGCAGAAAAAGCGCGGTCGCCACCTCTAATGCTGCCGAGCTCGACAAGCCTGCACCGGCGGGCAGATCGCCACTGACATTAGCGGTAAAACCACGAATCGGGACCTGAAGGTTCCGCAGTTCATTAGCTACTCCGAGAATGTAGTTCGCCCAGCATCCTTCTCGAAGCTGCCTCAAATCGGCCGGGTGTACTTCTACTTCGCCAAAGTCGGAAGACGTTAGTCGAATGGAGCGATCGTTTTTTACGCCAGATACACAAATCACGCGATTGATCGCCGCGCCTAGAACTAATCCTTCGTTATAGTCGGTATGGTTCCCAAGTAGCTCCACACGGGCCGGTGCACAGGCGGTCTTTGGTGGTAAACCATTAGAACCTGGCTCGAACGCCGATTCGTCTTTTGACATGAGGGTCTCTTTGTTATGCCGCTTCTTGCACACGCGCGAATGTTAACGAAAGCGTTGCCGACCGACTACTCCCTGAAAGTTAACATAGTCCCGAGACACAGATTATCGTTACCCTGCACGGCTTTCTGCACCGCTGAGCTACAAGCCGGGATTAATCATCCAATGAACCATAGCATATCCCGGTGACCAATCCTCGAGTCCACGAGGGACAGCCAAAATTTCGGATTGCGGATTTTGAATCGCTGATTTGGGATGGCGCAATGATTCGCGGCATCCTGAGCGCCTTTGAAATCGCAATCCTCAGCGTTCTAATTCTGGCGACACGCTGCGCGAATTATCAGGACGTTTTTGTCGCCGGGAATATTTATTTCACTGACGCTGATTGTTACGCACGAATGACGCGCGTGCGGATGTGCTCGAAGCATCCAGGATTGATTGTGCGGCACCACGACTTCGAGAACTTCCCGACAGGAACGACTCC
>JBEDUS010000335.1:0-15992 GCA_040414975.1 Candidatus Udaeobacter sp.
ACGAGAGCTTTCATATAATTTTTATGGAGCTGATGCCCGGCAAAACAGGCTGATTATCTCAAGAGAGGCCGTCGTCTATCCAGCAAAAAATTCGATAAGGCCTTTTTTTTGATGACTAATCAGGCAATCGCGCCAGAATTGGCCTGGAGGAGCGCTTTTGACCCTGGAGAGCGCGGAGGGGAATTCGTTCGACTTTTCAAGAGCGATTTCCGGGGTTCCACTACTATCCGAAACCTATTTTCCCGGCAATCTCTATTGCTTTGGGGAAGCAAACTGATATGGAAACAACCGACATCGCGTATCAGGATTCGCGAAGTGTTCAAAATGACAGACAAGTACGAACTGGAAGACCGCAACCCCGAACGAACGATCCCTTCATCCTTTACACGAACTGGCGGCAAACGTTCGCTCGGCATCGCAACAGGCGTTTGCCTCTTCGTTCTCTCGCTTCTCTTTTACTACTGGGCCGTTCTTCGCATCGAATTCAAGCGGACGGACTTCCTGGATCTTGGTCCTTATACGGACGCGGTGGAATATTTCGCGCAGGCTAACTCGATCTTGAAAGGAGGCGCCCCAACGATTCAGATTGGCTATGACAAACTACCATCCCGCTACCCGCCAGGCTACCCTATCCTGATGATCCCTTGGCTTAGATTTCTTCCACACAATGGGATTCTGGCACCATTTAGAACGAATCAGACGATCGGCTTGTTGTTATTGGCGGGCAGCTTCGTGTTCTATTTTGCGATCGGCAGGCCACTCGCTGGAGGATTGGGAACTCTGCTGATCGCAACTCAACCGGCGTTCATTACCTTTAGCCGATCGTCGCTGAGCGATCTTAGCGGTGGGGCTGTCGCAGTGCTCGCCTTTGCCCTGGTCTACTTGGGACTCGCTTGGCGCCGCCGCTGGCTGATTTACTGTACCGCCATTATCCTCGGATTGTCTTTGTGTATACGGCCACAGTTATTGTTCATTGCCCCATTGTTAATAGCTATGGCTCTCTTTCCGGATAATGTATCTCGGGCGCGGTGGTTCATGCATTGCTGCCTTGTACTTGCTGTATTCGCAGTAGCCGCGAGCCCGTACTTTATTTTGAACACTTTGCAATTTGGCCATCCATTGAAGACCGGTTACGATTTCTGGGTGCCTGGATGGACCGAGAATCCACTATTCTTTTCTTTAAGGAATGTGCCCGACCAAGCTGCCATGATCTGGTCCGAGATTACTGCGAACTGGGATCAATTTCGGGTAGCGAATCTCTTCGGCACAGGAACTTATGTAGTCCCTGCTTTCATTTGTCTCTCTATCCTTGGTCTAACCTTTGTCCGGGTGACCGGGTTTACGTTTAGTGCGTTTCTGGCAGGAACCACTTACTTTATCGGGACAGCGACTTATGCCTTCGTAGATGGGCGGTTCTATATACCTATCTTTTTGCTTTTGGTTACGTTGGCCGTTTTGCCTACCGAGTGGGCTGTGTCGCAAGCCGTTAGGCTGCGCTTTTCTATCTCAACGCTTGGAGTATTGACCATATTCGTGCTCACCTGTATTGGGTATCCATCACAATCAGGCTTTAAACCGAAGAGGAATCGATCCCAAGCCTGGGACGCCCTGCAGTATGTAAACATCAAGCGACGATCACCCCGCTACGACGCGCAAAAGGAATTCAACCGCTTGTTCTCAAGCGCTCCCGGTCTTGTCTTGTCCGATATAGAAGCTCCGTACTTAAACGTGCTGTTGCCGAAGCCATTCGCAGCGGCGCCAATCGACAATGAGCATAACTACTGTTACAGCCGGCTCTGGCATTACGGGAAAGGCGAAGCAGTGCGGTTAGTCCAAAGTGGCCTCGACCACGCGACTCCTGTGTACGCTCTTCTTGTACCCTATAAACATAATGATCAGGACGTTCAGCGTTTGCCATCGATCCCGGGTTATACTTGGAGGCGGAGCGAGAAATCCAGTCCGAAAGCTGTAATCATGACACTAACAAAGAGTGTCTCCGATCAATTCTGGACTCAGGGTCCGGGCCGGTGAGAAGAATAGCCCGATGACGCTATCCGTAGTGATTCCTTGTTATAATGAACGACAGACCATTGAGACTTTAGTTGAAGCGGTTCGCAAAGCTCCGGTCGAGAAGGTCGAAATTATTATCGTTGACGATGGATCGACTGACGGAACGAGAGAACTTCTGCAAGCGAAGCCTCGCGAATGGGTTGATAAGATCGTACTGCAGGAACGCAATTTCGGGAAGGGAGCAGCGTTGCGCGCGGGTTTCCAGGCAGCTACGGGAGACCTGGTCATCGTTCAAGATGCGGATCTAGAGTACGACCCCAAAGAATATCCGATCCTTATAGCTCCGATCCTGGAGGATCGCGCTGACGTGGTGTTCGGCTCCCGGTTCTCAGGCGGCCGAGCTCATCGTGTAGTTTACTTCTGGCATATGGTGGGAAACCGGTTTCTCACATTGCTTTCGAACATGCTTACCAACTTAAACCTCACCGATATGGAGAGCTGTTATAAGGTTTTTCGACGCGAACTGTTGGATGGGCTTACTATCGAGGAGGAGCGGTTCGGCGTCGAACCTGAACTTATCGCGAAGATTGCGCGGACTGGAGCCCGGATTTATGAGGTCGGCATCTCCTATTATGGCCGAACGTACGCCCAGGGAAAAAAAATTGGCTGGAAGGACGGGATCGCTGCCATTTATGCAATTGTGAAATATAACCTCTTTCGCAGATAGGAATCACGTGGAGAAGAAAAGCAGCGGTCTGGTTATTCTCGGGTTGATTTTGATAACAGGTCTTTCCGCATACCTTCGCCTTTCGGGAATAACCTGGGGGATGAAAAGCGGTTATGGCCATTACCTGAACTTTCAACCCGATGAATACATCAGCATTCGAGGAATGTTACCGATAAAACCTCTCGCTGGCAGGTTGCGCGCGCCTGATGCGTACTTTGAAGGCACATTCAACTACTACCTTTGGGCTGTGCCTGAAGCGCTCCGTGAGTTAGCGACGGGACCAGGTCCGAAGGCGGTGGAGAATAAGCCGTCCCGTCGCGTCAACTTTATTTTGCTTTGTGGTCGCTTAATGACGGTCGCATTCGATCTCGCCACATTGATTCTTCTGTTTACCGTTGCTACTGAAATAACTGGTCAACACCTGGGAGCCCTTCTCGCCGCTCTTCTTTACGGTGTTTTCCCGATGCAGGTCATCTATTCGCATTTCATGCGGACCCACGTTCTCAGCAATTTGCTTTGCGTGCTCGTCATTTGGTTGTCGCTTAAGGTACTGCAACATCGTCGCTGGTGGCTTTTTGTTATTACCGGAGTCGTCGCTGGACTAGCCGCTACCACCAGGTACCCTGTTGGAGTTGTTCTTAGCATTCCATGTCTTCTCCTCTTATTCCAGAATGACCCCACCAACGCTCCATGGTCACGCCGGCTTGGTAAGGTGGTTGGCGACCTTTTGTCCGGACCGCTTTGGCTGCTCCTGGCTGGCTTTGTTGCTGGCCTGTTTCTAGGTGAGCCAATGCTGTTTTTGGATTTCAGAAGGGTTGTTCATGAGGTTTCGTTCCAAATGTCCCATTATGGCAATGCGCCGCCGGGAGCTCGAAATCCTTTCGATCTTGCCCCGGTGTGGGGATACTTTTCCGTGTTAATCCCGTACGCAACCTATCCGTTTCTGTGGTTACTACTTTATTTCTCCACACTCTACGTGATCTTGCGCCGGTCTTTTCGTCATATTGCCATCCCGCTCTGCCTGTTCGTGGTTCTCTACTCGTATCCAATGGCAAAGAGTTACAACTTTCTTTTTGCCCGGCAGGTGATGATACTGTTGCCAGTATTTTGTATTTTCGCAGGCTTGGTATTTGAAGACATTCTCCCAAAACTTCTAAAACGACGGCTCCTGTTTGCAGTTGTAATGATCGTAATTGTGTTGCTACTTATTCCAACGATACTGTTTGACTTCGCTTACGACCGCGCCATGCGACGGCGAGACGTTCGGGAGATGCTTCGCGGCGATATGCGAGAAGCAATTAAGGACCGGTCCTCGACCAGTATTGCTGTGAGCGACGCAGGCTGTTACTTCTACACTGACATGCCGGCGGTTTTTCCATTGAAGAGCAACAACGTGGCGGTGCAACTCGAAAGCTCGTTAACCGCGCCGGCGGATTTCTTTGTGATGGGATTTGAAAGGCCACTTACTGAGAATTCGCGTACCTCCATGATTAATCAGGTGGAAAGCGGCGGAGCATTCCGTTTTATAAAAGAGTATAGCTGTGTGCCAACCATTCTTGGCAAACGCGTGGACATGACGGATTTTCCTCCCGATATGACCTACCCTTTTCCAACGATTTTGCTTTTCCGAAAAGTGACGAAGCCTTGAGCGAACGTATCTGTGCGGCAAGCATCTCTTGCCACGAACGAACATATGCCACGCGGGATGGCCTTGGCATCAGTTGCGAAATCGTGAAATGCAATAGGTTTCGTCGATAAAGCTTGGTGCAATGGAGAAGTTAAAACGAGGGCATTTGGCCGGTCTAAGTCTGCTTCTAATAGTAGGTCTTTCCGCATACCTTCGGCTTTCGGGGATAACATGGGGGATGGAAAGTGGCTATGGGCATTATCTCAATTTTCAACCCGATGAATACATCAGTATCCGAGGAATGTTGCCGGTGGAACTGCAAGCTGGCAAGCTGCGCGCACGTGAGGCGTACTTTGAGGGTACCTTCAACTACTATCTTTGGGCTGTGCCTGAAATGCTTTTCGAATTATGGAGCGGAGCGCGTCCGCCCGTGGGGGAGAAAGTACCGTCTGGGCAATTCAAGTTCATCCTTCTCTCCGGCCGCCTAATGAGCGTAGCGTTTGATCTCGCTACGTTGCTTCTACTGTATGCAGTTATTTGCGAGATTACGGGCCAATACCTGGGCGCCCTTGTCGGGGCTCTTCTTTACGGCGTTTTCCCGATGCAGGTCATCTATTCGCATTTCATGCGGAGTCATGTTCTCAGCAACTTGCTCTGCGTGCTCGTCATCTGGTTGTCGCTTAAGGCACTGCAATATCGTCGCTCGTGGCTTTTTGTTATTACCGGAATTGTTGCGGGATTGGCTGCTGCGACCAGATACCCGATCGGGATTATTCTTACGATCCCTTGCCTTTTCTTCTTGTTCCAGAATGATCCAACCAATGCTCCATGGCCACGCCGGCTTCGTAAGGCAGTTGGCGACCTTTTGTCAGGACCGCTTTGGCTGCTCCTGGCTGGATTTGTTGCTGGCCTGTTTGTGGGTGAGCCGATGCTATTTTTGGATTTCCGAGCTGTGGTTTATGCTGTCTCCCACGAAACACTCAGTTATGTGCCAGCAGGAGCAGCTAAATTGTATGATTTAAAGCCGCTGTGGGAATATTTCTCGTTCTTGATTCCGTACGCAACGTATCCGTTTCTGTGGCTATTAATTTATTTCTCTGCGCTCTATGTGCTGTTGTGCCGTTCCTTCCGTCATATCGTCATCCCGCTCTGCCTGTTCGTGGCCTTCTACTCGTATCCGATGGCGAAGAGTTACATCGATATCTTCGCCCGGCAGGTGATGATACTATTGCCCGTGTTTTGCATTTTCGCGGGTTTGATGTTCCACGATCTTTTTTCGAGGCTTGGCAAGCGACCCCTTTTATCGGGGTTGGTGGCGACCGGATTGGCCCTGTTGATCATTCCAACGGTAGTGTTTGATTGGTCCTACGACAAGGCAATGCAAAGTGGGGACGTCCGGGATTTAATGCGCCACGACTTGGAAGAGGTAGTCCGAATGCGGCCGTCTACCACGATTGGAGTAAGTGAGACCGGTTGCTATTTTTACACAGCCATGCCTGCAGTTTTTCCTTTGAAGAGCAACAAGGTGGCGGTGCAACTGCAAAACTCCCTGACCGAGCCCGCGGATTTCCTGGTGATGGGATTTGAAGGGCCGCTCCCCGAGAATTGGCCCAGGCTTATAATTCGCCGGGTAGAAAGCGGCGGAGTGTTCCGTTGTATGAAAGTGTACAGCTATGCGCCCTCCATTTTTGGTAAGACACTGTCACTGTCGAATTTTCCTCCCGATATGACCTATCCCTTCCCCACAATTTTTCTTTTCCGCAACGTGACGGAGCCGTGAGACTTTGAGAGCCAATTGCCGAAGTCGCGCCTGTGTGCGAAACTCGGCTCGATCGGAACTGGAAAATTAAAAATCAGGAGGTCAATCAAGAAATGGTTTCCACGTTCATATTGCCATTGATGGGGCAGATGCGACCGCTGCCGTCCTTCCTTATTGGCGCGGCGAGCGCTTTGATTGTCATGCAATTACCGCGTGGGTACTGCCAAAACGCGCCCGAGCCAGTCGCGCCCGCTACCAGCAGACAAACGGTGGCCGACGTCAACACATACGGTGCGGTGGGTGACGGGGTGACGAATGATACTGCCGCGTTTAATGCGGCTTTAAAGGCAGCTGCCGATGCGGGTGGTGGAGTATGTCTGGTTCCCAAAGGAACCTACATCATTTCTGCCTCGGGCATGACAGCTCCGTACACGCCGGCTGTCTCCTCGAACGTGCATCTCGTCGGCGAAGGCCACGGGCTATCCGTCCTGAGGGTTAATGGGATGCCAAGGACTCACTTGCTGCAATGTGATGGAGATAATTGGAGTGTGGAAAATCTGACCTTTGATATGGGGGACTATACCCCGTCTGGTGGCCTGGCGGCCATCACCTGCAAAGGCAACAACTGGCGAGTGGCAAACTGTGCGGTGATCAAAAGTGGGAGGTGGGGAATCGCCGCCTTCGGCGGTAGCAACTGGTCGATCGAAGGCAACTATATTAAAAGGACGGTGCCCGGCGCAAGGCCACCAACAGGGGCTATTCTTGTTAGCGGGAGCGCCGGGGTCTGGTCTAACCATGGACGTGTTATTAACAACGTTTGTGAGGGGGCTGGAATTACCTTTTCGGGAGACAATGGCATTATCGCTCGCAACAAGGTAACCGGATCGGGATTTGGCAGCGGCATTTTTGTACAAGGTTTGCCCAGTACACACTCGCCCATCATAATAGGCAACGTTTGTAGCGGTGGCAGCTCCGGTTTTGATGCTGCGCAGGCAGGAAAATGGTGGTCAGTGAATGGATTTGAAGTATGGGCGCCGGACTCTGTAATCTCTAACAACATCGCCAATGACAACGACGGCGGCGGATTCGCCGTTGGCGGACAAAACAGCATAGTGATCGGGAATAAAGCTTATAATAATGGTCGCGTGCGCCATGGCTACGCCGGATTCAACGCACGCGTAAATCCAACGCGAGGGGCATCTGCGTCTCATTCCGTCTTTATAGGAAACTCTGCATTCGATACGCGTTATCCGGGCACTAACGCTACTCAGGACTATGGTTACCAGGAACAAGCCGGTGGAGTAACTGACGTCAAACACTTCGGGAATAACTACAATGGTAATAGGATCGCGCCTGCCAAGCTCTCCAAGAGCGGTGGTCAGATGCCGATGTCGCCTGACATGAGAAATAGGCTGAGAGCGCTCGCCGACGATGCGAACATGCCGGACGACGCCCGCCGCGCCATCCGTCAATATCGCGCCCGATAAAAAGCGCTTCATGTCTAAACTGCGAACCCGCCGAGTCTCCGAAAAGAAAAAGCGATGACCCATTTCACAATCCGGAAGAGGGGGTCGGAAATCGCAACGAACTATTGCTAGCGCTGGAGCAAAACAAAAAGCCGCCACGTGGTAGGAACGAGACGGCTAATTGTGAAAGCTGCTACTTTGTTACCGATTGTTGTTGACAACTTTCGGAGCCGGCTTGCTCATCTTCATCTGGACGCTCACCTTCTGGATTTGCGCGGCTTGTTCCCTCACTTGCGCAACGAGAGCTTCCATCCCCTTCTGTTGTCGCGCAACGGTCGCCTCTAGTTCCTGCACTTTCTTGTGCTCTTTCAGGAACTCGTTCAGCATCATGTTGTACACCTGATCGTAACGTACGCTGTTGACTTTACCTTCGGCGTCGCGGACAACGAGGTCAGGGTTGACCTTTTCTACGTCCTCGGCAACGAATCCCCATTGCGGGATAGCTTTCGGCTCTATTTCCTTCTTATAACGGAAGGTAACGGGCTTTAGTGCAAAGAGCGCTTCGCTGGCTTTGTCCATTGGTTTGATGTCCTCTTTGAAGCGCTTGGAAGACGTAGTCGTACCGAGCTTGCCAGCGGAGTTGACGAAAACTAAAGCTCCTCCAGAAGAGAGTTGGCCGAAAATGCTTTGTATGTAACAGGCGTTGCTCTCGCCAGCCACACCGAAACTTCCCCTGGCCGATATAGATATTATTATTGCCCGTGGTTTGGTTTTCTCCGGCTGCCGCACCAATAGCGACGTTGAAGAAGCCCGAAGTGTCGTTTTCAAGAGCTAAATCACCAACGGCTACGTTCGCGTTAGCAGTCGTCGAAACGAGTGCATTCTAGCCGACTGCAGTATTGAATACGACGCTACCCCCAGTAGCGTCTGCCATCGCCGAAAAGCCGACGGCCGTGTTACTGTCGGCGGCGTTGCTAGAAAGCGCGCCACTGCCAACGGCTGTATTTTCGTCTCGCGTGCTGCTAGAGAGCGCGTCACTTCCGACGGCCGTATTGTCACTACCAGTCGCGTTTTGAACGAGTGAACCGGCACCTATGGCCGTGTTAAAACTGCCGGTCGTGTTGCCAAAGAGCGCTGCAGCGCCAATTCCGGTGAGGTGCCTGCCGGTAGTGTTCACGAAGCCTACTCGAAAACCAATCGCCAGGTTGAAGTTGGCGGTGCTGTCCCTGAGCGCCTCCGTTCCAATCGCCATGTTAAAGGCACCCGTGGTGTTGCTACGAAGCGCGCTAGAACCAATCGCCACGTTATAACCGCCCGTCGTGGTGTCGCGGAGCGCATTGGCACCCACGGCAGTATTGTTGATTCCGCTGGTGAGCTGGAGCAGAGCGTTATCGCCTTCCGCCGTATTCGCGCCGGGATAGCCGCCATCCGGTGGCGGGCTGACCGCTTGCATGTTTCGGACGAGTGCGAAGCAGGCGAGCGTGAGGGCGATGAGAACAAAACTGCATCGCGCAGATGGCGACTGGCAGATTGATTTTTTGTGGTGTGAAGTTTTCATATTTTTTTCATTTCCATGTTGAGGTTGTGGTTGAACTGCTTTTTACGGTGTCCAATTCCGCCTGGAACCAGGAACCACCCTTAGTAGGCGTTTGAACAGGGACCTCACTTCGGCTGACTCGGGGTTCTAGCTGGACCTGGAGATGACGTTAGGCGGCATCCCAACGAGAGATCACCGCCATTTGCTTCCTCCCATCGGCTAAAGACGCGTTGAAACGTCGGGGTAACGCAATCAACCGTCTCACCAGTCCCACCAAAATTAGTCAAGCTTATTATCTGGCAGCGGAGCATTCTCTTAAGAGCATGTTCTGAGTAACATGAACGCGCTTAAAGTCTTGGAGGAATAGTGGAAGTTTCACTAACCGGTGCAATTTGCGGTGTCATAACTCTATAGATCGATTGTTTCGCTTTCAACGAGGACAATCCACGAAATAGTCGTGAACCTGGCGAACTTCAGTTCATCATCGACGGTCGCGGCTTCTGCATGTGAAACTAAGGCGGGAGCTCGATGGCCTCTTGCACATTGTCGAGCAGGTGTGTGAGCTTTCTTGTACCCTGGTTCCTAATATAAGTACATCTCGTTGCGTTCAGCGAGACCCGAGGTGTTTGTCGCCAACCAGCCTGCTCAGTTACAAGGCATGATCCTTGGTCTGTGCGAGCTGATTGCGCAAATTTTCAATCTGCTGCCGGAGTTCAGCATTTGTTGATTCGAGTTTTGATTTCGTGGTCTGAAATGCGCGATCCAGGGTCGCGACGTATTCGACTCGTTTGCTAAACGCTTGTTCCATTTTGTTGGCCGCGGCTTGTGAGCTTTCGGTTGGCTGACGACTGTTTTCGATTTCGTCGGACAGTCGCTGTGCTGCCTGAACGATTGCAGGATCGGTAGCAGGATCGTTTGATCTGTAATCGGGCGGCACTTCGGAGCTATTTATCCGTTCTGTAAGCGGCTCGAGGCATTTGGCTGTAAATGGCTCCTCGAGGAAGCCAAGCAGTGAACGCATCGCCAATTCCGCGTTGTTCATCAAATCCGCATATCGGATACGATAAACCACATTCGGACCGTAAGCCCTTTCAGCGTCGAGACACGCGCTGACGGTTCTAAGCCAATAGCCGTAAGCCTCTTGTTCATTCGGAACGAGCTGAACGCCGGCAAGCCTGTGGAAATTGAGCATCGAACGCACGACCGTGTGTACGTCTCGGAAAATGTGGATAAAGACAGCATTCGGAAACAGCTTACGCAAGCCGCAGATGTACAACGAATATTCAGGCGTTCCATCGACCCAGCGTCCTTTCGGGCCGGCTGACGTGCTTGTAGCTTCAAGCCAACGTGCGTCAATTTTCAACTCTTTACTTCTGGTTTCACGTTTTGTTTCCAGGTCTTTGCGATGGCGGAGGATCAAGTCGTTGATGGTTTGGCCGAACGTAGCAAAAAATTCCTCACTCCCAATTTCCATCGCACTCAAAACTGAATAGTCGTCGCGCGCTCTGCCAATTTGATGGGCAATGGCGACATTGATCGCGAATTCTCCCATCCAACTTGACTCTGGCACGGGAAACAAATTTGCGTGGTGTCCCAAACACCAGGCTAGGATGCTGGTTCCCGAACGCGGCGATCCCACTACGAAGATCGGTTTGTTCATTTTGTCCTGCATTTTCAAGGTAATGGTCGCCTGGCGGGATCACTTGTAAGCTGCTGTGATTTTCTCGCCTAACGTGATTGATCTTACATGAGGCAGCGATCTTTGCATCCTAGTGGTGGAGGACTGTCGGAGGCTGGAGCCAGGCAGTGACGCGAGACTCAGCTGCCACTGGCAAAGTTGCGCTGGTAGATTGAAGCTCGTAAATCACGCATGAAGATGGCCAGCGAATCCGTCAAGAGATTCGAAGATCTCACGCAGATGCACAAATGCATTGATGCTCCTCGGCCCGATCAAGCCGTTTATCATGAGTGCATTTCGATCGCTGGTTGGATCTTTGCGGAGGGGCGCGCTCCAACAGCTTGCCGCGTGCGCGCGTGGCTCGAGGGCGCTCCCATTGGTGAAACCAGACTCCTGTTTGTTCGTCCGGATGTCTCCGACTTCCTGTCTTTGCCACATGATGTGCCTACTGGATTCCGCTTTCTAGCGTGCGCGGCTGGATGCAACGAGGCGGTACGCGATGCCACGGTCGAACTGACGGTTTCATGGAACGGCGACCCCGCCGAATATCTAATTGGAAAAGTGCGCGTGCACTTCGTTCCAGCTTTTCTGCAGAGACGCGATTTTGGTAAAGTGGTTTTCCCAGCGCAAACAGGAGTGCTCCACCGCGAACACATTTACGGCTCCGGGCCGCCTGTGCTGGAGCCAGGCGGCGAGGCGTTGCGTCTTGTTTTCGACTATCTCTCGCCCCGCAGTTCCGTGCTTGACGTCGGATGCGGAGCAGGTGCCTACGGTCCAGCCCTGATTGCAGCAGGGCATCAGTGGACCGGCTTCGAAGTCAATCCGGACTGCTTGCAACTACTGGAGCAGCGCGGTTTGCCATTTCGAAAAACCACACTCGAGACGGAGCGGTTCCCCTGCGCGGACGAAGAGTTCGATGAGGCAATCTGTATCGAAGTACTTGAGCATATCAAGCATCTTGAGCCGTTTCTGGCAGAGATCTCGCGGGTCGTTCGTCGGAGGGCGCTTTTCTCAGTGCCGAACATTGAGGTCATTCCCTATTTCAAAGATTGGGAAACAGTCCCCTGGCATATGCTGGAGGGCGACCACAAGAATTTTTTTACCCGCAGCAGTCTCCGCGAACTCCTGGCTCCCCATTTCTCGCGCGCAGAGGTGTTCTCGTACATTGAACATCCGCTGCCGACTCGGGACGGGATCCCGCTTCACGCTCATTTGTGGGCAGTGGCGGATAAGAGATAGCACACGCGTCGTCCCCGTGCTCTCGTTGTTCAGAGGCTATTTTGTGTTGTTCGAACCGCAACCGATTAATACCGAGAATTCGGTTTTTCGGCGGATACGCTTCGACGAGAGCGTGGTATTTTCCGTACAAATGCGCGACCAGTTCCCGATCGAAAAGATTCGTCGTCATACTCATTGAGGTTTCGTGCTGACGATATAGGCAAAGAACGTTTGGTAAAAAGCTCACCCGCAATTTTGCCTGTGCAATTCGTAGCCATAGCTCGTAATCCTCCCACCCGAACCAGCCGAATTTATACAACTCCGTGTCGTATCCCCCGATTCCGATTAGTTGCCGCCGATTAAATAGCGCCATCGCGTCGACGTACGGACGCTCGACTAACATCTGCGGGTCCCAATCGAAATAAGAAAGCAGTCCGTGTCGATGGCTGTAATCGCCCGTAACTCGGCAAAGCATCGAGTAAACAGCTAGGGAATCGTCCGTCACAATCCTGTTGTACAAAAGTTCGAGGGCGCGGGGAAAAACCATGTTGTCTGCATCCAGGATGAAAGCGTAAGGCGCGCGCGAGAGCTCGAGACCGATATTGCGTGCGTCTGCGAGCCCCGTGTTGAACCGTTTGTCGACAATACGAACGGGGTGGCGCGACGTCTTTTGCAGGCTAATCGCCTTTACCAGGGAATCGTCGCTCGAGGCGTCATTGACAATTACTACCTCGATCCCGCCCGGGATCGCTGAGGTGTTCGAATGTTCCAGGCTGTTAAGACAGTCGCAAATGTAGGCCGAATAATTGTAAAGTGTGATGACAAGTGAAATTGCCGGCGTGCTGCGCTCGAAACATTGATTGTCGATCAACTGGAAAATCGCCTCGCCCTTTTGCCGCGCAATTTTCTGAGAATCCAACCGCTCGGTGTAGGCGCGCCGCATGTCAGACAGAACTGCGGTGCATTGGGCTGCATCTGTCAGAGCCGAGGGTCCTCTCGCAATCGTCGCCGATTTACGATTCGTTGGTCGAACTATATTTGAGAGATCATCGCGCAGCGCCGAAAGGAGCAGGCTAATGGGCTTTGGCGAAATACGCCTCGTCAATGCGTCCGGCAGCGGTTCTGTCTTTGCCGCAGATGTGGCATTCGCTCCCGAATCAAATGCAAACTGTGCGGGAGCATTTCCCAGGGGAAAGGCGTTCTGTATCTGTTGCAGGAGTGCGCTGCAGTTAGCCTTCTGCGTGAAGCTCTCCCGCAGGAAATCGTACGCCGCTCTCGCTATCGCTTCACGTTCGTCTTCGTGCTCCAGATAGTATTCGCAGCAAGCCATTAGGTAATCTGGTTTCGCCATGATGAGATGTTTACCTGGGATCAACGGTGCCAATCCTTCGCAGGGTTCCGTAATCATGCAGCAACGGTTCGCCAAAGCGATTAGCGCTCGGTGCCACTCAAAATAGGCCGACTCCGAGTAGTGGACATTCAGCAAGATCTTGGTCCGCTGTAGTAGCGCGTTGCGCATCGGCGCCGTTAAATAACTCCGCGTCGTTTCCGTTTTTGCAAACCCGAGCGGGACCAATCTCAGGTGGCAGTTGCGAGCTGCAAACCAATCGGCGTTCGCAGCTATAAATTCTTCGCGTCGATCAGTCAGGGCAGCCAGAATGCAGACATCAACGTCTCTTTCCGAGCTTGCTGATCGATCCCTTTGCTCAAGCAATGGATGGTAACCGAGCGGCAAATGGAAGCAGTGCAGGCCCCTCGCGCGATATCCAGCAACCCCGGACAAATGAATGTCGAGCATGGCGCATGCGTGCGGCGCGATGACCAGATTGCTGTAAAACCACTCGCTCTCGGGCTGTTCCGTACCCAGCAAAAAAAGATGGCTTGCCAGGCGTTGAATCTTCTCCCAGGGAAGCTCATATCTTAAGAACAAATTAAAGAATTCATGAGGCGTAACGACGATTTGGATTTTGCCTGCCTCCGTCTTTTCCTCGGGAATTTGATCCACCAAAAGTTGCGCGTCACAGCCCGCAGCGTCGAAGCCGGCGCAAACTAATTCTGCAATTTCGCGGATAAACAGGTTCGATTTTGAAGTGACGAATAAGTGTACCGTCTTGATTTCGCGTCGGGCTGAAGCTCGCGCAGTGGTAGACGTTCTGATGGTCCGGCACCGAGAATCGCTCTGACTCTGCGCAACCAACTCCGGCCGCGGGGCGGCGGTAACGCTATTCGGCTTTCTGGCAGCGAGCTCTGTCAGGCACGTCGCCAAGACACGCTCGACGCGCGGCAGACCAATCCGACCGAGAAACGTTAGAGGGAACGCCCAGATGTGGGTGACAAGAATGGTTTGCCAGGCCTTTTCATGGTCCCGGACTTGGATCGTGACTTCGCTTCGGCCAGTGGGCAGTTCGAGCTCCAGTAGAAACCCACTTTCAGCACCTTCAGGAAAATCTGGATAGGCGGCGGCAACCAGCGGTCTCGATCTCTTGCGGCGAGCTTTGAAAATGGATCGGCGCCGCAATGCACCGCGAACAATTCCACGAATTCCGTACGTGGGCAGACCCTGTCGATGTAAAAGCCACCCGCTAATCCTGGTTTGCTTGTGAAAAGAAATTCGCTCCAACGGCGCATCCAAATGGAACACATGATTTGCGACCGCGCTTTTCGGAGGCCCAATTGGCTCTTTCATGGGGAGTTGATCGGGACAGCGTTTAAGGTCGCACAATTACGTAGTAGCCTGCCACGGTTTCACTGTTCGCGGCGGAAAAGCCAGAGTGAAGAGATCATCTCCGAGCGAAAGGTTGGGACTATAAAAGGGATCGTGTCGCAACCTATGGCCCCATTTCTTTTTCATGTAATCGATCTCCGCCAGAAACCGAACTTGCTTCCGCGCGCTGTCGTCAAACCCGCGGCTGGCCGATTCATGGTGAGTCAACTCGGCGCGGGGCGTCCAAACGATCCAGTAGCCAGCCTCCTGCAATCGCAGACAAAAATCGACGTCGTTGAAAGTAACTGGGAGATTTACTTCATCCAAGCCGCCGAGTTTCAAGTAAAGATCTCGTCTCACCACGGCACACGCAGCGGTTACTGCCGACAAATTTTGCGCCAGATGGGGACGAGCAAAGTAGCCTGGTTCATGCCGGACTCCCACGTGGGCGTGGCCCGCAATTCCGCCGGCGCCCAGAATTACTCCACCATGCTGGATCGGGCCGTTCGGGTACCATAGCCGCGCACCAACCATTCCTACTTTTGGTTGTAACGCGTGGCTCACGAGTTCGCTTAGCCACCCATTGTTAAGCACTTCCACGTCATTGTTAAGCAGTGCAACAAATGATCCGCGAGCCAATTCCACACCACGGTTATTCAATCGGCTATAATTGAACGGCCCATCGACTCGCTCCACTCGCACACCCGGCCGTTTCTCAAGCGTCAGCAAAATTTGGAGCGTCTCGGCTTCGCGACTCCCGTTGTCAAGCACGATCACTTCGTAGTTTCGGTAATCCGTTTTCTCGAAAATGCTTTCGAGGCATTTCTGGAGAAGCGACGCTCGATCCAACGTCGGGATGATAATGGAAACGAGCGGCGCCTCCGCCGGAAGCGCATATTTGGTTCGCAAATACGCGCCATAGTGGGGCGCAACCGCAGCCTTAATCCCTCTGCGATCGAGATGTTCCTGTACAGCGCGGCGGGCCGACTTTTGTGCGTATGGTTTCGCGGTAGCGCGCGATGCGGTACTTCCATCTAGCATGCGCCAGTGATAGAGCACCCAAGGCAGATGCTTGATCTGCCCGGGCTGAATCTGCTCAATGCAACGCAACGTCAAATCGTGATCCTGCGAGCCTTCAAAGCCGAGGCGAAAACCGCCGACACGGCGAATCAGATCCGTTCTGTAAACGCCGAGATGCGAGACGAAGTTTTGCGCCAGAAGAAGCTCAGGATTCCAATCGGACTTGAAATATGGATCGGAACGCCG
>JBEDUS010000336.1:0-5079 GCA_040414975.1 Candidatus Udaeobacter sp.
GATGGCCCGGCGGAATCGAAGCGTAGGGAAACAGAATGACCTGCTCGCCAGGTTGCGCCCAACGCAGACAGTGTCGGCACGGATAGCCAGTCGCGGAATCCACTTTGATCACCGTGTGGTCCTCAGCTCCAGACTCTGCTGCCCGTCGCGCCTTTTCTGCGACTTCGCTGGGAAGTGGAACAATCCGGAATGCGCAGCTCGCGAAAGCTTTCGGAGTTGATGTTTTCATGAGCCAAACTGAATCCGCTCATGCATTGCGCATCGACGAAATTCGGGCGCGGAATTCTGAACAGCTCAACTGTAGCGGCAGGCGTGTTCGCCTGCGCGGGACCTGCATCAATCGCAGCCGACACGGCTGCTTCTACAGATTTACATCGATTCGACGACAATTTTGCCGCGTCGGCGATAGCTGTTCTCTGATCGTTCGCAGTCGCTGTTGATCCTGCAGAATAAATAGCCAGCAGGATAGGCGCCCGGCTAGGCGGGCGCGTGATCGCGATGTCATTCGTCGCACCATTTGCTCCCGACATGTCGCGCAAGTTTTTTCGCCCGCCACCCCAGCACACTGCTACCGCAGTTGTTTGTAGATTGCCGACATATCCCAGTAATCGGTAAAACGGCGAATATTGCCTGCATGGAGCTCGAGGATGCTCGCGCCGCGGATCGAGAACGGCTTGTGAGTAGCAAGCAGGTTGGGCATATCGCCTTGCTGCGTACCGGACATTTTCCACTCGCAGACCGCCCACTTGTCAGTCTCCAGGCGGCTGGACAGTTCGATTTTTAAATCAGGTGCAACGGCAAAAAAGAATTCAGCGAAATCGCGGAGCGCATCCTTCCCAGCGTTCACGCTAGCGGTCGGTACGTCTTCGTAAACGCAATCGTCGGTAAAAAGACGCAACACCTTCTCCACGTCGTGCGACGACCATGCCGCTGCCCATTGGTCAACGATTCCCGGCATAGGATTCATTAGCGTTGCCTCGATCTGAGTTGGTTACAACGCGGAAACTCGGTCTTACCATCGATGATATGCGGGATGGCCTTCCTTTACCGCGACAAAAACTCCGCGACACGTTGCGCAAACCTTTCCATCCGCGGTCAATGTCCCTTCAATGGTTGCGCGATCATCTATTAGATCGACAACTTTCGCGGAAAGAAATACCGGTCCCTTCGTCGGCGTAGGCCGGAGCAATTTGATTGCATACTCCGCCGTGACCGTGCATGGGGGGTGATCCTCGTTCGCGCGTTTCATCAAATGATAAGCCGCCGTCCAATTACAATGGCAATCGAGCAACGTTCCTATGACGCCCCCATTCAGGACTCCCTCAAAAGCCTCGTATTTTTTCTCCGGTTGCCATTCGGCAACGACTTCGCCGTCTTTCGGAAAGCTGCGAATGTGTAATCCTTCCGGGTTCGCGGGACCGCAGCCCCAGCAGGCATTGTTCGGTGCGTACTTTTCCTGGAGAGACTGGGATTTTTTCATCTAGCGTGATGCAGGCGATCCTGCCTGCGAATTTTAGACGCAGACAGAATTGTCCGCGTCACGAGGTCTTGCCAGGCGAGCCAGGATACGGCCGCAATTCATGCCCAATGTAATGTGAGCGCGGACGAATGAGGCGATTATGATCGTGTTGCTCAGTCACGTGCGCGCACCAGCCGGCCACACGCGATGCAGCAAACAGAGGCGTGTTTAACTCCGGTGGAAACCCGAGCATCCAAAACGCCGGCGCTGCATAAAGATCCACGTTGGCGCACAGATGCTTCTCGCGGTCCATTACTTCCTCGAGCTTCTCGCAAATTGGCACCCAATTTTCCTTGCCGGTGCGCTTGCCCAAATCGCGTGCAATCTCACGCATCACCGGCACGCGTGAATCGCCCTTTTTGTAAACGCGATGACCGAATCCCATGATCTTGTCTTTCGTTCCCAGTTTTTTCATGAGCCAGCTTTCCGCGCGATCGGGTGTCCCGATTTCTTCCAGCATCTTCATCGATTCCTCGTTCGCACCTCCGTGCAAGGGACCTTTGAGCGCCGCGACTGCCGAGGTCACTGCAGCATAAATTCCCGCCAGCGTAGAGGCGGTTACACGCGCAGCAAAGGTGGACGCATTAAACTCGTGGTCGGCGTAAAGATTGAAAATCGTATCCAGCATTCGGATTTGCCAAGTCTGCGGAACTTTTCCCTCTAATTTGTAAAAGAAATTGCCGGCTTGAGTGAGATCGGGCTTTTCCGGCAGCGGATTCTCTCCGTGTGAGATGCGCCAGCCGTCAGTAATGAGAGTGGAGACGCGCGCGATCAGGCGAATCGACTTGCGGATGTTGGCGTCGTGCGAGTTGTCGCTGAGGTCCTTATCAAAGGCGCTTAACATGGAAACGCCGGTGCGCAACATATCCATAGGATGCGTCTTGCTCGGCAGAAGCCGCAGCATTTCCGTCACCGGCCCGGGCAGCGCGCGTTCCGCGGCGATTTGGTGTGTAAACTCGACCAATTGTTTCCCGTTGGGTAACTCGCCGTTGAGCAACAGGTAAGCGACTTCTTCAAAGCTCGCCTTCTGCGCCATGTCATGAATGTCGTAGCCGCGGTACATTAACCCGGCATTGGGATCGACCCAGCAAATTGCCGTTTCGCCCGCGATCACGCCCGCCAAGCCCGGGCTGTATTCTGGTTTCTTTTCAGTAGGCATTGATTTCTCTTTACTTGCGAATCGCAATCGTTCAACTCGCCGGATTTAAGCTATTAACGCTTTAGCCTTTTCCTTCCCAACTTTCCGCTGTCGGATCATAATCGAGCAACTCGTAAAGTTGCCCCCGGGTCTGCATTTTCTCAATCCAACCTGCCTGGGTTCCCTGCTTTTTCAGATCGTGCAGAAATTCCTCGCTCGCCTTCATCGAAACGCGAAACGCGCTCTGGGGAAAAATTATCATCTTGTATCCAAAGTCCGCGAGTTCTTCGAATGAAAGGAGAGGACTCTTACCGAACTCCGTCATGTTCGCGAGAAGCGGCGCTTTCAGTTCCCTGGCAAACGCCTCGAATTCATCCGCGTTTTGCAGCGCCTCGGGAAAAATCGCGTCTGCGCCCGCTTTGAGATAATGCCGGGAGCGCTCCAAGGCGCGATCGAAACCTTCTACTGCGCGCGCATCTGTGCGTGCGATGATCATGAAATCGTCGTCGTGTCGCGCGCTGACCGCCGCTTTGATTCTTCTGGCCATCTCATCGGTCTGGACCACTGATTTCCGTGCGAGATGCCCACAGCGCTTGGGAAATTCCTGATCTTCAATGTGACAACCAGCCAGGCCAGCTTTTTCCAATTCGCAAATCGTGCGCGCGATATTCTCCGCGCCGCCGAAACCGGTGTCGGCATCGACAATTGCCGGAATTGCTACCGCATTTGCAACATAACCCGCCAGCCTGACCACCTCTGTCATCGACAGCAACCCGATGTCCGGCACGCCAGCGGTTGCGTTCGCCATTCCCGCACCGCTGATGTACACGGCGTCGAACCCCGCGCGTTCCACCTGTCGCGCGATTGCTGCGTTCGGCACCCCAGGGAGCAGCACTGGACCCTGCTCAATCAACTCACGTAATCGTCCGGCTTTACCTTTCTTTGTCATGTCGAGCGAAGTCCAGACATCTCTAATTACTTCCGGGGCATCACAAGCGCCTTTATCAGCTCATCAACATTTGCTGCTTGATCCAGGTCCCAAGCCAGATCGACAATTTTTTTAGCTCGCTTTTGACCAATGACCGGCTCAACGAGCGCAAAAAACTTTTCTTCCACCTCTGAATCCTTTAGCGGCTTTTTCGCGTGTCCTTTTGGATAATCCACGCGCTTTGTCAGCCGCTTCCCGTCGGCGAGCTCGACATGAACGATGTTCGCGGCCGCCTCTGGGTACATGCCACTCAGCTCACCATGGCGCGCGACTTTCACGTTCTCCAAAAATTTCCAGACCGCGCGGTCCGTGAAACGTTCACGAGCGAATTGCTGGTCGGTGATTTTGCCATCGATCAACGCGATAGTGGTAATGTACGGCAGACTGTGATCAGCAGTTTCGCGCGTGTCCGGTTTCCATTTCTCCGGCTCACTCCCGATGATGTCCACCGAGGCATCGTGGCTTTCAATCGTCATCGATTTTACCCTTGCGGGATCGCCAACGTCTTTTCGCAAAGCGAGGGCAGCCTCAATGGCACTCTGGCTATGATATTCCGCCGGCCAGAATTTGATGCTCGTTTTCAAAATCATCTCCGGCGCGCCCTTGAATTTCTCACCTACGTTGCCCAACGAAACACCGAGCTCCTTCTCGAACCCCATTTGTCCTTCGAAAATCGGCGCGGGGCCTGTCATGCCTGCACGTGCGAGCAGTGCCGAGTAAACACCACGCCGGGCGGCGTCAGCGAATGCCACGCCTTTCCAGTGCGATAGTTCTCCCACGCGCGCCTGCCGCATGGCCGCGCATGCGACCCCGGCAATGTTCACAGCCTGTCGTGTTTTTTCCGGATCAAGTTTCATCAGGCGCGCGCAAGCAAGCGCGGTTGAGAACGCGCCGTAGGTCACGTGGTCCCACCCGCGCGCACGAATGCTCGCCGCATCGCAAAAGCGGCATTGGACTTCATAAGCCAGCGCAATCGCGGCAATCAATTCCTGCCCGTTCGCGCGCATGCTTTCCGCGGCAGCCAGCGCCGCTGAAATATTATCGCTCGGGTGCGCCGGCTCTCTTGAAAGATAAGTATCGTTGTAATCGAAGTAGCGAATGCAACAGCCGTTGGCGAATGCGGTCCAGTCAGGCGGCGCCTTGTGACTCGTGCCAATGACTGTCGCTCCTTTTTTAGCCGAAAAATCGGAAGCCACTTTTCGCGCAATTGCGCACGGTTCTTCTTTCCACGCGCCGATCGCACAGCCCAACGAGTCGATGACACGTCGTTTTACTTCGTGGACGACTTCTTTGGAAAGATCCTCAAACCGGAACGAGGAGGAATAATTAGCAAGTTGATGAGCAAGTGTCGTCTTCATGGAAAGTTGCAATTTCAATCTGCCGACGAATTCGTAAGGGGCAACTCCACTTCCCGTCATTCTGCGCAGTCCGTTC
>JBEDUS010000337.1:0-4012 GCA_040414975.1 Candidatus Udaeobacter sp.
CTCGCGTGGAGTTATTGAAAATTCGCTTTAGTGGGAGGCGCGGCGTGATGCGATTAAACTTACGACGCAATTTTTCACTAGATTCTGCCGGCGAAAGCCAAGTGAATGCTTCTGTTCAGGCTTCGCGCTGTTCGACTACTTGAAGCTCCTGTCGCAGTTTGACGACGCTGCCGTGGGGAAGAACGCCGCGAAAGTTTACGCTTGGATAAATCATGCAACCGCGGCCGATGACCGAGCCGGGATTGATCACTGCATTGCAGCCGATTTCAGTGCGATCGCCAACGATCGCGCCAAATTTCCTGAGACCTGTTGGAATATGGTCGTCCGGTGTCACGACCGCGATTTCGCCGTGATCGAGCTTTACATTTGAGAGGATCACGCCCGCGCCGAGATGCGCGTGATGACCAATGATAGAATCACCCACGTAATTGAAATGCGGCACCTGCACTTCATCGAATAGAATGGAATTTTTGAACTCGCAGGAATTTCCCATGACTACGCCATTGCCGACAATTACGTTCTCGCGGACGTAACAGCCACTTCGAATGTGGCAGTTGTCGCCGATCCACGCCGGGCCTTTCAACATCGCGCCCTGCTCAACGACGGTTCCCCTCCCGATAAAAACCTGATTGCTGATGAACGGCTTGCCCATGAGCTCGCCCAGGATTGCGGGCTTGAGACGAAATTGGAGGTAACTGGCAATTTGTTTGAGCGCGTCCCAGACGTAATTCTGGTTTTCGAACAACTTCGGATGAGCAGTGTGTTCGAGATTAAGGAAATCGGCAGGCCCAAACATTTCAGTGCTCAAGATGACCAATGCATCCGCTGGTTGCTAGCGCAAATTCTGCAGATCAAGACGCGCCACATGGGTAAGCTTCTGGCCGTCTTTCGTGTCGCGCACTTCCCATCCCAGTTCGGAAATCTTATGACGCAGTTCATCGCTTCGTTTCCAATTTTTTTCGTGTCGCGCGTTTTCACGCTCCGTCGCCAGCTGGGCCACTTCTTCGGGAACCACAACCTTCATTTCGGATTCGAGATCGAGAACCGTATTGATCCGTTTCCACCAATTGAGCCATGCGTTTGCGGACGCAGCGTCGAGTTTATTTTCATCCAACGCACGATTGGTTTCGCGAATTGATTCAAACAGGAACCCCAGCGCTGCGGAAATGTTCAGGTCATCGTCCATCGCATTTTCGAAATTGGGTTCAATTGAAGATTGGACGGTGGGCGCCTGCTCGCAATCTGTCGGAGTTGAGCATTGGGCGTTTTCCTCCTTAGCAATTGCCCGCAGTCGCGCGAGCCATTCATCAATTCGACCTAACGACTCTCTCGCCTCTTTCATTCCCTCCCACGTAAAATTGAGCGGCACACGATAGTGCACACGCAACAACGCGTAACGAAGCTCGCGCCCGGTATAACCTCTGGCGAGAATATCCGGTACAGTGTAGAAATTCCCTAACGACTTCGCCATTTTCTGGCCATCGACGAGCAAATGCGCGCAATGCAGCCAGTAACGGACGAATTTCTTTCCCGTCACCCCTTCGCTCTGCGCAATTTCGGCTTCGTGATGGGGAAAAATGTTATCGACGCCGCCACAATGGATGTCGATCTGATCACCTAAGAGTGCCGTTGACATCGCGCTGCATTCGATGTGCCAGCCAGGCCGACCCAGTCCCCATGGCGAATCCCATTTGACGTCGCCGTCCGCTTCATCCCATGCTTTCCAAAGCGCGAAATCTCCGATGTGTTCCTTGTCATATTCGTCGTACTTCACGCGTCCTGTTGATTGCAATTGCGTGAGATCGAAGTGCGCGAGCTTGCCGTAATCTGGAAATTTGTTGATACGAAAATAAACTGATCTGTCGTCCGCCTGATAAGCGAGACCGCGCGTGATGAGCACGCCGATCATCGCGATCATCCTGTCGATGTAACGCTGGTCAGTGGCGGCGGGAAATTCATCCGCGCGTTTGATCCGCAACGTTTCGGCATCTTCAAAGAACGCCTTTTTGAATTGCTCGGTGAACTTCGCCAGCGGTAATTTGGCTTCGCGTGCGCCGCGGATCGTTTTATCGTCCACGTCGGTGATGTTCATCACCCGATCCACCCTGTAACCACGCAGCTCCAGGTGGCGCTGAAGCAGATCCTCGAATATGTAAGCGCGAAAATTTCCAATGTGTGCGCGGCTATAAACGGTCGGTCCGCACGTATAGATGCTGATCGCGCGCGCAGCCGGATCGCGTGGTGCGAATTCTTCGATCTTGCGCGAGTAGGTGTTAAAAAAGCGCATTTGTCATGTCGAGCGAAGTCGAGACATCTCTCGAGTAACAATACGAGGTTCTTCGACTCCGCTGCGCTCCGCTCGGAATGACAAACGATTCATTCTTGCTCGACGCTCGCCACCGCCATCGCGGCAATACCCTCGCCGCGCCCGATGTATCCGAGCCTTTCATTTGTCGTCGCTTTGATGCTCAGGTTCGATTCGCCAACGTCGATGGCATCCGCAAGTTTCTTCCGCATCGCGGAAACGTGCGGCGCGATCTTCGGTTCTTCGGCAATGATCGTTGCATCGAT
Organism: Candidatus Udaeobacter sp.; assembly: GCA_040414975.1. Taxonomy (GTDB): domain Bacteria; phylum Verrucomicrobiota; class Verrucomicrobiia; order Chthoniobacterales; family UBA10450; genus Udaeobacter. Next base: position 2,572 of record JBEDUS010000337.1, read on the forward strand.
GTTGAACACGCGGGCCTTCTTTTCCGCAAGCAATTTGCTCACGTGTTTCAAAATTTCGATGCTGCTGATGCCTCGAATAGATTCGTCCGTGTTTGGGAAATGCTGGCCGATGTCGCCGGCGCCGATCGCACCCAACAATGCATCGGCAATGGCGTGAGACAAAACGTCTGCGTCCGAATGTCCTTCCAATCCGCGCGAGTGCTCAATCTCGACACCGCCAAGGATCAGTTTTCGCTTTTCAGCAAGGCGGTGGACGTCGTAGCCAATTCCGCATCGAACACTCATGGTCATTAGAGTTTCAAATTGATAACGCCGTTCGATGCAATAATGCTGTATTTGTCTTTCATGTGTTCGCGCTGGCGAAGATCGACAGTTCCACCGGCGTTTTCAACCAGGAGCCAGCCGGCTGCAATGTCCCACAGGCTGATTCCCTGCTCGATGTAGGCGTCGAGACGTCCACAGGCTACGTAAGCCAGGTCCAGCGCAGCGCTGCCGAGCACGCGGCATTTGCGCACGTGATGTATCATTTGCTGCAGCAAGGGAAAATTTGTGTTGATCGTCTCTTCAGTTTTCGCGAGCCCGACGGAGACGACGGCTTCGGCCAGATCTGCACGATCGCTTACGTGGAATGGAGTGCCATTCAACTTTGGGACCTCACCTTTTTGTCCTTTCCACATCTCCCGGCGAATGGGGTCGTAAATGACACCAACCATGAGCTCGTTGCGGAGGCGCAGTGCGATCGAGACGCAAAAATGCGGAATGCCATAGAAATAATTCACAGTGCCGTCAAGCGGATCGACAATCCATTGGTGCTCGCTGGATTGATCGCCCACAACTCCTTCTTCGCCGTAGAGCGCGTGCTTCGGAAATTCTTTCAGAAGCAGCCTGCTAATTAACTCTTGTGCCTGAACATCGATCTCCAACTTGATATCGTGCGCTGCGACGGCATTGACGCGCTGTGGACGCCGGAAATTCTTCCGAAGCAACTTGCCAGCGGCGCGGGCGGCCTTTTCAGCTGCATCGAGATAATGCTTCATTGCGAAAGACTATTTCGCACAACACTCATCGAGTGCACCACCAAAACGAGAAAGCTTGCGTCTCTTCCTCGCCATCTGCGCGCTCTTCGTTAGCGCACGGTTCTAACCCGGTATTTCTTGCTCGCGAGAGAATACGCGCCGTTAAAACGCTGAGGCAAGGGAGATGATCTACACTCGCTGAAGTCACGTGTTAATGACAAAAAAAACCGGGAGGAAAATAAATTCTCCTCCCGGGTTGAAGTTAGGGTTGTGACTCCGAAAGCATTCGGAGCCGTTAATCAAGCGTGGGGCGTTAGTGCCTCTTTTTCTTCGCTGATTTTTTCTTTGCTGCTTTCTTTTTCTTCGCCATCGACTAATTCCCCCCTTTCATCCGCAACACGCGCGGAACTCTGTAAAGAGTTGGG
>JBEDUS010000338.1:0-7912 GCA_040414975.1 Candidatus Udaeobacter sp.
CTAAAATGCGCTGGCCTGGATAAATTCGGCAGAAACCGCCACGCACCAGCGGCCTGCCGCGCACCGACACGTTTTGGTCGCTGTAGTTTTTCAGCAAAATGAGCTCGTGATATCGAAAAGCCATCAGGCGATCGGTCTCGTTCAGGTTCTTAAGCGTCACATCGGCTTTCCCGTCGACACCGAAGGAGAGCGACTCCAGCGGAGATGCGCCGTGCTGGTAGATGGACGGATCGGAATCTTCCGAGGCATTAAGCTGATAAACAATGTCGATCGCCTGCGCAGCCATGCCCATCTGCGACATGAACGAATAAAACGCGACGACCTGTTCCTGCTTCAAACCGGCTTGAGAGATCAGATCGTAAAGCTGAACTCCAAGCATGATCTTACGGTCCGCGCTGAGCTGCGCTCCGAGCTTTTGCGCCATGGCAGCGAGATCTTGCTGCTCGTAAAGCGCTTGCCTGAATAATTGTCGTAGTTCGGAGTAAACCGCCTCCGGGTAATCATACCGCAGAAACCCGAGGCTCGAGTCGATCTCTTCCTCCAGGAGGACTCCATCGGCTTTGGTGAAGCTCGCCAATACCTGGATTAACACTGGCAGCAGATTAGGCCCCTCCGCGACGCTTCGCGGCTTGCGCAAGGCCCGACGTACCCAGCGGCGACCGGTGCGACGCACACGATATGCAAACGGAGTCACCCGCTGCACAGCGCGATCGATCCTATCTGCGACTGATGAGACAAGCTCTGTCATGTTGAATGTTCGGGGGCGAATTTTACTCGAAACCGGGGCAGGACGCAATTTGGCTTCGCCCCTTTGAATTGTTGAGATCGATTACTTCAAATGACGATGCGAACGATTTCCTTGCCGAGCTGAAAGTCCGAAACATTGCATCCCACGGCGTTGCTCTGGGCTATGATGCAGTTGTACTTTCAATGCGACAAAACCACCCGCGTAACGTGTTCAAATTTTTAATGTAAGACTCGAGTTGAACAGTTGAGCGTCTGCGCGGTCAGAAAAACAAAAAAATTACAAAACTTTCAGAAGGCTTTTCCGATGTAATAATGTAACGGTTTTAATGTTTTAATGCCGGCATCGGGCCTTTTGCATTGGCAATCTGTTCATGGTAACTTTTTTACGCTGAAAAAACCACTTTAGTTTATGCCCCAGTTCGATCGCAACTCTCAGAAGGACAATAGAAACCGCGGGAACGAACCCAATTTTAATTGGCGTGGGGTCATTCTCATAGTGATCGCCTTTAGTCTGATCGCGATGGCGATGCTCTTTTACCGCGGCGGGATGCAGCCTGTGGAAGATGTGCCGTATAATCGGTTTCTCGAGCTCTTGGAGAACAAGCAGATCGTTAACGACAAAAACTATCCGCTTCAGTTGGTGGTGGAGGACGGCCGGCCGACACAGACGTTACGCGGGGCTTACATCCGTCAGGGCATGGGTACCGCGTCTTCCCAGCAGGTGCCGTTTCGAACGACTGTTTATTTGAGTTTCACGAACGATCTCCAGCAAAAGCTGGCCGCCGCAGGCGTTCAGCCCGCCATCAAGACGGAATCGAATATGCTCGCGCAGACCGTGATTGGTTTTCTGCCGATTGCCCTGTTCTTGCTGGTGCTTTACTTCCTGTTTCGTCAGCAAATCCGGATGGCTGGGAAAGGCGCTCTCAACTTTGGCAAATCGAAAGCGCGCATGCTCGCCCGCGACAAGAATAAAATTACATTTCGCGACGTTGCCGGCGTCGAGGAAGCAAAGGATGAGGTACAAGAGCTCGTCGAGTTTTTGCGCGACCCAAAGAAATTTCAGAAACTCGGGGGACGCATTCCAAAGGGCGTCTTGATGGTCGGGCCTCCGGGCACTGGTAAGACGCTTCTCGCGCGCGCGATCGCAGGTGAGGCGGATGTCCCATTCTTTTCCATTAGCGGCTCGGATTTTGTTGAGATGTTTGTCGGTGTCGGCGCATCGCGCGTGCGCGACATGTTCGACCAGGGCAAGAAGTCCGCGCCCTGCATCATTTTTATCGATGAGATTGATGCGGTGGGCCGTCATCGCGGTCACGGCGTTGGCGGCGGTCACGATGAGCGCGAGCAAACATTGAATGCGTTGCTCGTCGAGATGGACGGGTTCGATACACAGGAAGGCGTGATCATCATCGCAGCTACAAACCGCCCTGATGTTCTCGATCCGGCGTTATTGCGACCGGGCCGATTCGATCGCCAGATAACGGTCAACCTGCCTGACGTGAAAGGACGCGAAGAGATTTTGCGAGTCCACGCCAAGAAAGTGAAACTGGCCGAGGGCGTCGACCTCGCTGTGGTGGCGCGCGGCACGCCGGGTTATTCCGGCGCGGAACTCGCCAACGTGATTAACGAAGCGGCATTGCTCGCCGCGCGTCGTGGTTTAAAGGGAATCACGCTCGCCGAGCTCGAAGAAGCGCGCGATAAAGTTCGCTGGGGCAAAGAGCGCCGAAGCCTCGCGCTCAGCGAAAAAGAGAAAGAGAACACTGCGTATCACGAGGCAGGTCATGCGTTGTTGCTCGAACTCTTGCCGCACACCGAGCCGCTGCATAAAGTCACCATCATCCCGCGTGGTCCGTCGCTTGGATCAACGATGTGGTTGCCTGAGGAAGACAAATACACAAATCGCAAAAACGAATTGCTCGCCGGCCTTGCAGTTAGCATGGGCGGCCGTGTCGCAGAGGAACTCGTCTTCGGCGACATCACAAATGGCGCGCGCGGCGACATCAAGACCGCCACGGCAATTGCGCGCCGGATGGTCTGCGAATGGGGCATGAGCGAGAAAATGGGTATGGTCGAATATGGCGACCACGAAGATTACGTTTTCCTGGGGCGCGACATTTCCCGCGCGCGCGACTACAGCGAAGCAACCGCCGAGCAGATCGATCAGGAAGTGCGCAAACTCCTCGACGACGCCTATCGTCTGGCGAAGGAAACTCTAACAACAAATCGCGATAAGCTGGAGATAATCGCAAAAGCCTTGCTTGAGTTCGAAACCCTGGACGGCTCGCAGATCAAAGAAATCGTCGAGCACGGCCGCCTGATCAATCCACCGCCAGGTCCGACACCGCCGCCCGGCAAAAAGATGCCGGCCGAAAAACCGCCCAAGCAAGTCGTAGCTGCACCCGACGTCACTCCCCCGCTCCCCGGCGCCCTCGGCGGCGCACCGGCGTAGTCCGAGCCGGACTCGCGGTATTCAGAATTGTGGGGCAAGCGCTCCGCTTGCCATGGCGCAACAATTTTGACACGATCTTCGGCGAGTCGCCCTCTACCACTGCTGTGGCTTCCTCCCCGAAGTTACTTGATCGGGTTCGCTGGAATCTGAGGGTGAAGCACTACTCGATCCGCACTGAACAGGCCTACGTTGATTGGATCCGCCGCTTTATTCTTTTCCATCGCAAACGCCATCCGAAAGAAATGGGCGAACGCGAGATCGCCGAGTTTCTCACTCATCTCGCGGTCGAAAAAAGCGTCTCGGCCTCGACGCAAAATCAGGCATTCAGTGCGCTGTTGTTCCTTTACCAACAAGTGCTCAACAGCAAACTCGACTTCATCGACAATATCCAGTGCGTTACGCGCCCAGCCAAGGTTCCCGTAGTGTTTACGCCGGGCGAAGCGCGCGCTGTCCTCGCGCACCTCAAGGGCGACTATCGCCTGATGGCTGAACTTCTTTACGGCAGCGGACTGCGCCTCATGGAATGCGTTCGCCTGCGTGTGAAAGATATCGATTTCGGCTACGCCCACGTCACCGTGCGCGACGGCAAAGGATTGCGCGATCGCGTTACAATCCTGCCGGAACGCTTGCGTCGACCTCTCCGGGTCCACCTTGACCGCGTGCAGGAAATTCACCAGCACGACCTCCGAAAAGGCGGTGGTCGCGTTCATTTACCCTTCGCATTGGAACGTAAATACCGCAACGCTAATCGGTCCTGGTCGTGGCAATACGCGTTTCCAGCCACCAAAGTTTCCACCGATCCGCGCTCTGGCGAAGCCCAGCGTCATCATGTTTCGGAGAAAAATCTGCAGAAAGCGGTCAAAGCTGCTATCGACCGGGCGGGAATCCGTAAGGCTGCAAGTTGCCACACGTTCCGCCACAGTTTTGTTACTCATCTGTTGGAAAACGGGTATGATATCCGCACTGTTCAGGAATTGCTTGGGCACAAAGACGTGTCTACGACGATGATTTACACCCACGTGCTCAACAAACCGGGCGTTGCCGTTCGCAGCCCGCTCGACCACCAACCGCCGGCAAGGAGGCGGCACATCTTTCCGAGTTAGATTAACAATTGTTTATCTAATTCTCGTTAGATCTCATCCGCGCTATGTCCGACGACTCTGCACCGAAGCTTTACTCGCCGCGCGAAGGTGAGCGAGGTATGACAGCGCTACATTATGCCGCTTACTGCGGCGATGCTGTAGCGCTGCGGACCTGTTTAGCCGAGGGGATGGACCCGAATGCGCGGACAGAGTATCGCGGCTATACACCGTTGCACTGGCTCTGTGACATGGCGGCAGCTGGTGGTGACTCCCGTGTTGAGATGTTGCGAGTTCTTGTTGCCCACGGTGCAGACATCAACTTGCGGAGTGCGGACGGTGACAGTGCGCTAAAACTAGCACGCGAGGCCAGCGGCCAGGGCGACGACTTAGCAGCAGAGTTAATTGCGATGGGTGCGATCTAACCGCTCAATGAAGCCAACGGCCCCATTTGGAAATGCGTTCAGTCTGTTTGCCACGACACCCTGCCGTGGCTTATCTCTGTCTCGTTAGATCCATGGCACGCACGATCAATATCGGGCAGTTTTACGGTGGCTTAATTGGCGCGGCATTCTGGGTGCTTTTAGCAATTTGGTATCTATACGTCCGGCCGCGTTCCCTTCGTCGCCGCATCGACCGCGGCGACATTGACGCATTCGAAGGGTTCGCGAAGCTCAGGAAGGCACCGTTGATCGGCTATTTCCTTCTCCTCATCGCAATTGCTGATCTTATCGGCACACTGAACTATATCGGAGTTTTCGGAGATTGGATTTACTTGCCACTACTCGCCGGCGTTGTTATCGCCATGTTGTTTGTGGTTCTACGGCTCTGGCGACAACATACGAGCCACTGAAGCACGATCAGATCTAACCACTCGATGAAGCTAACGGCCCCATTTCGAAGTAAGTTCAGCGTGATTGCCACGGCACCCTGCCGTGGCTTATCTCTTTCTCGTTAGATGCCGGCACTCACCACATTTCGACTCCTCGGAATTCACCTAATAGGCCTTTTGGGTGGGATTTATATCGCGGCCGGATTAGCACGGTTTTTAGCGTCGTTCTGGCCGGACGCGAGGCTGCCTACTTTTATCATCGCGTCGCTGTTCTTCACATGTGGCGAGGTGCCCATGACAATCCGAGAACTCCGCAAAGGAAGATTGTCGACTGGCATAATTATTCTCGATTTCATGCCGTTCCTCCTCCTAGGAGGTGGTGTTAGCCTGCTTTTAGGTCGACTCGCTGCACGCTGGTTTGGTTCCGACATGGGAGGCCTGATTGTCTTTTTCGGGGTCTACTATTGCGTTCTCTTGGTCATGGCCGGGGTAAAATACACGGTTCAAGATCGAAATCTAAAAGAAGATCTTGAAAAGTCCCCGCCAGCCATTCGTTTCGATCATTTCAACAACGTGACGGATACCTCAATCCATTTCCAAGACACAGAAGAAGTCGTGCCGCGCAGCTACTGGGCGCCACTGCAAAATATTGCGAAGACTCTCCTTGTTATCATTGTTCTTGCGCTTCTGTTCCTTCTCCTCTTCGCACTGCTTCGTGGTTAGTGACATCTAACCAGTCGATGAAGCCAACGTCCCCTGATCGAATGACCGCAACCGTGATTGCCCCGACGCCCTGCCGTGGCTTATCTCTGTCTCGTTAGGCCTATGAGTGCCGTCTGGATTTATCGTGCCCTGTTACTCGCGCGTGTCAGCTGGTTGCTTGTGGAGTGGTTCTTTGGCTGGGATTCCCGGAGACATGCGAACTCGTTCACTTTGCTGCACCCGTATGTCACGCTGTTCGCGCACGCTTCCGCCGAATTCACTTTGTTCGTCATTCTTGCAGGTCTGTGGTTTTTTCGTCGTTGGGCGCGTTTGCTATTTGTTTTGGCTCTCGCGCTCTCAATCGTTGACAGCGCCTTTTGGCCTTATCGCGGTCTATCGCTGCAGCCGTCATTTCTCCTCGCGATCGGTTGGTGTGTTGTCATGCTGAACGGCGCCATTGTAGCGATGTCTTTTCTACCACCGGTTCGTGATGTGTTTGCAACTCAGACCTGACCAATCGATGAAGCCGACCCAGCCACATGGGTCACAGCTGCAGCGAAATCGGTATTTTTGCTTCAAGTGGCTGGCTGGCTTATCTCTGTCTCCTTAGGCGACCATCTATGTCCACACGAAAAAGGAAGACCAGAAAACGGATCAGTACTCCGCCGAAAGCAAGTCCCAGTCAGGAGAGCATCGGAGTCAGCCTCGCTCAGTTCATCGCTGACCGCCACGACCGAATTGTCTCCGAGTGGGAAGAAGCGGTCCGTCGCGATCAGGCGGTCCCAATTACGGACGAGCTCACACACGACCAGCTCAGGGATCATATCCCGAAAATCCTCAGCGGCTTGAGCCGGACGCTTTGCGACGCCTCCAACCAGGAACTTGCGCAGGACACCGCCTACGATGCCGCCATGCACGGACAGATACGCTGGAAGCAGCATTACGGCATCTCTCAATTGCTCCGAGAGATCGGCCATCTGCGCGTCACGCTGATCCAGCGCTTAATTGAGTTCCAAGGGCAGACGCCGGATTTCTGCGGCCCGCCTGGGCTTTTCGCCACGGTCGTCGTTCACTCCTATTTCGACAGGCTTATCCGCGTATCAGTCGAGCAGTTCCTCGCCGCAGGCGAGCGCAGCAAGCCAAATGAGTAACGACAGCAATCCCAAGCCGCCTAACCAATCGCTGCAGCCAACCCAGGACTTTGTAGTAAGCTTTGGATCCATGTGCCCGCTGATTTTCAAAGTGCTGGGTGACTGGGCTCCATCTCGTTAGGCCCTTTGAGCACACACCGATGATTCGCACGGGAGTAATCATTTTATCATCCTGGACGGGCATCAATCTGTTGCTCGGCGTTGGTCGTCAGGCAACGAACAAGATTGCCGGCATCTCAGATGAAGCGGCGACGTTCCTCCGCGGCTTCTTTTGATCGGGCCGATTTCGGCGATGGGAACAAAAACGATCGCGGTTCTAGTCACGATTGCCTTCAGCGTAATCGGCGTGCTCGGTGACTACTTTCTCAAGCTCGCCAGCGCGCGCGAGCAATCTCTGCGGACGGGTTGGTTTTACCTGGGCTTCGCTCTGTACGCTTCGACCGCGTTCGGCTGGGTGTTCGTAATGAAACATCTCAAGCTGGCTACTATCAGCGTTCTCTACTGTGTCTCCCTGGTGCTGCTTCTCACCGCCATCGGCGTAGTCCTGTTTCGGGAGTCATTGAACTATTTTGAAGTGATCGGGATCGTGTTGGCTGTGGTCTCGCTCGTGCTATTGATGCGCTTTGCCTAGCGGGTGTCTGTTCGTGTTTCAAAATGAGAATGACCGCTAAAGCATCTAATGAATCTAAACCGAGCCTGCTCGGAACCTGGCGACTCGTATCATACGAAGCACGTGATCCGCAGGGTCGGGTTCAATACCCCTTGGGCGAAAATGTGTCCGGCATGCTCATGTACGATGGCGGCGGGAACATGTCGGCCCATGTTATGAAAAACGACCGCCCGTGCTTTGCTGCAAAGGATCCCGCTCGCGGCACAAATGCGGAACTTCGTGCGGCATTTGAAGATTACGGTTCGTATTTCGGCACCTACACTATTGACCAGGCAAGGCAAA
>JBEDUS010000339.1:0-4487 GCA_040414975.1 Candidatus Udaeobacter sp.
AGGCTCACGCGAAGTCAATTCCTGAAGAACGTCTTTTGAGAAATCTTCATATTGCTGAGGGAACATGCGATCGGCGTTTGCGGTGAGCTCATAGACGACGCTAGGGCGGCGTAGGCCACGACGTAAGCCTGCGCGTTTGACGAGGCCCTCGCCCATAAGCAGGCGCAGATGATTGATGATGGTCGTCCGGGTAAGTTTCAGTTCGCTAGCCAGCTCGTCAATCGTGACGCCTTCATGCACTCGCATGAGATCAAGCAAGGATCTCGGACGTTCCCGCATGCGGCGTTATTGCACATGCCCGTCAGCCGTCCTATGTTGGAACTACAATGATTTGAGATATTCTGCGAGGTCATGTTCTTGGCCAGGCGAGAGATGAAGACCAAAGTACGCGTTATAATGCGCGATCACTGCCTGAAGTGTCGGGAACCTGCCGTCGTGATAGAAACCGCCTTTCGAGCGCGCGAACAGGCCGCGTAGGGGTGTCGTGCGATACCGGTTGTCCGGAGCCCGGCTAGCCTGAAAATCATCAATCCCGATCTCGGACGCTGTATGCATGTTCCAGCCAGGCTCCGTGAACAATGGCGGCACGTGACATCGCGAGCACTGCGCCATCGCAAAAACCCTGCGGCCGCGATCAGCGGCTGCCGGGTCGTAGGATCCCGGAGGCGGGGTCGGCGCGGGAATGGCGAGCTGGTAGAATTGTAAGGCACCAAGCTTAGACGTTATGTCGTCATCTGGAGAGCGCACGTTATAGAACCCAGCCTTCGCGGCGATTGGGAACTTTTTGGCGTCGGCTAAGCGTGGATCAAAGTACGTTCCTTGGCCGTGCATCTCTAAATTTGCGACAAGCGCATTCCATTGGGGGACTGATCCCCATCCTGTGTACGTATGCAGGTTTACGCCGGCAAGCCCGAATGCCGCTGGAAGCAGCACTGCGGAGGACTTTCCATCAGGGCGAAATGCCTTGCCGTCCAAAAGCAGCTCGGCATCAAACTTGCCCGGTCCCCAACTATGCAAGACACTGACGACAGCCGGTCGGCTCGCCCCTAAGAGCCTTTGCACCACCGAAAGATCGGGCGCCAAAGCGATGATTGCGCCCACGTTGAGATCGCGATTTGGCCAACCGTCGAGCCGGTGACCGATATCAGGCGCTAATGAATTGTCAACGGTTGAATGGCAAAGCGCGCAAGAAATGCCCACGGATCGAAGCGACGGATGGCCACCGACATTCACAACCGAGCCTCTTACGCCGACCACGGCGCCGAGTTGTATCAACGCCAACGTTGTCGCCGGAGAGTGAAGGTTGATGCGCCCCGTCTTGATCGCTTCGATAACGTCTGATGGCAGCTTGTCCACGTCGACTTTGAGGCCAACCTCAAGCGCAGTCACCGGGCTGACACCGGGCCCAACTCCGCCAAGAGCGGCACCTTCAATCGCTTGGTTGAGCCTCAAATCCCCAGTCCAAAACGCCTCATCGCTGAAGGTGTCGTAACGAAAAATATCCCGGCCACGGGCAAACATGTTAGCGGCATTTTGTTGAACCGCCATGTCGGTTTCCGATAGCGCGTCTTGTGCAGCAACGCTATGCGGTTCCAACAAGGAGCGACCAAAAAAGACTGCCGCGCTTACACAAAGCAGCACGGCGACCACTGAGACCCATTGACGTTTTGCAGAAACCATGCGCCCGGCACCCCCACCGCGTTACCGGCGACCACGATACGCAACTGAATGTATCACCGTGAAAGGCCACTTGTAAAGACAATTTCATAATTAAAATTTTCATTATTGTCACAATTTCAAGATGCGAAAAATTCACCATGCAAAGCGGGTTTAGCTGGTGGTTGATGACGGTTTGCTCGCGCGTTCGAATAACTCAACAAGACGCCCATCCGGATCCTCGACCACAGCACGTAGCCCCCATGGATAGTAATCAGGTTCTTGTCGAATCCTTGCTCCCTTGGCCCTTGCGGCTTCTAAAGACTCAGCGACAGACTCAACAACAAAGCCCGGGAATGCACCGCCCGCTGCGTCATTGGTGAGACTCGTGCGTGGCGGGAAGATTGCGAAGTGAGTGACGCCCAACTCGCACGCATAGTGCTCTGCACCTTCGTCGTGAGTTTCCGGGCTGAGTGGAACACCGATAGCGCGATAAAAAGAGACAACGCGGTCAATATTTGCCGAGAACAGAATCAGCGCACCGAGTTCCTTAGCCTTACCCATTTGTTGAAATCTCCTTGGCGACGGGTGACGCTTAGAATGCACCACCTTTAGCGAAAATTTAAGATTGCACGTGCGTCTCCTGGACGCCGAGATCAGCTCGTGCGGTGAATGTTTTAAAGGGCGAGCCCTCGATTGATCTGCGTCCGAGCGTTTCTTGTGCACGGAATAGAACTGCTTTGGAAATGTGGCCTTTTGGGAACACACTCCATATAGAATCGCTTGGTCATGAGGGTTAGGTAGAAGCTTTGTTTGCGAACGCATGTAGAATCGCACGTGGTTTCACAAGCAGTCTGATAACTGCAGTTAGACACATTGATGGTTCCGTTCAAGCCAGCGTTGGCACATTTGTCTTCCTAAACGAACAAGGCTGGATAATCACTGCGAGGCACATGTTCGAGGCTTCGATAGAACATGACAAAACTATGGCCGAGGTGCAAACGTACCTTACGGATTATCAGAAGATTCAATCGGATGCTGGTCTAGACGAAAAGCTCAAGAAAAAACTGATCAGCCGACTGCCGCAGAACCCCAAATGGGTTTCGCATCTTAGCCTTTGGTGGGGCCGAGATAACGTCAGCTTCGTTGATCGAAAACTACACCCGCACGCTGATATCGCCGTCGCAAGGCTTGAACCTTTCGATCCCTCGTGGGTAACGAACTATCCAATATTCAAGACGGCCGCTGGCGACGACGACCTTGGAACAAGCTTGTGCAAACTCGGTTTCCCTTTTTCAGAAGTTAACGTGCAATTCGACCAGGCGAGCGGCGCCTTCCAATTTACAGGGCGAAATCAGTTACCGTTCTTCCCTTTGGACGGTATTTTTACGAGACGTATTGAGATCGTCGATCAAGAGAGCGGACTCCAAATTGTAAAGCTGATCGAAACGTCAACGCCGGGATTGCCCGGACAAAGTGGTGGACCAGTTTTTGATACTGATGGGATCGTGTGGGGGATTCAAACAAGCAACACGACTTTCGCGCTACAATTAAACATGCCGGCTCTAAAAGTTGACGGCAAAGAGATTCAAGTACCGCAGTTTTTAAATGCTGGTTGGGCCGTCGGGCCCGAGACCATTTGCGATTTCTTGACATCGAGCTCCATAAAATTTTCACAGAAGCAATTGAAGTAAGCTATGGAAGGTGCGTACCACCTTCGCGCTGTGGATGAAGGACTACATACCGCCGCTCTGGAGAGTTCACAATCCACATCGCCTCATCAGGATAATAAAACGATTCGCCAATAGGATTGTCGGCAATGACCATGATTACGAGATCAGAATCGCTCTCGTTAATAAGCTGATGAGCCTCGCCCGGCTTAAAGAGAAATGAATCGCCGGCTGTGATGCTCGATTTGCCATCGGCATGGCGTACAACCCCGGTTCCAGCGATTACGTGGTAAAACTCCCATTGCGCGCTATGCGAGTGATAGCGCCAAGGAATAGCCTTGGGAGGAATGCGCAAAATTTCAACGTCAAATGGATGCCGCTCCCCAAGATGTGTCGATTCTGGCCGCCGACCGAGAGCTTCTGAAATCGGCTTGCCGAATCCGAGGCGTCCTTCTTTTGAATAACGACGCTCCTCGACGTCACGAAGGTTGACCTTGTGAAATCTCACACGGTTGGTATCTTGATCCTTACTCATGCTACTCCTAACTTTATCGCCGCGGGGTGCGTAGCTTGGTCAAGAGGTGCTGCCGAACCACCTTGTCCGGCGACTTGAACCGAAACGATCCTTTTCGACGCGAAGATCAACCGACGGCGCGTGATAGGTGCCGGTTGGTTCAGGTCCCGATAAGAAGTCGATATCGACGCGGCCGACACGACCCGCTCCGAACTCGATGTAACACGAACCTGTGCCTTTGTGGGCGATCGTCGCCTTGCCACCTTGCAAACTCGCTACCAGAGAAGCTGTTAGAACGCGAGCGGCACCTTCAGCGAACACGCCGGCCTTTGGCGTGCCCTGTCGCGCGCAATCCCCAATTGCGTACACGCTAGGAAACCGACTTTCGAGCGTCTGGGGACTGGCCGGCACGTAACCGTCTTGTGTCATTCCACTAACGTCGAGCAGTTTCGGAGCACGCTGTTTTGGAACTCCTAAGAAGAGGTCGTATGAAATTTGCTTACCGTCGTCGAGACTAGCAACGTTGCGAGTTGTGTCGAGAGAACTCACCTCTCGATCTGCGACAAATGTAATGCTACGCTCCGCGAACGCAGCGATCAAGGCGCGAGATGTCTCTGGCGAGGGCGGCACTGGAGTTTCCAACGGCA
>JBEDUS010000340.1:0-4191 GCA_040414975.1 Candidatus Udaeobacter sp.
CTCCACCTTCTAATGGATTTGACGCGCGCTGCACCAACGCAGCTTTTAGACGCTACAACCACACGTTGGCGGTTTATTCGGTAACGAGGCGGCAGCAATTCGGCTTTCTCGGAGAAGGAACGGATAACTAATCTATTGTTATTGCCTATAAGCCAACAGGTTACATCGGAACATGAGCGAACATTAGCGACACAAAACGGCCATTTCAGACGTTCATAACGTCAACGTGGCGTCAACGGATTAAAGAGACGGTCTCCCAGTGTTATGGCCGATCGGAACCGCGTCCCGGTCCTCGCGCGCGCGCGCGGAACCGTCTCAAAAGGCATCATTCGCCAATGTGGTCCTTCAGGCCACTCCGGAACCCTGGGCGATCACTAAGATCTCCGAGGATGTTCTTGAGTTTGGCGCTGTACCACAACCCTCTCGCCAACAGCGAGCCGCCTAAAGGCTAAAATGACTGCCCCGCGCGTTTAGTACACGCGGGGCGACTTGTTTTAAGGCAAATAGACTACCAACTACCCTCGCAGCCCATTGACTTGCGTGATCGCTAAAAAGACCACTTAAGTGCTAGCGCGTCAGAGGAGAAAACGGAAATCAGTCGGAAGTCATGTTCTAACGCCGGGGGCGACGACACTGCTTCCATGCTTGCCGCTTTGGAACGTCTCTGGTCGATCCCCCTCTTCCGCCGTTGAGCAGGCGCACCCCGCGATGGTTATCGCCGCCATCACGGCTATGATTAGTGTGCTGTTGGGCGCAATCGATCACATCTTCTCTGGGGGCCGAAACTTATCCGACCGAACCTTCCATCTCAAGCTCGATCAAACGCTTGAGTTCGACGCTGTATTCCATCGGGAATTGACGGACGAGATCGTTGACGAACCCGTTGACGCTCAGGCTCATGGCCTGTGCTTCGCTAAGACCGCGCTGCTGCATGTAGAAAATTTGCTCGGCGCTCACCTGACTGACACTGGCTTCGTGTTGCACAGCGTTGCCCGTACCACGCACGGTGATAGCCGGATAAGTGTCCGTCCGCGAAGTCGCGTTGATGAGCAGTGCATCGCACTCGGTGTTGTTCTTGCAATGCTTGAGGTGCTTCGGCACGTGAACAAGGCCGCGATAAGTGGCACGGCCTTTGCCGATGGAAATCGATTTGGAAACAATGTTGCTGGTCGTCTCATCGGCAGCGTGAATCATCTTCGCGCCGGTGTCCTGATGCTGGCCGTCGTTGGCGAGCGCTATGGAAAGGACCTCACCACGCGCTTTGCGACCCTTCATGATCACGCTCGGATATTTCATCGTGAGGCGCGATCCGATGTTGCAATCGATCCATTTTACCTCGGCGTTTTCCTGCGCGAGACCGCGCTTCGTTACCAAATTGAAAACGTTGGCCGACCAGTTCTGCACCGTGATGTACTGAATCTTGGCGCCTTTGAGCGCGACCAGTTCGACCACCGCGCTGTGCAACGTCGTGGTATTAAACTTTGGCGCGGTGCAACCTTCCATGTAGGTCACTTCCGAGCCTTCATCGGCGATGATGAGCGTCCGCTCGAATTGGCCGAAATTTTCGGCATTGATACGGAAGTAAGCCTGTAGCGGATGTTTCACTTTCACGCCTGGCGGCACGTAAATGAACGAGCCACCGCTAAAGACCGCCGAGTTAAGCGCGCTAAATTTGTTGTCAGCGATTGGAATAACCTTGCCGAACCACTTCCGGAAGATTTCCGGGTAATGTTTCAGTCCTTCGGTCGAGCCAACGAAAATGACGCCTTGTTCGCCCACCGCTTTCTTGATGTTCGAATAGACGGCCTCGCTGTCGAACTGCGCTTCCACGCCGGCAAGGAATTTTCGTTCCTGTTCGGGAATGCCGAGCCGCTCGAATGTGCGCTTAATATCCTCCGGCACTTCATCCCAACTGCGTTTAGTCGTGGTCCCGGGGGAAAGATAGTAACGAATTTTGTCGAAGTCGATCGCTTCGAGATCCTTGCTTGCCCAGTGCGTGGGAAGCGGTTTTTCCAGAAACGTCTTTAGACCTCTGAGACGAAACTCGCGTACCCAATCCGGGTCGTCTTTAACGTCCGAGATGTAATGGATCTTTCGCTCACTCAGGCCGGTGCCCGCATCGCGTACGTGCACTTCCGGGTAAGCGAAGTCTCCGATGCTCCGATTGATGTCCACTGCTGAAGTTTCGGTTTTCATTGTGACCCCCGTTTACCTTAGCACTGGTTCAGCGCGCCTCTTCGCGCGCCCAATCGTAACCTCTCTCTTCGAGCTCGAGAGCGAGCTCTTTCCGCCCGCTCCGAACAATTCGCCCCGCCACCATAACGTGCGCATAATCGGGGATAATTGACAATACGCCGAGATCGGGACTACGCAACGAATTCACTCCGTGCGCAACGGTCTTAAGCGCGTCGATGTCCAGACCGCTGTCGGTTTCGCCGAGAATCGCGTATTTCGGTGGGGACTATGTCGATTTCAGCGCCGGGCACGGCTACCACAGCGCGTGCCCTGATTTGTTCCAACGATTCCACGATTACGTGCGCTCGATCTTTGGCGGATGAAAGACATCAGGATTCGCTGGCGGTTCCAAGTCGTGTGCGCCGAACGATGGCACTGGAAACTCACTTGCTTGCGCCGCATTGAGATGCTCGGCTTTGTTAGTGCCGGTCAGTCTCTGGTTGTCGATCTTGCGCTGCAGCTCCATGAACGCGTGTAGCAATGCTTCGGGCCGGGGTGGGCAGCCGGGAATGTAAACATCGACAGGGATATAGCGGTCGATGCCTTTGAGCACATTGTAGCCTTCTTTGAACGGTCCGCCAGAGATTGCGCAGGCGCCCATGGAAATGACGTATTTTGGGTCGGGCATCTGGTTGTAGAGCCGCACGATTTGCGGCGCCATTTTCTTCGTCACCGTGCCGGCCACGATCATCAGGTCCGCCTGGCGCGGTGATGGCCGGAAGATTTCACCGCCAAAGCGCGCGATGTCGTAGCGCGACGCTGCCGTTGCGATCATTTCAATGGCGCAACACGCAAGACCGAATTGCAGCGGCCAGATCGAGTTCTTGCGTCCCCAGTTGTAAAGTTCCTGCATCGAAGTCACCCAGATTCCCTGCCGTTGGAGTTCGCTGCGTAATGCTTCGTCGATTTGCTCGCTCATTCTTCCTTCATCACTCCCTTTTCCTGATACTCCATTACTCCGTTGTTGGCTTCACCTCGCCCAATTTAAGCGCCCTTTGCTCCGTGCCCAAATGGGTCCCTCAATTAGCAGCAACAAGAAAACTAGTATCGTGCGAACGGCCACAGTAAACTATTTCGTGGCCACCGTACGGTAAGTGTTTTACGGACGCTTTGGCATTGATTATCTAACGCCGATGCAATCTATGATGCACGTTTACGAGATTTGCCCGCGCAAAGATAAACGCGGCGTCAATCTAATCTTCGATGCGTTGCCATTCAGTCCCCTATGGTACGCTGAGCCAAACGCAACCGGCAACGCGATCGGCTACGCAAAGTTTTTCAGCCGTTCACATGACGCTGTGACTCGGGTTTATGATGAAGCGGGCAATGTGATTGCAACGCACGAGCACAAGGGCGAGTTGAAAGAGTGGTAAGTTTTGCAATTATGAAGGATCGAGAAAAACGCGAGAAAGCAACGTTCGCAAAAGCATTCCCTGAAATAGAACAGTGCATCGTTGAAGTTCAGGAGACCGGGCACGGGGTTTCTGGATGGATTCAGGATGATGTCGCGCGCTACACGAACCCCGGAGAATATATCAACTGTAGTAATCCAGTTTGCTACAGCGGTGGAATCAAACTCGGCCAACCGATCCGGATATGGTACGTGCCCGCGAAACGGAAAAGGAAGGCAGGAAACTTTGCAAGGGCAGCGAAGGGTTTCCGAAAGGGTGGCGGATCTATCGGAAATGCGCCAATTTTTTCAAGTACAAGATCACGATCAAGTACAGCACACCCGAAACTAAAATCGGCGATTAACTGGCGTCTGATCGATAATCGTCCTTGGCGGCGCGCCGTTGGTCGATATCGGCCTCGTCGACGCCTTCTTCGGTTAGTTCCGCCTTGATATCCGTCTCGTCGGGAGGCGAGAAAGTGGGAGCCGCGTGACCGATGAGATCAGGACTCTCGTTCCAGGTCGTAAGATTTTCATCGCCTGGCGGGACTTCTGGCGGCGAATCT
>JBEDUS010000341.1:0-20076 GCA_040414975.1 Candidatus Udaeobacter sp.
TGGCGCGGCGCCGGCGACAATCTCGTAGATTTCCTCGGGAACAAAAACCTCGACCAATCCTGCGCCTGCGCGCAACGCGCCCTGCGATGTCATCAAGGCTGCGCCGATGAATCCCCTGGAGCCGGCAACAACACCAACGCGGCCACACTGGTTCTTGTACGTGCTGAACTTGCGCCTTGGCAGCAATTCACGAAAAGCAGGTGGAGCGGCGACAATTTCTTTTACTTTTCTTTCCGGAGAGCGCAGCTCATCCAACTGCACAATTTCCAGTCCGCCCACGAAGTTCAGGGCGTCGTCGGCGAGCAATCCTGGTTTTGCGAACGCAATCGTGACCGTAAAATCCGCGACGACACAGTCGCGATCGGCTTTACCTGAATCGCCGTCGAGACCAGTCGGAAGATCGACAGCGAATACATAAGCGCCCTTATTTGTCCGCAAGTGATTGATGGAGCGGCAGGCTGCACGAATTGGGTCGCGTAGCGGCGGTTTTGCCCCTAGCCCAAGCAAGCCGTCGAGAATTATCAGCGGAGCCGCAGTGCCGACGTATGCCTCTTCTGCGATTGCTTCCTCCGCCGTCCGGAGTTGATCAGCGGCTGCCTCGAACACTTCGATAAGAACGACGCCGAGATCAGTTCCGCTGCCGCGGGGTGGTGTCGTGCCCAAAATCTCGGGTGGTCGGCGGCGTAGACTTTCAAGTTTTTTGCGCATCAATCCGCCGCAATCGGCTTCCTGAAAGGCAAGTCGCACCTCAATTTTCCATCCGAGGCGCCTTAAGCGTTCAGCGGCAACCAGCGCGTCGCCGGCGTTGTTACCTTTTCCGGCGAACACCATGCACTTGCCAGGCTTATGGAAAAATCTGGCGATTGCTTGAGCGACGCCGGCGC
Source organism: Candidatus Udaeobacter sp. (assembly GCA_040414975.1). GTDB lineage: Bacteria > Verrucomicrobiota > Verrucomicrobiia > Chthoniobacterales > UBA10450 > Udaeobacter. The sequence continues at coordinate 885 of JBEDUS010000341.1, forward strand.
CTGCCTTGTCCATTAGCGCTTCAACTTCTACTCCGCGCGCGAAAGCGGCGTCTTCCGCCGCTCGCATCTGCGCCGAAGTCAGGATGGGAAGGTCCAAACTATCCCTCCTGATTTTTTGAGGCCGCATTTGCCTCTGACCCGGCTGGCTTCGATGAGCTCTTCTTCCGTCGCGCGCTCTTTTTGTGCGAACGCTTCGACTTGTGGCGTTCAGATTTCGCCACTTTGGTTTGATCGATGTACGGTTGCAACGGGATGCTTTCCCCCGTCGCCACTCGCGTTGTCGTTAACGCGCTCGTGACGGAACTGCGGCCGCGCACACCGGCGGCAATTTCTTCAGCAAGCTTCTGACGATAAGAGACGGTTTGCGCGTACGCGGCTTCAGTCGGGTTAGTGAGAAATCCGCATTCCACCAGCACCGCCGGGATCTTCGTCTTTCGCAATACGTAGTAACCACGGCGCCGGACGCCGCGATTGGACGAAGGCGCGCCGCCGGCGACAAAATAATGGATCGCCGATGCAAGCGGCAGGCTGTCGCGGCTATAAAAATATGTTTCTATCCCACCTGCGCCCATCCGATTTGCTGAGTTGAAATGGATACAGACAAAAAGAGCGTTCGGATAGGCGTTCGCGATCGCTACCCGCCCCGCGAGCGAAACGAATACATCGCTGTCCCGCGTCATCACGACCCGATAGCCGCTGGCGGCAAGAACATTCTTAAGCCGCTGCGCGACATCCAGAGTCATGTCCTTTTCTGCAACCTTCTGGCCTGGAATTCCGCCACGGTCATAGCCGCCATGGCCCGCATCGATCACTACGGTAGTTGGCGATCCGCTGTCTTGAGAGGCGCGCTTTGCCTGAGCGGTGGAGAAGGTCGTGCACTCAAGAAATGCGATCAGCAAACTGGCGGCAAATAGATGGAGTCGGCAGGGATTTGTCAGCATCACTAATCGTCCTTAGGCGGTCCCGGCGGGCGAGCCGATAGTTTCGGAGTCGTGCCTCGCGAGCTTTGCGCAGCTGGCGATTCGGCTATGCCCCCCGCGCACCTCTACTTCACCGCTTGCTGCACGGAAGAGGCGTGGGCGCGTTTTGGTTTCCATAAAAGAGGAGTGGGCGAGCAATTCACCATTCAAGCCGATCCGCGAGTACGCCCAGGCGCGCGGGGCGGAGCAATGCAGAACATGCAATTGATTTGCATGATCGATATCTTCCTGTGGTTCTTCAAAGGCGATCGCGCGGCCTAATGAATAAGTCGCATAGACAATTCCACTATCGCTGTCCTGCACGCGCACGTACAAAGAAGTATGGTCCGGAAAGCGGTTGGTGAGAAGCGAGTAGGTGCGCACATTGCCCGGCGCGGCAACGCCATCGGGGATACCCACTGTTTGCTGCCAGATTGGCCGCGCGTCGGTTACTTCAAAAACTCGCGTCGGGGAGTAAAAAAATTTTCCCAAGTCGGCAAAGTAAACATGGATCCTCACATGATAGGCGCCGAAATCGTGCACAGGATAAAGTGGCGTGAGATTGATCTGATGCGTAACTCGCTGGCCGGTCTCGACTTTCAAGGGCGGCTCGCCGCTTTCGGCGCTGATCCGTGCAATGGGCTGACCTTCGTTTCCAATTATCTCAAACCCCAGCCATGATTGCCCGTCGGCATCGTGAAGGTCGATGTCGCGTCCAGCCAAATTGGTGATACTGAGTGTCGCTACGACCGGTTCGTAAGCGATGTACTGCAATCGCTTGAATTTCAAGTCCACCTGAACCTGCGCTTCGGCTCTGGCAGCGAAGAGGACAAGACATATGATCAGCAGATTGCGTCCGATCACATTGAATGACGAAATCCGGATGACCCACGTGGTTAAAGCGTTAACGGAGTTAGAAAAGTTACAACGTTTACGCATCGCCACTTTTTTCTGCCACTTCTTATAACCTTTTTAACTTCGTAACGCTTATATAATTCGCTCTCGTAGCATTCAAGGTGCCGAGCTCTTCTCGGATGCAGGAAAGAGCTGTAGAAGCCGTGAAGGTTCGGCCTGAACGGCCTGCAATTTATCGTCGTAATAAATTCGGATCCTGTATCCCAGATATTTTCGCTTTCCGCTATCTGCGGCCGAACTCTTGGTGCCTCGACCCTTTTGCCCTGGCCGGACCGTCGCAGCGGTTTCTGAAAGGGATGACTCCGGCGACCCAATTCCCGTTTTCGGGCGGAGATAACTGACCGATAGTACCTCGGGGGTTGCGTCCGACCAATCGTGCTTGGGTGTCAGCCATTCATAATTCACATCCGCGTCGGTGAGCTTCACATCCTTGTCACCAACAGTGTCGTAAAATTCCACCAAAATTTTCACTTTAGTGTGATCGATTGTTGTGTCTGGCTGTTTTTTTATGCCGATCCGCACTGCAAGGTTGGTGTCGGCGTCTGGATCGGGAGTCTCAGCAGTTTTGACTTCTGTGATGCCCATGACGGGACCTTCCGCATTGCCGCCAACATCTCTGTGCGACGCGGCATCCAGTGACGGGCTGGCCAGTCCGGCGTCTGTTGTGGTTGTGGCCGGGGTTGACACTCCCTGTTTCAAGCGCTGATCAGCCAACTCATATGCTTCCCCGGCCGAGGGGCCCATATCGTGAAGTTTACGCCACACTTCGTTCGACTTGTCATAAAGCTGCATGGAATCGTACGTCTTGGCCATTTCCGTAAGCACGGTGGCGTTACTGGGTTCGCTATCCAACGCTTCCTCGAACCGGGCGAGCGCGTTCGTTGTATCGCCTCGGTCACGCAACTCGACGCCTTCTCGCAGCAGTTGATCAACAAGAGACGGAGCAGGCGTCTGGGCCACCGCTTCAGGCGACGGAGCCGTTTGCGTCGCCGGTGCTGCCGGCACGGGCGTCGAGACGGGCGGAGCCGCCGGCCGTGTGACAGTCGTCGCGACTGCCGGTGCCGGTGCTCGCGGAGACTGGACGCGGCCGACATAATAGGAGGTAACTGCGAAGATTTGCGCCACCGCCAGAATCACAACCAGCCCGACCCCGACGTTAAAGCTTGGATCGACCTGCGTAGCCCGTGAAAGAAGAGTCCGCATGCAGCAATAAACCCCAATTCTCTAAGCGCGCCCTTGCCGAGCTGTCAACTAGGGCTTCGACCCGTTTTAACCCTGGGGCCGTTTAATAGTTAATCGGATACCTGTCTTGATCACACTACGTTTCAGTCAATCCTGAGCAGCCTAGCGCGAAATGTCGTCCTGACTCAGCATTTTGAATCCTTCGCCCATAAGTACCGAGGACGCGCATTCGGTATCGTCCAGGTGCAGAGCGATCGCGGCAAAGCCACGCGGCCGGATGAGCAGGGGATAAGCGAAATGGACGTTGACCTCTGCCATGACCAGTGCGGCAAGCAGTTTTACCAGTTGTGTGGCGACTTCTCGCACTTCCACGACCACGACTTCACAAAGGCCGAATGGCACATTTTTTTCCCGGAACAATTTCTCCACTCGCGCGGGATCACTCGCGATGATCCGGGCGATGGCCGAATCCGTCGACTCTGATACGCTCAACGCCACCACATGGGTGCTCTGCGTGCTAAGCAGTTTCACAACATCCAGCATCGCCCCGACCTTGTTTGGCAGAAAAACAGAGAACTGCTTCACCAGCGGTCCCTCCATTTTCGAAGTTGTTTCCGGTAAATTCTCAGTCATTTCGATTGCAGCACCCTGCTGGAAGATCCCAAGGCGCGGCAGGTAAACTATCTCATTTTGGGTCTTTTATTGGCAAACCAATATATTCCAACCCCCCAACGCGTTTATTGAGGCTGTTCATTTCGCGCGGCGTTAATATAGTGTCGCAATGATCGCGGGAGCGCATTTTCTTCTGTTTAGCAAGGATCCGGAAGCCGATCGTGCGTTCTTTAAAACCGTGCTGGAGTTGCCATCGGTCGATCTTGGCGACGGCTGGCTCCTATTCGGGTTGCCGCGCGCCGAGCTCGCAGTTCATCCTGGTGATGGCGAATTTGTGCAGATACACGCAGAACATCCGATGCTGGGAGCCCTTCTTTATTTAATGTGCGATGATTTAAGCGGCGTGATCGAATTGTTGGAAAGCAAGGGTGTGGCCTGTGCAAATCCGGTGGAAGCCGAATGGGGAACCAGTACCAGTGTTCGGCTGCCAAGTGGAGGCGAGATCGGCCTTTATCAACCGACTCATCGTACGATGATTGAAGCGCGTTCAACTTGAAAAAGCCGAGGCTCCAGTTCCCGAACATCGCAACGCCCAGATTCGCCTTCGATGGATGAAGAAAATGAATTAATCGCGCTGCGGCGCAAAAAGCTCGACGCGCTTCGTGCTAAAGGCGTTGACCCATTCGGCGCCGGTTTTGAGGTGAGTGGATCCGTTGCGGAGGTGCTCGAAAAGTTCAAGGAAGCCGAAATCCTGCGCGCAGCCGGCCGCATCACGGCGCACCGCGACATGGGCAAAAGTCACTTCCTTGATCTGCGCGACGCAACTGGGCGCATTCAAATCTATGTTCACTCGAAAGAAGTCGGACCGGAACTGATCGACCTTTTTCGGCTGCTCGATCTTGGCGATTTCATCGGCGTTGAAGGAACATGTTTTGTCACTAAGAGCGGGGAGCCGACCTTGAAAGTGCGCAGGTTCCAGTTGCTGGCAAAGGCATTGCGGCTGCTTCCCGAGAAATGGCATGGATTACAGGACATCGAAGCGCGGTACCGGCAACGTTATCTCGATCTTCTTACCAACGAGGATTCGCGCGGGGTATTCGAAAAGCGCATTGCAATTGTCCGAGAAACCCGGCGTTTTTTTGAAGACCGCGGCTTCCTTGAAGTCGAGACACCAATCTTGCAAACAATCCCCGGAGGCGCGGCCGCCGAACCGTTCAGAACGCATCACAAGGCACTTGGCGTCGATCTTTATCTGCGCATAGCGCTGGAGCTCTATCTGAAACGCTTGCTTGTGGGAGGATTCAACAAGGTGTTCGAAATCAACCGCAACTTCCGCAACGAAGGTATCTCTAGAAAGCACAACCCGGAATTCACTATGCTTGAAGCTTACTGGGCGTACGCCGATTTTGAAAAGATGGCAAATCTCACCGAAGAACTGATTTGTTATCTCGCGGAGAAAGTCTGTGGTTCCCTAATCATCGAGCATCGTGACTCTGAGGGAAAGATTGTTCGCATGATCAATTTGAAGCGGCCTTGGCGCCGGGCGCGGTACCACGATGTGGTCCGAGAAGTTGCGGGAAAAGATTGGTTCAAGCTCTCCAACGAACAAAGACGCGATCGCGCGACGAATGATTTCAAATTGGAAATCCTGCCGCAACTTGCCGATTTCGAAGTGACGCAGCACGTGTTCGAAAAACTTGTTGAGGAGAAGACGATTGATCCTCTGTTTGTCACGCATTGTCCAAAAGAGCTGGTGCCACTGGCAAAGCAAAACGCGGCGGATGACTCGGTAGTCGATGTTTTCGAACTGATCATTAACGGGGCAGAAATCGCGCCCGGTTATAGCGAGTTAAACGACCCCCTCGTGCAGCGCCAGCGTCTAGTTGAACAGGCGGGCGAAGAGAAGCAAAAAATCGACGAGGAATTTCTCCTCGCACTTGAGCATGGCATGCCGCCCGCCGGCGGCGTCGGCATTGGAATCGATCGGGTCACCATGCTGCTCACCGGGGCAGAGTCGATTCGGGACGTAATCCTTTTCCCCCTGCTGCGACCGAAGAAACTGTAGCCGCCTCTCTGCGGGCGACCTGAAGTGGTTAGCGCACCAACAACGCCTCAACACAGCGAGGCGGCGATAACATTGAGACTGGCCTCCAATGATCTAATCGGCGACGCACTCATTCGCGTTCGAGATCAAAAGTGACCTTTGCGTTGATACGGTAGTTTGTGACTTTGCCGTCGCCTACCTCAGCGGTGAATTCCTTGATGTAAACAGACCGAACGTTCCGCAGGGTCTTCGCGGCTTCCTCCACTGCGCTCTTCACGGCGTCTTCCCAGCTTTTCGGCGATTGTGACATCAGTTCGACAACTTTAACGATTTTGGCCATAGTGATTTATTCTCCTTCCCTTATTTATCGCAGGCGGCGCATAACCCGCGCGTTTTTCATCATCATGTCTTTCACTCGGCGTGTCGTTGCTTGGCATTTTGACAGATTTAAACCACATATGTGATACCAATTTGATGATTGCCGCTGGCGTACACAGAACTGAAGATCGATATTAAGATCGCGATTGTTCGGCGGAAGAAGCCGTCTGAATCTGGGAATGCGGAGTTGCCACGACGAGCGCGATTCCGCCTAATACAGCGACGGATGCAAGCACGTAGCGCACCGTGATTGGTTCGCCGAGTAACAATATTCCCCCGGTGGCAGCCAGCACCGGAACACTGAGTTGAACGGTAGCAGCGCTGGTAGCTTTCAGTCCGGGCAGCACGCTGTACCAAATTACATAACCCAAGCCTGACGTAATTGTGCCCGAAATGATGGCGTAGCTAATTCCAGCAAGGTTGTAATTTCTCAATGGAACGAAAACGATGCTAAGAGCAGCCGCAAACGGTACTGCGCGTACGAAGTTTCCGGTTGTGACGCTTGCCGGATTCCGTCCGCCTTTGCCGCGCAGTGAATAAACACCCCAGGCTACGCCGGCTCCCAACATGAGCATCGAACCAGCTAAAGGCGGAGCGGAAAGTCCGGGGAATACGAGTATAACGAGTCCAGTGACGGCGACGAGGAAGCCCACAGTTTGGATCGCGTTTAGCCGCTCGCGGTTGCGCAGTCCCCAGAGAATCATCGTAGCCTGGACGGCTCCGAACAAAAGCAAAGCGCCGGTTCCAGCTGAAAGAGTTGCATACGCAAATGAAAACCCAGCAGCGTATACAAAAAGCGCGGCCGCCGAAATCCAGTTGCCGTATCGAAGCGGCGAGCGGTGTGTAACTGGTTCCGAGCTACTAGAGCTCTCAACAAATGGCGTGGCCGCAATACTGACTGTCACCTTTCTTCGAACGCTGGTGATCAGGCAGAGCGCGACGGCTGCGGAAAAAATGCGAACGAGCGTGAACGTGGCAGGATCGAGGCTGCTTTCCTTCAGTGCAGCTCGGCATAGGAGCGAATTGCTCGCGAAGGCAATCATCGCCAGCAGCGTGAGAACGAAAATTCGCGCGATGCTCATGGAAGGAATCTCCAAATCTTCGAATCCCGACGGCGATACGGCGCCGTTTTCGTTGCCACCGAGCGCAAAGATAGCCTTGCTACTCGATCTTTTCCCAGAACCCGCGGCGGTTCGGAATGTTTGGGAAAACAAGCTGGCCTTCGTAGAAAGTGAAAGGGCTGGAGCGGTCGTTGCCACCGAACGATAACGTCAGTGTTTTGCCTTCGACGCTCCAATGCCCTGTCACGGGCTCCCTGCGCTCGTAGGCCGTGACGGTCCAGTTCTCAACAGTACCATTAGAATGAAGGACAAGGTGCTCATCTATCGGGCCCGTATAGCTGATTCTTGTTTTCCGCCAATGACCGATCAATCCGCTCGAATTTTCCGAAGATGGAGCACTTGATTCATGAACTTTGATGATCCCTGAGTCGGCAGCCTTTGCAGAAGACGCAACGAACACCAAGGCGGTACATTGCGCGATCCATGCGATTTGTCGGGAGACCTTTCGTGTTCTGATGGACATCCGTGTTGAGTCTGACAAGGTGGCCGATCCGTGACAACCCTATTCTGTGATTGTTGCACGAGGTTGGACTCGAGCCGACGTTGAACGCGTAACTTGAAACTTCCAACAATCATAGAGCGAGGACGATTTCCTTCGCCGGCACCTGCGCCGCAGGCGCTGGCATGGGACGGTAACAAACTATGGATGGGTTCGCGCGACCTGCCTCGAATCTATGTAATTGATCCGAAGAAATGGATGGTGCTCGAAGAGAAGGAACCGCCCGGCATCCCATGGGCAGCCGTCGCAACGAACGGGACCTTTCGTTTTACAATTGGAGAAGGCCCAAACGATGATCGTTATATTTACCGATTCGCTCCTGGGACTGGCTTTTCGAAGCAGGACAAAATCACTTGCCCGGAATTTACCGGATCGTACCTCAGTTACGACGGCGAAAATTTGTATCTGAGTCAATGGTACAAACATCGCATCCTTAAACTAGATGCCAGTGGCAATATCATCCGCGTTATCGACATCGGAGCCGAGATCTCAGGCCACGTCATTGCCGATGGAATGACCTACATCTTGCGTGGCACAGAACAGAATGGTGAAAACTGGACTATCGCGCGACTCGATCCCAGGGAGAAAGAACCGGAAGTTAAAGACATCGCGGTTGTGCCGTTCGCGTGCCGCTCGCTAACATTCGATGGCGAATCTTTTTGGGCCAATTATCGCGCAAAGGACACTATTGTTTCGTTTGTATTGCCGGGCGCCGAGAAGCAAACCCAACCTCACTGAGTAGTTCTCACGCGAATAGCGGAAAGCGGGACTTGGACGATCTACTGTGCCCGTTCGAACAGGCCATATTTTAGAATCACGTAAAGCGCGCGCACTCCGTCTTTCAAGCGCACCTTTTTTCCTTCTGCATAGGTTCTAGCCTTGTATGTGATTCCAACCTCCTTAATTCGGCAGCGAAGCCGGGCAAACTTTGCGACAAGCTCTGCATCCACGCCAAATCGGTTCTCAGCAATGGTCACTCTCGGAAGCAATGATGCGCGAAACGCTTTGTGCCCGGTTTGTACGTCCGTCAGTTTCAAACCCGTGAAGAGGTTGGACAAGAAAGTCGCCAGCTTATTGGCTTTTCTTTGCCAAAAATAGCGAAACTTTTGCAACTGGACGCCCGCAAAACGCGTACCCAGGACGACATCCGCCTTGCCATCCAAAATTGGAGCGAGGAGACGGGGATATTCACCTGGGTCGTATTCAAGGTCCGCATCCTGAATCACAATGACATTTCCGGTCGCTGCGGCGAAACCTGCGCGTAGCGCGGCGCCTTTACCAAGATTTCGCGGCTGGCAAATAATCCTGTCTACCGACGAAGAGACCTTTCGTAGGGCTCTGATCGTCGCATCGTCTGAACAATCATCGACGATTATGATTTCCTTCTGCCTGATTGGAGATTGTCGAACCGCGTGGACGACTTTCTCAATGGTATGGTCCTCGTTAAAGCATGGGACGACGATTGAAACTTTCATTATCAGTGGCTGCAGCGTCTCATCCGAGTGCGACGCATCTCTCGCCAATTTGCGAGTTACAGAAATGACCGACCGATACAGGAAATGGTTACAATTATTGTATTCTTGGAAAGCTGGCCAAGTTTGCTCGGGGTTAAGCGATGCAAGGGGTAATACAATCTGATTATCGTGGGCGCTGGTGGATGACGTTGCCGGATGGGCGCATTGAGTGCCGGCTTTGCCCGCGGTTTTGCAAGCTGAACGAAGGACAGCGCGGATTTTGCTTCGTTAGGCAACGAGTGGGCGATCGGATGGTGTTGACCACTTATGGCCGGAGCAGCGGATTTTGTGTCGATCCAATGGAAAAAAAGCCGCTCAACCATTTTCTGCCGGGAACCAGCGTGCTGTCATTCGGCACGGCTGGATGCAATCTCGGTTGCCGGTTTTGCCAAAACTGGGACATCTCCAAAGCTCGCGAGTGGGACAAGCTCGCGGATGTCGCGTCGCCCGAACAGATCGCGCTCGCGGCGGAGCGACTCGGGTGCCGGTCGATTGCTTTTACTTACAATGATCCGGTAATCTTCGCGGAGTACGCGATCGATGTCGCGCAAGCGTGTCGCGAGCGTGGGATCAAAGCGGTTGCGGTGACAGCTGGCTACATCACCAACGATGCGCGTCCAGATTTTTATCGGCACATGGACGGAGCGAATGTCGATCTGAAAGCATTTACCGACGCGTTTTATCATCGTCTATGTTTTGCCCAGCTCGATCCAGTTCTCGATACGCTAAAATATTTGCGACACGAAACAGACGTTTGGTTTGAAGTCACGACGCTCCTCATTCCTGGAGAGAACGACAGCGATGCCGAGCTCCAGCGAGCAGCTGAATGGTTCGCGGAAAATCTCGGTCCGGATGTGCCGTGGCATTTCACCGCATTCCATCCCGATTTCAAAATGATGGATAAACCACACACATTGCCGGCGACTCTCACGCGCGCTCGCAAGATCGCGTGCTCAAAAGGGTTGCACTACGTTTACACCGGCAACGTCCACGATCGCGAAGGTGGCAGTACGTGGTGTCCCGGTTGCGGCGAATTGCTCGTCGAACGCGATTGGTACGAGATCGGCGAATGGAACCTCGAACACGGCAGATGTCAGTCCTGTGGCTACAAAATCGCCGGTGTTTTCGAAGGCGAGCGCGGCGACTGGGGTGCACAACGAGTGCCAGTGAGATTGGAGCCGATCGCGTAGATCTGTAGGGGAAGCAGTTTGCCCCCCCAATTACACGAACAGGGGCGTTCGCAGCGTACCCACCAGCTACTTCAAGATGTCTCGACTTCGCTCGACATGACAGGACTAGTGACGGCGTTTAGAAATCAGGGTAAACGTCAATGTTTGTCGGACACTACAGCGTCGCGTTCGCAGCCAGGAGCGACCAAAACAAAGTCCCGCTCTGGGTTTTGTTTATCGCTGTTCAATTTCTCGACTACATCTGGGCGACGCTTGTGCTGCTCGGGATCGAAAAGCTGCGTGTCATCAAAGGGTTCACGGCTGGAAGCATGCTCGACTCGTATTTTCATCCGTATTCACATAGTTTGATCGCATCGGTCATTTGGTCGTGCGTTGCAGCGCTAGCTTACAAGGGGATTTGCAATCGGTTCCATTATCCTTGCAGAAAGTCTGCGGCTTTAATCGTAGGCATCGCTGTCTTTTCCCATTGGGTTCTCGACCTGATCGTGCATCCGCGTGACCTCGCGATCTATGACAACACATGGAAAGTAGGTTTTGGTTTGTGGAATTATCGAGATCCCGAGTTTGCGTTGGAGATTGCGCTGCTTGCTATCGGGATCGTCCTTTACCTGACTCGAAACATGATGCCCGCAGTTCGTAAAGGAGCCGCGATCGCTTTTGGGGTTGCTCTCACTATTATCCAGATAGGCGACACATATGTGCCTCGCAAAGCGTTGACGGACAAGGAAACCGTCATAGGCGTTTGGATTTTCTACACTCTGTTTGTCATTGTCGCCTTCTTTTTGGAGAAGGTTGGGAGTCGCAGGCAGGTAAACACGCCGTGATAGTGATTGTTTTCGGTGTCTCGGGAGCGGGGAAAACTACGGTTGGCAAACTGCTCGCCGAAGATCTTGGCTGGAAGTTTTACGAAGCTGATGATTTTCATCCACGCGCTAACATTGAGAAGATGCGTAGCGGTCGCCCGCTGACCGACGAAGACCGATGGCCGTGGCTGGAACGATTGCGTGACCAAATTGAGCAGTCTCTTGCCAAAAGCGAGAATGCGGTGCTTGCCTGCTCCGCATTGAAACGCGCGTATCGGGAACGTTTGCGCGTCAGCAACGACGTTAAGCTCGTGTTTCTTCGCGGGAATTACGCACTAATTGAAAGACAACTCCGTGGCAGACGCGGCCACTTCATGAATCCTGCGTTGCTGCGAAGTCAGTTCGCTGATTTGCAAGAACCCGCACCGGATGAGGACGTAATAACAATCGAATTGGGACCGAATCCCGAAGAGCTTGTCAATGAAATCAAGACGAAACTAGCGTTGGCCTGAAAGGATTAGCTAGGAACCTGCCATTCCGTGATACAGATTGTCGCTCTCGACGTTGAAGAGTCGGTTCCAGCGCGCGCGATAATTTTCGAAAGCGATCTGCGCGCCCAATTGCATGAGCTGTTCTTCGGAGAATTGGTTGCGCAGCCGCGCGTACAGTTCATCAGAGACATTTGGGGGCGTGTCCGTCAGCGCGTCAGCCAGCTCAATCACTAGTCGTTCAGTATCATTGAAAGGAGCGAAGTTGTCGCCGAGGACAGCGTGAAGTTTTTCATCGCTTAGGCCTGCTTTTCTGCCCACGGCAGAATTGACGTCTACTCAAAACGGACAGCCGATACGACCTGCTGCGCGGATTTTCCCCAATTGAAAGTAGCGCAAGGAGACAAGCCGCTTCCTACCGAGACCGGCTTCCATGGCGATTCCACCCCACATCAGACCGGGCAGACGCATCTGAATCTTCGCCGGCGTAAGATCTTTTCCGAACATCTTGCGCATCACTCCATAAAACCAGCGCAGATGCCACGGTGCCTGCTTTTTTTCCAGACCTGAAATTCGAGCCATGACCAAATTGTATCGTTACGCCTAACTTGTTCGGTCCTAAGCTCCGCAAGCAGCATCTATGCGGGCTTCGAGTTCCTTCGCGGGAAGAGTTTGCTCACAAGCGCGTTGGTTCCTTTTTCCAAAAGCGCTCCCCACGCACTGAGGACACCTAACGTCGGGATAGTGATCAGGAGAAACCCCCAGATCGGCACCTCGCGAATGCGAAGCCCTAGCCACATGACATAAGGCTGATGAATGAGATACAAACCGTAGGAATAGAGTCCTGTGAGACCGAAAAGCTTAGCTGGTTCTTTGAATAGCGAAATGATTCCAGCAATGCCCACGATTTCGAGCATGCAACATGTGCCGGTTGCGAAGTCCACGAAGATGTATTCATACAAGCCATGGTAAAGCTGAAGCGCCGCCGGATAGAGCATCAATCCCAGAAGCAATCCCGCGCCGCGAAGTAAAAACCATTCCACTCGTGCAGCCGATCGCGCATGCCACATCGCGAGTGACATTCCGAGCGCAAATTCTGGCAACCGACAGACGGCGAAACCGCCTAGCACCCACAAGCCGTTTTGCGGCCAAACTACGAGCAACAGGTAGCGCGCGAAAAATCCGGCGGCACACCCAATTAACAAAAACCACCACGGTCCTGAGCGGCGCGCCGCCAGAAAGAGAAGGGGAAAAATCAAGTATAACTGGATCAGCATGGCGAAATACCACCATGCCGCGTTGAGGTACATGAAATTCATCTCAATATTGATGAAGCGCAGACCGAGCAGACTTAGGATGACGCGGTCATCGACAGGTTCCAGACGGGCAACGAACGGCGAGAGGAGATAAACCAAATGGGCGACCCAGTACATTGGGTAAAGCCGCAAGAACCGTGCGCGATACCATGTGCCCCAAGCCGTTTCGCCGGACTCAGCACGGCGCATGGTCGATTGCATCAGAGTCCAACCGCTCAGGATGATGAAAACACCGACTGCATGAAACCCAAGTCCCGAAACCTTTAACCAAGCCACTCTAAGAATGGTCAGCGTGGACGCTGCCAGGCTGCTCCAGTCGGCGGGTGGAAGTACGCCGTACTGGAAATACGTCGTGAAAAAATGAAAGTAAGCGACGAAAAGAATCGCGAGCCCCTTTGAAATATCAATCCAAAGAAGCCGTTTCATTGCATCGGCTTAGCAGGCGGAAGCCATTTTGGTCAAGGCAAGTGGATTTTGCTCCGCTTTCACCCGGCGATTACGCAAGGGTTCGCAGTTTACTATGACGCTTGTGAACCGACCACAGTAGCTGATCGAGTGGTGCTCCCAGCCAGTGCGAGAATCACGTCGGTTTTCGCGATGGTGCCGATCAGACGTTTTGTTGCTGTATCATTCACCACGGGTAACCGCTCGCCATCATGCTGTTTGAACCGCTCGAGCGCGACAGTAAGGGACGCATTAGGTCGGACCATGGGGATGGAATCGTGTAGAATGTCTCCGGCGATGACAACCTTCGCCAGTTCGGGTGTATTCAGGTAATTCTTAACGTCATGCAGCGACACAGCGCCAATAAACCGATCGTGATCCGCAACATACAGGTAATTGAATCGAGTTTGTACGAATTTCTCCGCGATCTCGGAGAAGCCAGCCTTGGGTGAAATGGTCAGCGGTTTCGGTTTCATGATGTCACGAACATGGAGTTCCGCGAGCTGTCTGCGATAATCACCGGCGCCTTTTCGCTTCAGTCCTTCAGCATAAATAGATTCCTTCTCGATGCTCACAGATGTGTAATAGGCGACCACGCACGCCAGCATCAGCGGGAGAATGATCTGATAATCGAGCGTGATTTCGAAGATCATCACGATAGCCATGATTGGAGCGTGAGTCGCGGCCGCTAGAAATGCGCCCATTCCGACCAGCGCAAACGCGCTGGGATTGACCGAAAGATGACCGAGCAGATGGTTCGTGCCTGTCCCGAACAAAAATCCGAAGCTTGCACCGATAAAGAGCGTTGGCGTGAACACTCCACCGACTGCGCCGGAACCGAAAGTAGCAGTGGTGGCAAGTACTTTGAAAATGAGGATGACCGCCAGTGCTTGCCAGAGCCATTCGCCACGCAAGATCCCGCTGACCGTGCTGTAGCCATTGCCGCAGACTTCAGGATGCAATATGGCCAGGGCGCCTACGATGAGGCCGCCAACACACATCTTTAGGTAAACAGGCCCAGCGATGCGCCCGGCCAATTTTTCAGTCGTGCGGAGCAGCCGAATGAACCATGGCGCGAGAAGGCCGGCGCCAACGCCGAGCAAAAGATACGGCCCAATCTCCCAAGTGCCATTGAGCTGGAATGGCGGGATCTTATACAGCGGATCCGGTCCGAGAAATCCCCGTACTGTCAACGTCGCGATGACTGACGAAAAAACCAGAGGGCCAAAAATCTCCATGGCCACTGAACCCAGCACGATCTCCGCGACAAATACCGCCCCAGCGATTGGCGCGTTATAGGCTGATGCAATACCAGCAGCTGCACCACAGCCGACAAGCAGTCGAAGGCGTGGCGTGGTCCATTTTCGCAGGCGGCCGAAAAGAGAAGCCGCGAGTGACGAAAGCTGAACCAGGGGCCCCTCGCGCCCGATCGATCCGCCGGAAGCAATGGTGAAAAGTGCCGAGAGACATTTCAGCAGCGTGCGTCGCGCAGCAATTTTCCCATCACCAAGCACCACCGCTTCCATGTAGTCGGTGGTTGTCACCTGCCCGCGCAATCGTGTGCCGAACTGAATGATTGCGCCGGCAATAAGACCGCCAATCGCTGGAACGGCAAGGCGTAGTAACGGCGGGAGCTGGGAAAAACTTTCAACCAAGCCAGGTTCCGAGCTGCCGGTAAGGATTTTGTGAACGAGGCTCGTTGCGACGCGGAACACGATCGAGCAAACGCCACCGCAAAATCCAATGATACCCGCCCAAATTAGCGTGGCCTGAAGATCAGTTGGCCGTATCCGCTCCTGAAACCAGACCAGGACCTTTAGCTGACGAAGAGTATTCAGACTTGAAGGAGGTATTTTGGTTATGCCGGGGCTGGAAGCCACTTTTATCAAGTCGATGCATAGCAGCCGGCGTCAAGCACGAGAATGATCTTGCAGCGAGTAACGGCTGCTGCTGCCGTGACTGTATCCAGACCTTTGGACGAGCGGGTATTTTAGAGGCTGGCGTTTTTCCATTCGCGAACAGAGAAAACGGTCGCCACACGGGAACCATTTTGACCTTCGACAACGAACTAATCGAAGAAGAGTATGAATCAAAAATTGAAAAGAGAAGAAGCAGTGTCTCGAGGCAATCAACGCAACAACGCCGCCGCTGCTGTATTCGCTGGGGCGGAGGAGAACCGCCACGAAATCATTGAACACATCTACTACCATTGGGATGAGGTATTGTCGCAGAGCGACGTGCGAGGATTGCTCGCCTTATATGCGTGGGATGCAGTCCTGGAGAGTCCGCTGGTGTCACATTTGCTCGACAAGAAAGTCGGCATATGTCGTGGGAGAGACGAATTGCGCCCATTCTTCGAGTTACTGCGCAAACGGAAGCCGCCAATTCGCCAGAATTACCGTACCGGTTATTTCACCGACGGGAAAAGGTTGATTTGGGAATATCCACGCACTACTCCCAAGGGCGAACAAATGGACTTTGTCGAGGCAATGGAAATCAATGACGCGGGACTAATTCAGCATCACAACGTTTATTGGGGATGGTTTGGCGTGCGCATGTTGCAACGCGACGAGTATTACAAAAAGGAAGAACCACGTGGTAACAAAGCGCATTGAAAGGAACGGCCCAACGAGAAGAGCTGAGGGAAATCACCGGCTACACCCAATGGCAAATGAAGTTGCCGGGTAATCGATCTCGCTCAAGGAAGCGGAGGAACTCAAGCAAGTGAACACGATGTCTGCGACGATGTCCGCAAGCTTTGCTGGTCATACGTCGCGAGGAGCGGGTAAAATAAGTTTGAGACGTATCAACTCATAGACACGGAGCGCCTCCTCCAAAGCTGTCTCGGAATGTCATCCTGATTCCGCAGTCGCGGGAGAAGAAACTCTGATTATTTCTGGAGCCGAAGGTAGGGAGAGATTAGTTGTGTTTTGTTTACCTCAACACCGACCATGGTATTTACGAGGCAGATTAGATTGTAGATAATAACCGGACATCAACCGCCCGTCGCCATTCTGCGTAACAAGCCTCACTGGCAGGACTTTGAATATTATCTCAAAGTAACAGCTTCAGTCGTCTACTTATGCAACAATTGCCGATAAGAACTTTTTGTGTGCTGGGTGTATTGCTTTGCCAGATTACGATTGCTGCAGAGCAGTCTCCTTCACCGTCGCCGTTTCCGACCGTATCCGAATCCCCAGCTGGGACGATTACGCAGTCGGTTACTGAATTGTCAGCGCAAAGAGCCGCCGCTGATCGATCGAAAATTTACCGCGCCGGTGCTGCTTACGGTCATTGGCTCGACCAGGTGGCAAAAGATTCCGGTAATACTTTTCTTCAACGAGCGGTTTTCGACCGAGTGACCTGGATGCGTTTGATTAGTTGTCTCGTTGCTCTTGCGCTATTGTCACTGCTCACCGGCTGGTTTGTCTGGGTCGTAAGGCAGCGCGCCGGTGAGATTGGATCGACGCGATATCAGTCCTGGTTGGCGCTGAGTGCAGCCGCGATTCGCAAGCCTGTTGCGCTTTTCCTCTGGACGTGCGGCGGTGCATTCGTGCTGCTGCCGATCGCTGCGGGCATTGTCTCGCGGCCCGTTCGCATCTTTTGGGCCCGCACTCTCACAGCGATTTTCTATGCCGGATGGATTATCGCGCTGTTGTGGTTGGTCTTTCGCGCCATTCGCGCGGTTGAAAAGCGGATGCGTCTGTGGGCGGACAGAACGCGCAGCTTACCGGGCAAAATTGTTGTCCCAATCGTTGGACACACATTGCGACTCTCGGTGCCGCTGCTTGGGATTATTCTGTTACTACCGCTGCTGAAACTGCCCGAGAGCTGGATATGGGTAACACAGAAAGGTGTCGGCATTCTATTCATCGTGACGCTTTCATTTCTGATCGTTCACGGCATCAATGCGATGCAGGCTGCGCTTTTGAGCCGGCAGCGATTGGATCTGCCGGACAATCTTTCCGCGCGTCGGATCTACACCCAGGTATCGGTGATTCGCAAAGTAATAATCACTACCGTCGTGATCATTGCGATCGGTTCTGTCCTAATGCTTTTCGATCCGGTACGACAGTTCGGCACGAGCATCCTTGCCTCGGCTGGAATTGCAGGGATCGTGATCGGCTTCGCCGCGCAACGGACGCTCGGGAATGTACTCGCTGGAATTCAAATCGCGCTGACACAACCGCTCCTTATCGACGACATCGTGGTCGTGGAGGGCGAGTTTGGGCAGATCGAAGAAATCACTCTCACGTATGTAACGGTCAGGACGTGGGATCTGCGCCGGATGATTCTCCCCATTACCTACTTTGTCGAAAAACCTTTTCAGAACTGGAGTCGCGTTTCTACCGATCTGCTCGGAACGATTGTTCTTTACCTCGATTATCAGGCGCCCATTGGCGAATTGCGAAAAGAATTGAAGCGGCTTGTTGAGAACAATCCAAAGTGGGACAAGAAGGTGTGCGGGTTGCAAGTCACGGACACCAAGCAAACAACAATCGAAGTGCGTGCGCTCGTCAGTGCCACTGACCCTGGAAAAGTTTTTGATCTTCGTTGCGAGGTACGCGAAGGGCTCATCGAATTTCTGTGTCGCAATCATCCGGGAAGTCTTCCGCGACAGCGCAGCGTCAGAGAGCCTTCTGATGAAGAGATTGAGCACCGGCGAAGAGCGAAATCCAGCTCTAGTCCGCAAGGAAAGGAACACGAGCGCGGCCCGAAGACTCCCGGCATTCATGCCGAACAGAAGAGTGACGGCGTCGACAGTTAGGTCATGTTCTGGCGAGAAGGGGAGTGGAAAACCGGTCGCGCGCGAGCATATCAACTGGCCCTGGCCAATTGTTCGCTGCTCGGCGCCTGGGCAAGGGCAATTCTCAGTGCAAGAAGCGTAGCGATCACCGCCAGTCAACCAAGCAGAAAAAATGCAAGAGTATGGGTGCCGGTTTGTGTCTTCAGTATTCCGATGAGCGCTGGTCCGGCGAATCCACCAACATTCGCGATCACGGTAACCAGAGCTACCCCGGCTGCCGCGGCCGGACCGGTCAGGATTTGAGTCGGCATCGACCAAAATGGACCGTAGGTCGCGCAATGCCCCAGTGGAACAAGCACAAGGGCAATAATGGCTAAGGCAGGCTGGCGCAGCAAGGCGGACCCTATAAGGCCTATAGCCGACACCAGGAGCGGCACAGCTATATGTATTGCTCGTTCGCCGGTGCGGTCAGAGTGGTAGCTGTTCAAAAGCATTCCCAGAATGGTCACCGCGCTAATGGCACCCAGCACCAGACCTACCTCGAAGTTGCTAAGTCCTGTTAGCGATTTGATAATAAGCGGCGACCAAAAAGAATAACCATAGAATCCAGCCGCGGCCAAAAGAAAGATGATCCCTAGCTTCCAGACGGTAACATCGGTCAGTGCTGTACTGATGTTCGGCTTTAGCACGCAAGCTCTTCGCTCGGCAGCAAGTGTTTCTACCAGCCAGTCGCGTTCTGGCGGAGTAAGCCAGCGTGTTGTTTCGGGACGATCATCCAGGTAAAGAAGGACGCTGCCGCCCAAAACAACCGCGGGCAAGCCTTCGAGGAAAAACAACCACTGCCAAGCAGCCAGCCCATAAAGACCATCTAACTTGAGCAAAGCCCCTGATAACGGACCTCCTATTAACCCGGTCACAGGAACCGCAGTCATGAACGCCGCGATCGCTCGTGCCCGATGTGCCGTGGGATACCACAGACT
>JBEDUS010000342.1:0-13427 GCA_040414975.1 Candidatus Udaeobacter sp.
CACGTCGGGTCTCGGCTGGGCGCAGCGCCAAGGCCGCCCGGTCGAGGAAATCCGTCCGGGCGATGTGGTCTGGTTTGCGCCTAACGAGAAGCATTGGCATGGCGCAACGCCGACAACGGCAATGACGCATATTGCAATTCAGGAAGCGTTGAACGGGAAAGTGGTCGAGTGGATGGAACATGTTACGGATGAGCAGTACCGGCGAATCTAAGGATCTTAGGTTACGACCAGGCAGGGCCGACGATGCGACCGCTTGTGGCACGATTTGCTACCAGGCCTTCAAGACAATTGCCGAGGCCCACAATTTTACGCCGGATTTTCCGTCGGTGGACGTGGCTGTCGGATTGATGAGTTCCCTGCTGTCGCATCCGGGATTTTATTCGGTCGTGGCCGAAGTCGATGGCCGAATTGTCGGAAGTAATTTTCTCGACGAACGGAATGCCATTGCTGGGCTTGGACCAATCACCGTCGATCCGACGGTGCAAAATCGCAGGATCGGACGGCAGCTAATGCAGAATGCTCACGAGCGCGCGGCAAAAAAAGGTTTCTGTGCGTGCGTTTGATTCAAGCCGGATATCATACGCGATCGCTTTCGTTGTACGCGAAGCTCGGCTACGACGTGAGAGAACCGCTGGCCTGCATGCAAGGAACAGCGATGAATATTGCCGTGGCTGGTTGCACGGTGCGGGCAGCGGCGGAGTCAGATATCGACGCATGCAATCGCCTTTGCCAAAAAGTTCACGGACACGACCGCAGTGGCGAGTTGATGGATGCCATTGTCAAAGGTGCCGCAACTGTCGTCGAGCGAGACGGCCGCCTCACTGGTTACGCTACCATCGTCGGCTTTTTTTGGACACACCCTGGCCGAAAGTAACCGGGACCTCGAAGCGTTAATCGGCGCGGCGACGGAATTCACTGGCCCAAGTCTGTTGCTGCCAACACGCAACAGCGGGTTATTTCAATGGTGTTTGCAGCAAGGTCTACGAGTCACTCAGCCAATGACTCTGATGAGCAAAGGATTCTACAACGAGCCTGCCGGTGCGTTTTTGCCATCGATCCTTTATTGATTTTTCCGTCGTCAGGCGACAACAGGTCAGGCGAAGAATGTCGAGCCTCGTGAAAAGTAAGAAGTAAGAAGCGGATATCTCCGACTTCATTTGATCTCAGTCTGACCGTTGAAGGACAAGGAAGACATATCCGTAGCTGTCTTGTGAAATTCTAAATGTCTCAATTTCTTTGAGCGTCTCAACAGCTAAATCCCGCACGGCAACGTCCGAATGATTGACGAGCGATGCCGCTCGGGGCTCGAGAACGTTATAATAACCTTTCACCCATCCGTCTTTGGGAAGCATATAGGTGTTGAATATTTTGTAGCCTGCTTCTTCTGCTATCGCGATGTTTTGCTGAACAGATTTCATTTCCGGATATCCCGATCGGAAGAACTTTTTGACCGCATCCGGAGTTTTGTCGCGAAGCCAGCAAAGCTCGCTTACTACTGCGAAGGCATTCGGTTTGATTGCCTTTGCCCAGGTGGTCAGTGCATTGGCAAAACCAATGTTGTACGCCGCGCCTTCTGCCCAAAGCAGATCAATTTTTGCAAAAACACTCGGAATGTCTTTCATATCCAATGCCCTGTGTGCGCACCAGTTGAGCAACCCCTTTCTCTTTGGCACGCTGGATAAGGCGATCCAGAAATGGCTGATGAGAATCTACTGCGTGAATTAGAGTTCTGAGCTCATTCGCGAGCACGAAAGTTTGGCGTCCCGCCCCGCAACCGGCATCAACCACGACCTCAAAACGATGCTCCGGCAGAGATCGCAAAACGTAAAGACTCAGGCGGTCGTCTCCCGGGCTCAGCTTGTCCATATCCGCGAACAAGAGGTCAACTGGATTCGGCCTTTTCATCCACTGAGAACGAATTAATGCGCTTTTGCTTTAGCTTCGAGGATCTGCGGCAACAAGATGTCGCGCACATAATGCCAGTACGGAACAAGTTGGAGCGCATCCCGCGCATTTCGCTCTGCGGCATTTACGTCTGCGTGCGTGGTGTTCAGATAAGAATAGGCCAGGCTCATCATCAATTCCGGTTTCCCCCATGAAGGCTCAAGCAGGTCATCACTCGCTTTGATCCTCGAACAAATTTCCAGCCCCCGCTGATAATTTTCGATCGCTTTGTCCTGGCCACCGCCGCGGTCGGGTGGAGTGCCCCAAAGAATCGGACCGCGCACCCAGATCAAGCGCGGATTATCGGGGGCCACATCAATGGCTTCCTTCACAAGCGGGATGATTTGGCCGACTAATTCTTTCGCGCGTCCCTGATCTTTCCGGTTCATGAAAGCCAGGTAACCCAAACATGAAATTGTTCCGACCTTAGCATCGACAAATGTAGGATCCTTCTCCATCGCGATCTTGAATTCGTCGAGTGCGGTCTTGAGGTCCTGCTCCAGCTCCTTTGGGTCGACGGAATCGTTGAAGCCGTTGATGGCCCGTCTCCATTGAGCAAAGGCACGCCAGTAATGGATACGGGACACAAGTTTTTTATCTTCCAGGAAACGTTTTAGATCTTCGTAGCCCTTTTGCATCGCGGCCTGATCGCCCGCGTAGTCCGCGTGTTGAATCTGCGCGACGATTGGGGCGACTTGTTTCGCGACATCGTCAGCACGAGTTGGCTCGAAAACAAAAAGCCAAGCGAAAGTAGCGGCCAAAACGGCGACGATCGCTCGATTATTATTGATGGTTCTCAGAGTGAGTCCCGTTCGCTTTTGTAGCTCTGCCGTCACGGACGAAGAATACGGCCACAGCTTGATTTACCGACAAGAATGTCGTGAGTGGTTGCGGAAACGTCGCGAACTTTCCGAATCAGAGCACGATTCGAGCCCGACTAAAGCGGTTTGCCCAAAAGCTCGAACAATTTGTCCTTGTAGTTTCGGCTGAGAGTGAGCTTGGTCCCGTCCGTCAAAAGTATTGAGTGCTCTCCACCAAACAGCGGCTGCAGCTCTTTAATTCGTTCGACGTTAACAATCGCCGAGCGATGGATTCGCCTGAATTTTTTCGGATCAAGTTGTGTCTCCATCGCGCTCAGGGTTTGCCGCACCATCGGGCTGATTTTGCCCGTGTGGAGGTGCACGTATTTATCGTCCGCTTCTATCCAATTAATTTCGTCCGTGCTCAGGAAAGTGATGCGCCCGCCCGCCTTGATCATAAAGCGATCGAGGTATTGCAGCTTGTTCTTGATACTATCCAGCAGGGCGCTGATTTGCGTGCGCCCTTCGTGCCGGTGCTCGAAGCGGAGTCGCTCTTTTGCATGTTTGATCGCGTCTTTGAATCGCACCTGATCGAAAGGCTTTAAGAGGTAATCGAGTGCGTGAAGCTCGAACGCTCGAATCGCATACTGTTCGTAAGCTGTTGCAAAGATGATTTCCGGCAGCCGCTCAATCCCGATCGATTCGAGGACAGCGAACCCGTCCATCTCCGGCATTTGCACATCGAGGAAAACGACATCGGGGTTCTGTTTCCTAATCATCGCGACGGCTTCTTTGCCGTTACTGCATTCGCCGACAATTTCGACATCTTGATCATCTTTTAGCATTCGCCGGATAAATTTGCGCGCGAGCGCTTCGTCGTCAGCGATCAAAGCTCTAATCGGCGCATTCTTCATGCTTGCTATCACCCATTCAAAGATCCGTTGCTCGCTGGAAGGGAATTTCCATCAACACGGTTAGTCCTCTGTCTCCGGCGTTCATAAGTTCGAAGTGAAACTCAGATCCGTAGATTTGTTGGAGCCGTGCGCGGACATTACTCAAACCTACTCCCTTTGCTGCAGGCAAATCGCCGTTTGAGGTGATCCCCGGTCCGTTATCTCTTACCTCGAGTCGAAGCAAGCTGTTATGGCACTTTGCTTCAATGCTGATTTGTCCGCGCGTAGCGCGTGGCGCTACCGCGTGTTGAATGGCGTTTTCCACCACCGGTTGCAGAATGAGATGAGGCACCTGCGCAGAGAGCGTTTGCGGTTCCAATTCGAACGCTACCGTCAGCCGATCTCCAAAGCGGACCTGTTCGATCTCCAGATAGCACCGGAGAAATTCAGTCTCTTCTTTAAGGCTGATCAGCTGTTGGTTAGAATTTTCGAGGGTCAATCTGAGGAAGTCGCCGAGGCGCGCGATCATGCTGTTTGCTTTTGGCGGATCATCCAAAACGAGTGATGAGATCGAGTGCAGCGTGTTAAAAAGAAAATGCGGATGAAGCTGCATTTTAAGTGCTTTGAGCTGCGCCTGGGCGAGTTGCGTTTTCAAAGATGATTGTGCCAACTCACTCGCCCGAAAGTTTTGATAATACAGCAGCGCATGCACCGCG
This sequence comes from Candidatus Udaeobacter sp., assembly GCA_040414975.1. Classification (GTDB taxonomy): domain Bacteria; phylum Verrucomicrobiota; class Verrucomicrobiia; order Chthoniobacterales; family UBA10450; genus Udaeobacter. Next base: position 4,354 of record JBEDUS010000342.1, read on the forward strand.
ATTACGATCAGCGAAGCGATAATCAAATCGATATAGAATCCGAATCCGAAATAAGCGCGGTAACAATCGATGAGGGTGGGGAACTGTTGTCTCAGACGCGGGGTGATGGACCAAAGGACGGCCAGATGGGTCGTCTGATGAATGGCGGCGAATGAAATTAGCGCCGGAAAATAAGGCAACAGATTGCGAAGATTCAGAGGACGGAAGTCGATTGGGAAACGGCGGCTAAAACGAAAAAGAAGCGGTGAGAGAATCGCCCAAAGATAGAATTGAACCAGATTCATCCGGAGCGCAGATACGAAGCCGAATTCCTTGTTATTTTCACCAATTGCAGCCGCATAAGAAATCAGCGCGAAGACAACGCTAACCAAGGTCCAACCGCAGAAAAGCAACGCCGTCTTGCGCCAGTTTAGCTTGAGGTTTTGCATGACGACTCGTACCGACTATATCAAGCACGACGCTCAAAGGCCCGCCATTCCGAGAGAATGTCGTGAGCGGTTGCGAAAACGGCGCGAACCAGCTGGATCACGGCGCGGTTAGCGTTCGGATTAGACGACGTCGCCCTGCGGGCGCGCGACAACAACGGTGAACGGAGTTTCCGCGCGCAGCGGCCCGATTGTTTTCAGGCGGGTTTCAATGGCCGCGCCCCAGCGGCGCACATCTTCGGTAGTAACGAAGCCGGTCGCAACCAGCCTGTCGCGCGCGGTCCACGCGGGTGAACGTTGGATCATGAGAATGTCGGTGTGGGTTGCCGTGGCTACCGGCAAAAAACCGTGCGCGCTTAATTGCGCAGCCAATGTGCGACCGATATTGGGATCGTTTCCTTGCGAGCGCATCATCGCGGCCCAACGATCATCCAACTCCTTCTCCTTCGCGGCTTCAGGGTAGCGAATGTCGTCGACGCTAGTTTCGACCGACAAAAGAGCGCCACCGGGCGCCAGCAGATCGTGAACATGCGCGAGGATCTGTGCGATGCGCTGTCTGTTGTGCATTAGTACGTTGCGAATCATCACAGCATCGATGCTGCTCGGCGGTAGACCGGTCTCGGTTGCATCTGCCTGAATGATTCGCGCACGGTCTTGGAGATCGGCGGCGCGAAGGAGTGCGCGGGCGGCTAGTAATGCGTCATCCGACCGTTCGACTGCGGTGACACTACCGTTAAAACCGGTGCGCTCGACCAACGTAGGCAGGAAGATGCCTGGACCGCAGCCGAGATCGAGCACGCGACGGCCGGGACGAATTCCTGCGAGCTTCCATAGGTCAGCTTCTGCCTCCAAGGCACGCGCGGCCATTGCCCGATAGCGGGCGATCTCGGCCTCATCTAAAATGAAGGTATATTCACGCGCCACGCCGGAGGTTAGCAGTAATGTCGATTTCGGCTTTTCCAAGCGAACACTAGGATTAGCTTGAATTGTATATGCCTCGAGAGAAATCAGGACGAGGAAAATCACGGAAGAAACCCATCGCACGCGAAGCGATTCGAGTAGTTCCGCTCCACCATCCACAATTTCAGCAAGCGGCCACACCAAACCTTACTTATCGTGGAGGATCGCTCATCGAAGCAGCGAAAGTCTTCGCGATTTTCTGGGGCCAAAGTTGGTTAAACGATTCTAACGCCAGCGACTTGGCTGCAGCGATGAACCAATTCTTCTCCGATATTCTCGTTAGTTCCCTAATCGATCAGCTTTTGGAGTACAATGTTCCCGGCAAAACGATCGGTCACGGGAGCTTTGTCGGCTCACAAGTGATCACCGCCAATGCTCCCACCAGGAGTGTAACCGATTCGAGGATTCAAACGGAATTGAAGGATTGGATCTCCAGCGGAACGATTCCCCAAAACGACAAGGACACGATTTACTTTGTCTTTTTAGAGCAGGGCGTGGTGTCTGTGATGGGCGGAAGCCGCTCGTGTCAGAGCTACTGCGGATATCACGACAATGTTAACAGCATCTACTATGCGGTCATGCCATATCCCGGATGCAGCGGATGTCTCGGTGGGTTGGCGGTTTTAGACGCGTTTACGGCGACAAGCTCTCATGAACTCTGTGAAGCAATAACAGATCCGGTTCCGGGCACAGGTTGGTACGACGACACAAATGGCGAGATTGGGGACATCTGTGCCTGGCAATTCAAGCAGGTTGCCGGCTACACAATGCAACTGGAGTGGTCTAACGCGCAGAACAAGTGCGTCTGACAAGTCCAGGGATCAGGGATCGGAGCGCCGGTGCATTCTCAGATTATTCTTGACGGCACACGATTATCGCAGATATGTGTTATTACAACATATGTCAATGCGACTGCAAGATCGCGAACTGAAAAAAGGAAGCGCAGAGCTCTTGATTCTGTCTTTGCTGGAAGATCGGCCGCGGCACGGCTATGAAATCGGACAACTGATCGAGCTGCGTTCGGACGGCGCGTTGCGATTCAACGCGGCGTCGCTTTATCCGCTGCTTTATCGTTTGGAAAAGCGCGCCTGGATTCGGGGCCGCTGGGTGGAAAAGGAGGGACAACGTCGCCGTCGCTACTATCGGCTGACGCGCACGGGCAGAAAGGTTTTGGCGGCTCAACGCGACAGCTGGTGCGAATTCGTGGCGGCAATTGGACGGATCACCGGAATTGAATATGCCTGATTTCAAGTCGGAAATCCGAAAGTCGATCGCGGGACTGAATCTCTCGCCCGCTGATGAGGAGCAAATTGTTGAAGAATTGTCCCAACATCTGGAGGAGCGGTGTGAGCAGGCACTCAGTCTAGGCGCTTCAGAAGAACAAGCTAAACAAATTGCGCTGGACGAACTCACTCAGCCTGATTCACTGCGCGAGCAGCTCAAACGTACGAAGCTGCCAGTGCAACGGCCGTCCCTGGCGATCGGAGTGCAAAAGGATGGAAACCGCTTTAGCGGTTTTTTCGATGATCTTCGCTTCGGCCTGCGCATGCTCGCGAAGCAACCCGGGTTCGCCGTCGTTGCCATTTTAACTCTCGGCATTGGAATCGGCGCAACCACTGCAATGTTGAGTGTGGTCCAGGATGTATTGATCCAGCCGCTGCCCTATGCGAATTCCGATCGACTCTATGCCATCTGGGCGAGCTCCGAATCCACTGACCAAAACCGAATCGCTGCGTCCGGACTAGATTTCACTAGATTTTGTCGATTACCTTGAGCAAAACCGGTCGTTTGCTCACATCGCGGAATACGTGCCGCTTTTTACCTTTACCTGGACCGGTGATGGCGAGCCGAAACTGGTCAACTGCACAGCGCCGTCCGAGCAGTTTTTTAGCATGCTCGGAATACGGCCGTATCTGGGCCGGCTCTATGAGCCGCGTGAGTACACGTATCTGGAGAACGACACGCTGGTGATATCGTACCGTTTTTGGAAGAACCAACTCGGCGGAGACCCGCATGTGATCGGCCGTGTTGTTCATTTTGAAGGTGCGAATCAGACAATTGTAGGCGTCTTACCACCGATGTCGGACCTGTTTCCTGACACCGATGTCTGGCCCAAGCTTACTGTTCACCCCAGCTGGCCCTACATGCAGTGGCGGGGAAATAAATTCTTGCGCGTTATGGGTGAATTGAAGCCGGGAGTTACTCCGGCAATGGCAGAGGAGGATCTCACGGCAATTTTGCGGCGCGTTCCAGAGGAGCCGCGCGATGTGCGTGTGCAGTTGGTGCCGCTCAAGGAGGACCTGGTCGGCAATGTGCGTTTTCCCCTGATTGCAACGCTCGCGGCGGCCGCTCTGATTCTGCTCGTCGCCTGTATCAGTGTTGCAGCGCTGCTTCTGGCGAGGGCGGTGAAACGGCAGACGGAAATGGCGGTGCGTTTGAGTCTGGGTGCGGGGCTCTCCCGAATCGCGCGACAGCTTGTGACCGAAGCGCTGCTATTGAGTGCAGCGGGGTTCGCGGTCGGTTTGCTCCTCGCCTGGATTGCGCTTCGCGTGCTGGCGCGCGTTCCAAATCTGCCCTTGCCGCGCATGGACAGCGTTCACTTAAACGGTCCGGCTCTGCTTACGACGGTCGCCATCATGATTGCGACTACTGTGCTTTTTGGATGGATGCCTTCGCTTAGTCTTTCGCGATTGAATTTATTTTCTTCTTTGCGGTCTCGTGGGCTCGAAACAGCCGGGCGTAGGGGATCCTCGCTTTCACTGCTGGTTGTGACTGAGATTGCCTGTTCGGTCGTGCTCACGGTGAGCGTTGGTTTGCTGGTGCATAGTTTCTGGCGTGTCATCCACGTCGATCCCGGTTTTCAACCTCGGTCTCTGCTCCGAGTTTATTTGCGGACGAATTACTACACTGAGAAGGGCCGCGCTTTTTGGAAAGACGTGCTTACCCAAACTTCATCTTTGCCTGGCGTTCGCTTCGCTGCGCTTTCTGATTGGCGGCCCGGCAAGGACGCTGCCAGGGCTACATTTGTTTTCGAGGACCGACCGAACGACCCAACCCGCCTGCCTACTGGCGAAGGTTCATGGGTTAGCGCCGACTTTTTCCAAACGGTTGGCACTCCATTGATTTCCGGCAGACTCTTTACCGAGCACGACGACGACAGAGCGCCGCCGGTCGTTATCATTAACACGGAGGCGGCGCACCAGTTCTGGCCCGGCCAGGATCCGATCGGCAAACGTATTGGAGTCAACTACACCGGACCGGGAAGAAGAAGCGACGCCGCCCCGCGGCTGCGCGAGATCGTTGGTGTGGTCGGCAACATCCGCCACGGCTCACTCGATGTGCCTGCCGGGCCAGCAGTTTATCTACCGTATCTGCAGGACGAGACGAATCACGACATGGCTACGATGAGCCTTTTCCTGCGTACCAGCGGAAATGTGATGACCTTGGCGGACAGCGTGCGTAATCGGATTCACACGGTAGCACCGGCCCAGCCGGTCCAGAACATTCAGGACGCGGCAGATCTGGTTTCGCAGTCGGTGGCAACACGGCGTTACACTTTGATTCTTGTCGGAGTTTTTGCTGGAGTGGGCCTTCTGCTCGCGGCAGTCGGAGTTTACGGCGTTATATCCTACGCGACTTCACAAAGGACGCGGGAGTTCGGAATTCGGATGGCACTCGGGGCGACACGCGGACGCGTTATGTCATATGTTTTGCGTGCTACGGTGGTGCTCATGATAGTCGGCTCGCTGGTCGGCGTTGTCGTGGCCATCCTCTTGAGCCGCTCGCTTTCCAGCCTCTTATTCGAGGTGAGTCCGCTCGATCTCTTGAGCTTCTCCGCCGCAATAGCGCTGCTTGCGCTGGTATCGATTGGCGCATCTCTGCTCCCAGCATGGCGTGCCTCACGGGTTGACCCAATCATTTCGATGCAGAGCGAATGATACAACTGCTTTGAAAAAAATGGTCAAGCAGGGATTAATTTGAACTAGCGCGCCTTAGCGCAGCAGATGGGCAGCCAGGATTCCATTAATTCCATCCTGCAACGCGTGCGCGATCATACCGGGGCGCAGACTTCGCCGCCAATAAGCCAGCAGTCCGAGCATCGTTGCTAACACCGCGATCAGCATGACAAATCGCCAACCTTGGTAGCTGTGATTCAGTGCGAATGCGATCGCCTGGAGGACAATTCCGCCAGTCACAGCGTGCGTCAGCGCGGTGAACTGGCGTTGTAAGTACCCGCGATAAATTAGTTCTTCGCAAAATCCGGCGCTCAGCGATGTCGCTAAAAAAAGGACAACTTCGATTGGTCCTCGTGGAAGCAGATTGTGGATCGCCTGGTTCGGAACGGCTTTCACGAAGTAATCGAGTCCACTTAATACGCCGGCGGAGACGATGAGAAATGCGATCGCAATCACAAGATCGCGAAGAAAGTGAATCGGGCGCGCCCAACTGCCGCCAACCATTTCAGCCAACCGAATGCCGCGTTGACTGGCACCGAACCAAGCGAACGCCACAATGGCCCATTCGAAAACTATGATCACGATGTAACTGAACGGGCGGCCAATCTTCGGTCCGAATGGAGTAAGGCCTCCAGTGTGAACGCTTGCGTACGAAAAGCCGAACAGAACAAGAAGGAGAACAACAGTATGCCACGGGGGCGCGACCGTACGACGGTCAGTTAGGGCGTCACTGGTTGAGTTCGGAGCCATCGTCTGAAAACGGAAACATCGAAACGTTAAGAGTGATCAGGCACCAATTATTTTAACCAGCACTCGCTTTCGGCGTCGCCCGTCGAATTCGCCGTAGAAAATTTGTTCCCACGGACCGAAATCCAGTTTGCCTTTCGTGATCGCGACGATGACTTCGCGACCCATGATCTGACGTTTGAGATGGGCGTCGGCGTTGTCTTCGCCGGTCCGGTTATGTCGATAGGCGCTCGTCGGAGCGTGTGGCGCCAGTTTTTCCAGCCACAGCTCATAGTCGTGATGAAGGCCGGGTTCGTCATCGTTGATGAAGACAGAAGCGGTGATATGCATGGCGTTTACCAGACAAAGTCCCTCGATTACGCCGCTCCGCTGAACGAGTTCCTCGATCTTCGGCGTGACGTTGATGAACCCTCGTCGGTCCGGTACTTCAAACCAAAGATGTTCAGTGAGCGATTTCATAAGCAAGCGCGGTCACAGATTGCATTTCGATTCTCACCTTAAGGAGGAATCAGAACTAACTCTAACGTGGCACTACAAAATCCCACACATGCGCAGCGGCTGCGACTCGATTGTGAACGATAAATTCAGCGTGTGAAAACCATCGATTCGGTTCTTGATAAAAGGAGGTAAAATTAAGCATGCATTCAACAACGTACGACGCGAAAGCTTACTCTGCTGCCAGCGCAACATCACCGCTCGCTTCCACGAAGATCAGCCGTCGTGATCCAACCGAGCGCGACGTGCAAATCGAGATTCTCTTCTGCGGGATCTGCCACTCCGATCTCCATTCGGTCCGCAACGAGTGGAGCGAGTTCATGGCCACGAACTACCCGATTGTGCCCGGGCATGAGATCATTGGTCGTGTCACCAAGGTCGGCTCGGCGGTGACCAAGTACGAAGTTGGCGATCTCGTTGCTGTCGGCTGCACGGTTGATTCGGACGGCACCTGTCCAAATTGCAAAGCTGGTCTGGAACAGTTCTGCCCGAAGATGATCCTCACCTTCAACTCCCCGGACAAACACCTTGGAGGTCTTACGTATGGTGGCTACTCCGAAAGCATCGTAGTTGACGAACGCTTCGTTCTACGTGTCCCGTCCAACCTCAATCCAGCCGCAGCCGCGCCGCTACTTTGCGCCGGCATCACCACATACTCCCCGATGCATCACTGGGGGGTAACCAAGGGCAAGAAAGTTGGCGTGGTTGGGATCGGTGGGCTCGGTCACATGGCCGTGAAGTTTGCTGACGCGCTGGGAGCTCGCGTTGTTGTTTTTACCACCTCGCCTAACAAGAAAGAGGACGCGCTGCGTCTCGGCGCGGACGAAGCTGTCGTATCCCGCAATGCCAACGAGATGAAGAAGCACGCGGGCAGCTTCGACTTCATCAGTGACACTGTGTCCGCTGATCACGACATCGGCGCCTACATCAATCTACTCGGTCTCGACAGCAACCTTACGTTGGTCGGCGCTCCCGCAGAGCCCCTGAGGGTCTCCGCATTCAGTCTGATCGTGCGGCGCCGCAGTTTCTCCGGATCCAGCATCGGGGGTATCGCCGAAACGCAGGAGATGCTCGATTTTTGCGGTGCTAATAACATCAAAGCGGATGTTGAGGTCATCCCGATACAGAAAGTTAACGAAGCGTACGAGAGATTGCTCAAGTCCGATGTGAAGTACCGTTTCGCGATCGATATGGCTTCGCTTAAATCAGAGTAAGCAAAAGAGTTGATTGTTGATGGCTGACCGTTGAGAGCTGATCTGCCTTCGGAGTTCGGAACAATGAAAAAGCGCAAACTTGGAAAAACTAACCTGGAAGTCTCGGCAATTGGACTGGGCTGTATGGGAATGAGTTTTGCCTACGGCCCGCCTCACGATAAGCGGGAGATGATCTCACTGATTCATGCAGCGGTTGAACGCGGTGTCACATTCTTCGATACCGCTGAAGTTTACGGTCCGTTCACAAACGAGGAACTCGTAGGCGAAGCACTCGCTCCGCTTCGCAAGCAAGTCGTGATAGCCACGAAGTTCGGATTCAGACCTGCTTCCAAGGTCGACTCGAGGTGGACTGAGTTGGATAGCCGTCCCGAACACATCAAAGAAGTTGCCGAAGCCTCCCTCAAGCGACTCAAAACAGATGTGATCGATCTGTTCTATCAACATCGAGTTGACCCGAACGTGCCAATCGAGGATGTCGCGGGAGCGGTGAAGGAACTCATTCGCGAAGGGAAGGTGAAGCACTTCGGCCTTTCCGAGCCAGGAATACAGACGATCCGTCGCGCGCACGCGGTCCAGCCAGTCACTGCGGTCCAGAATGAATACTCACTGTGGTGGAGAGCGCCTGAAGAGGAAGTCTTGCCGACGCTCGAGGAACTTGGAATTGGCTTGGTCCCGTACAGTCCGTTAGGCAGGGGGTTTCTCACGGGAAAGATGAATGAAAACACAACGTTCGACAGCTCGGACTTTCGCAACATGCTCCCGCGTTTTACCCCCGAAGCTCGAAAAGCAAACAAGGCATTGGTTGATCGGCTCGCCGAGATCGCAAAACGGAAGAAGGCTACGCCTGCTCAGATCGCGCTTGCATGGTTGCTCGCGCAGAAGCCATGGATTGTACCAATTCCAGGCACAACGAAACCAAAGCGTCTCGAAGAAAATATCAGAGCAGCAGAATTTGAGCTTACGCAAGACGACCTTCGCGACATCGAAAGCGTCGCCTCAGAAGTTAAAGTGCAAGGTGCTCGATATCCCCAACACATGGAGCAAATGACTGGCCGCTGAGTCAGGGCCGCACTGACATCTGCGATAGGTGATGATAGTGAAAGGTGACATGATCTGGCAATGGATCCGCGAGACTGGCACAAGCCCTGAGCAGATCGCGGCCGCGCTCCCCGTCGGGCGCATGGGTAGACCCGCGGAATCGTGGCGGCCGTCATGTTCATTTGCTCGGATGATGCGCGTTTCATTACTGGACACACTCTCCCGGTCGACGGCGGCTT
>JBEDUS010000343.1:0-2959 GCA_040414975.1 Candidatus Udaeobacter sp.
GTGGAGGCCAGCAATGTCAAAATCACCGAATCTTCCAGTGGGAAAAAAACAAAGTTTTATCTGTCGGGTAGAGATGGAGAGACGGGAACGGGCAAGATGCGATTTGCTCCCATAAACGGCGCAAAAAAAGAGGTTTTGTTAGAGATGGATCCGTTTGGCGAGCCCAGGTCCAGCGTCAAGGGCAGTTATACCATCGCCGGTAAAACTGTTCCATTCGCTCTTACAAAAAGGAAGAAGCACTGAAGGGCTCAACTGCCGATTCGAGCTCCACAAACGCAATCAGTATTTCGTCGGCGCGCACAACGAAACGCTTTCTGTCGTCGCGATGCGCGTCAACAACGAAGATTGTTCGCCCGCGTGAATCCACGGCTGAGAACCCCAAAGGAAGCTTGCCGTCTTGCAGTTGTTTCAAGTCAAACGGCTTTCCGTGCGCCTACATCTTTAACTCAATATCCAGTGCGTGTTCTTCCGTTTTCCCCACGTTTTGGACGGTGTGAGTCTCGGCGTTGTGCCAAGTCGCTTGCCCGGCTTTGACCGTACGGATGTCCGTTTTCCCGTCGGATGAAGTGAACTTCACCCTGCTGTCCGTAAACGAATAAACCAGATGATAGGGATGCGAATGCATGGGGCTTTTCTCGGCGGGCTTGTGATGAACGTCCAAGACGCGTACGAGCTGGTTGTTCAAGATCACCTTGTAATGCCCGGGATCGACTCTCGCTGGGTCCCGCGCTTTCTCTGTCCAGCCGGGCCCTTCTTTTTCAAAAATCGCACATACTCCAGGCTTGTAGAAACTCAAACAGAACCCGTATTCCTTCGCGAACTGCTCGATTTTTGCTTTTCGATGTTCTTCGTTCAATGGCCAGATGCGTTGCAATTCGTTCTCGTAAATTGCACAATGTCGCCATTTCCCAGTGTCCAATAGCAACCGGCGTTTGATTTGGGCAGCGAGAATTTTCATATGATTACAAGTTCCATGGAAATCTTCGCAACGCGATGCCTGGATGGTTGCCTTTAGATGCTTTCGTCCCAAGCGCGGCTAATTTGTGCAACGAATTGCTGACTGAAGCTCGATAAATGCAGTCAGCCTCTCATCTGCAAGCGCAACAATGCCGCTTTTGCGGGCTTGCCAACTTGCCGTGTTTTCCGGCAAACTGCCCTCGATGGAGGCAGAAATAGATTGCAAGTTGCAGTCTAATTCCAGTTAGATGGCGAAGCTTAACCTGCATGGCTCGGATAATTCCGAATACTGGAGGGATGGTTGTGCGGCGTTTTGGACATTGGGCGGCTGAGTTGCTGTTAGTCTTCCTCGGCGTATACGCCGCATTTTGGTTGAACCGCTACCAGCAGCATCAGCAAGATGCACAACGACGTGATCAAATACTTGCGTCGCTTGAAGATTACGTCCGTCTCATTGCCGCTCAGTCAGAAAGGAACGCTGCGGCACAGGAAGAAAGGGTGGCCGAATTTGAGCGTGCTCTCGCGGCGGGAGACATGCCACCGGTCAGGCCTATCACCTGGACGACCGATTACAGTCCAACCGATATTGCGAATTTCTTGCAAGCGGGGGGCTTGGATTTGCTAGACGTCAAGACTTTGACCGCGATGCGCAATGCAGACTCCGTCACGCGCTCGGGATTGAGCGATGCGCTGCATGATCAAAAACTCAGCGATGAGCTAATCGTGCCCAACCTCGCCAAGGGCAATGCGGCCTTCTATGATGTGGCCACGAAGCAATTGAAAGAGCCATTCACTAACTACCCAAAGACCTTAAGGTCATACGCGGTCTTCTTTCGCAAGATGTCCGACTCCTACAATGCGCTCCTTGAGCAGATTCGAGCCGAACGGCGACAGCACCGATGATCCTGTGCTATTTATTCTAGTTAGATGAATAAGCTCGTTTCCGTCGGAGACATCGCATTCCTCGTCATAGCGGTAATGGCGCTGGCTGTCTTGCGGCCGCTTTTTCTCGCCTCCGCTAGGATTCGTGCTGTGGTGCGCCGGAGGCGGAGCCGCTCTTCCTGTCATCTACCGTATTTTCCGCACACGCTTGCCGAAATCTCTCCTGTCGCTGCCTTTTTTGTTGGTCCTCTTTGTTATGTTTTTTCTGCGGGACCACTACTTCGCCGGGTCGGCTCGCGATTCGGGAGTTTTTCTGGGTGTGTTCGCGAGCGCATTCAGGACTGGCCTGTGTATTATCGAGCTCTTATTGCGGCCGTTTTTTCCTCTGAGATCGCGACAGAAGCATTCATGAATTTCTAACCAAACGATGAAGCCAACGGCCCGATTGCGAAGGAGCATCAGCGAGTTTGCCACCACACCCTGCCGTGGCTTATCTCATTCTAGTTAGACGTCCTACACTGCACCGATGCCACACAGCCGCACAACTCAGCGTTTGGCAGGGCTCGCCGGCTTGGCTGGTGCGCTACTCTTCTTCTGCGGTGATATGCTGTTCTATGGTCACTTCGGAGCAGGCGCTACCTTCCACGAGGGTATGCAGCGTGTCGCGCGCGAAGCGCCTCTGGCGCGTTTGTTTGTCGGCGGCTTGCTCGGTCCCCCTGCGGCTTGCCTATGCATCATCGGCTTTTGGCATGTTGGCCAGAACATTACGCCACGAAGTCCGCTGCTAGGCCGCCTTATTTTCTACATACTCGCAGCCATGATGGTCGTGGGCAGCGCAGTTCACGCGTTGTGGGTGCCGCGTGAACTAGCATCCCGGTATGAGTTGCAGCTCACAGCGCATGCGCCTGATCTATTTGAAGCTTTGCGACGCTATTGGGAGCTGGCGTATAATCTAGCAGCCGTGCCCGCATACATTGGAGCGATTCTGCTTCTTTTGGTTGTCCTGCTCGGTAAGAGCCTCTATCCCCGTTGGACAGTGCTGGCTAACTTCGGCTTACTTTCCTTGCTAGAGCCTCTCGCTTCGCAGGTGCCCGCGCCGCTCGGTGCGATTCTCGTTGGG
>JBEDUS010000344.1:0-6157 GCA_040414975.1 Candidatus Udaeobacter sp.
TCACTACTCTTTGAAATCGCGCCTGATTCATCATCCATCATTTCAGGCGGTTCAGTTTTAGTCAGCCGCCTGCTTTCTCGACAAGGCTAAACGACGCCGATGCTTAACGCCGTTAAGCGAACTTCAACGGACTTGCCGTCGCCATTTCGTCGCCAGTTTTGGTTGCCTTTTCCTGCGCTCAGGGTCGCGCCAGAATCTCAGATGAATGCCGGATGACCGATGGTGTGGCCCCGTATCAGCGAGCGTTCCTGCACGCTTTACGGCGCTCGGTGGTTTGTGATTGAATGTCGGTATGAGCACAAACGAAACACTTTTTAAGCCTATCGGTTTTATTCCAACACTGTGTGTAGCGACGATGACGTTGGTTTCTTGCGCGAGCGAACCCCAGATAGCAACCACCGCATCGCGTCAGACCACAGCGGCGACTACGCAACAACAACCCAGACCCATGCAGCCCATCGGTTATCGAGACAATAACATGGAAGTTGGCCGACCTTTCCCGGGCGGTTATTGAATCATTCGGCAGTCCACCTATAGCCACGGCAATCGCCGCAGGAATTTGCTTGCCCTTCTAATATCCCAGCGTTGTGATCGAATCCCGCAACGATGAACAAGAACCAAAGAGTGCTGACATTAATCGCGCTCATCGCTTTCGTAGTCATCGGCGTGTGTCACTATCTGGCGTCGCCGCCGCTGGTTTCTCAAACGACTCGGTCCACAGTCTGGAAAGAACTCACATATGAACAAGCCCAGCGACAGGCCCCTAGTCGTTTTCTGGATTTGATATTTGTCGGCAACCTTGAAAAACAAGGCGGCTATACAGACTCCAAGGGCCAGTGGCACGCTTACACAAAAGATGATGTTCAACAACGTTTCAACATTCCCGACGAAGCCAAACTGTGGTTTCCAGTTGAGACGGAAACTACTAGGAGCATTTGGAAGCCACACACCTATCCGGGTGATTCAATGGTTCCCGATGTGCGAATACCGTGGCTCATGGTTGGCCTCATCTACGCTGGATTGTTCTTGTTGCTGGGCCGATAAAAAAGAGAAGCCGCCGCCGTTGCCGCAGCAGCCGCCGCCGCGACCATGAAATTTTTTGCGCTGCTTATCGCGGGCGCTGTTGCTGCCGCTGCGTGGCTACAAGCGTGGGCAGCCAGAAATAAACTGCGTCTCGATCTCTTTGATCGGCGCTACAAGGTTTTCGACGCGACCAGAGAGTTTATTCTGTATGTTGTTAGCCACGCTGATGTTGATGATACGCACTTTGATTATATGCACTTTGATTATACGCACATATTTGAGTGGAACACTGCAACGTCAGACGCGGAGTTTCTTTTTGACGCTGATGTCGTGCGCCTTTTAGATGAGATACGGAAACAGGCGCTCACGATACGGACTTCACGGATGCGCTTACGACGTTCGCCAGTAGGCGAAGAGCGCAATCATCAGGCGCAGATACTGCACGACGCCATCAAGTGGTTGGCGACCAAATTAAGCCCACGAGAACCGTGTTTAAGCCTTACCTTGAATTCGCGAACATACGGGCAAGAGGTGGCCTAATGAAACGCACACTTTTAGCAGTGGGATTTGCTATCATAGTTTCACTACTGTTTGTGCCCACAGGCGGTTCGATAGATATCGCTCTGAGTGTTAACAGTGGGCTCCTGTTTGTGTTGGTCGGCGGAACGCAATCCGTGGCTTCTTTTCGCGTAGGACCGAACGGCGGGCTGACACCGGTTAACAGTGCCGGCGGCTTGCCGCTTGGTGCACAGGGCATTGCCGCCAAATAGCTAGCTCGGATCGTAGACTTGCCAGCCGTTTCGAAAAGGGCCTGACTTCGGTAATCGTCACAACTGGCGACTGTAGCGGGGTTGCGATTACTACGCAGGCACTCTTTTCGAAACACTCCACGCCCGCGCGCACGCGCGAGGCCAATCCCTTTCCTTCCGACACGTTTCGGGAGGGACCACCCCGCCGACACTTTCGTTATAATCCCTACGCGCGCGTAGATCGCAAAGCCTTTTTCGACATCGGGCACGCTCCCGCAGATCAAGAGATAAGCCATGGCAGAGTGTCGTGGCAAGGTGCAATCACTTCGTCATTGCCCGCGATACACCTCAAAGGGGCGGGAGTCTTCGTTGCAATTAGCCGGTGCGCCTACAGAGATCAGATCAAAGCCGCGATGCTCCGGGGGACGCCCGATACCGAGCCGTCGGGACGAACGTAAGCGTTCCGTCTGATTCGTAAGTGCCTGATTTTCTGCCTGGTTTCGGCTAATTCGCGATTCGGACTTGACGAGTCGATTCCGTCGTTCTGACAGTGCCGAAGAAAGCGTAACCAGGAATGGACACGAATTTTCAGCAAGACCATTCGTGTTCATTCGTCTGAATTCGTAGTTAAGGGGATTCGCCTTCGCGCAGGGTGGTTGGCACCTGCTGCGGCCAGCCGCGCAAAAGTACCGTTAGAATCGATTTCTTTTTTATGAAAGGCGGTCCATCAGATCGGACTGGAAACTTATGCTGATAGAAATCGATGAAAGCGATTTGTTCGTGAGCTCCATTCCATTCCCGGCGTGTCCCGGTTGCAGGATGGTCAAGAACGAGTGGCCTGGTGAAGGATATACGCACGACGGCGAGACCTATTGCTGCCAGGGTTGTGCCGAAGGCACCGGCTGCATGTGCCTCGCTGTCGGAAATTGGGGCTTCTCACGCCGGGGACAAAAGCTTACGCGGGCAGAGCCGCGTCCGGGCGAGCAGCGCTCCGGTGCACCGGCACCGCAGGGTGAACTGAACGGAGAACGCGACAGCCTGGGGACTGAAGAAGCCTTGGATCAAGGCGGCTAAGGTCATCAGGCGGTTGAGGGTCGAGAGAACGCAGGCGACACGCCTGCCTCCAAAGAATCGGCGGTCAGAGACCGCCGCTAGAGCAGTTCGTGGATCAGACGCTTAGCTTGTTCCGCGGAAATTCCGAGATTGCGAAAAGCGAGCGGGCCTTCGTCCGTGTGCAACACCGGTTCCAGATCCTCCAAGGTTTGCAGGTCGGTCCGACGCCAGAACAATCCAATAGGAATTTCTTTGCCCCACTGAAAACCGCGCTCGATGGCTTGATGCAGATCGGTCGGGTCGTGGCCCTGTTCTTCGAGAATTTTCACGCGCGGATTAAACCATTGGTAGGTGTTGTCCTTGTTGTAAGTGACGCAAGGACTGAAAACGTCCACCAACGCGAAGCCGTTGTGTTGAATGGCGCCCTTGAACATTTCGACCATGTGTTTCTGTTTGCCGCTGAATGCGCGCGCCACGTAGGTGGCACCGCCAACGATTGCCATCGGAATCGGATTGATCGGGTTCTCAACGCTTCCGTGCGGTGTGCTCTTGGTTTTCATTCCCTTGACGCTCGTGGGCGAGCACTGGCCGGTAGTTAAACCGTAGATCTGGTTGTCCATCACAATGTAAGTCAGGTCAACGTTGCGGCGCATGGTGTGAACGAAATGGTTGCCGCCAATTCCGTAACCGTCGCCGTCGCCGCCAGCACAAATCACTTTTAGTTCGTGATTGCCAAGTTTGACGCCGGTCGCAACCGCGAGCGCGCGGCCATGGAGCGTGTGCATTCCGTAAGTGTTGACGTAACCGGGTAGATTCGATGAACAGCCGATGCCGCTGATGACGCAGACCTGATGCGGCTGCAACCCGAGCTCGAACAGAGCCGCTTGAAGCGAGGCGAGCACGGAGAAATCGCCGCAGCCGGGACACCAATCAGGATGGATACGGCCGCGGTAAGTATCCTTCGTTAATCGACCGGGCTCTGTGGTGGCGGACGGTGCAGCGGGTGCAGTCATGGTTCGTTAGGCGTTAACCTCATGGACAGGAACAGAAAGGCGGGTTTGGCCAACCAGTTGCGCTTTCACTGCTTCGACAATGTGGTGCGGCATGAACGGTTCGCCATCGTACTTGCGGATGTGACCGTGCGCGGCAAAGCCGGTTTCGCTCCGGAGATAACGGGCGAATTGGCCACTCTGATTGTTCTCAACCAAGATGACATTCTTACTGCGCTCGAGAATGGCGCCGATTTCCGCCGCGTGCAGCGGCATAATCCATTTAATGGCGAGCTGATTTGCCACGAGGCCTTCTTCGCCTGCGAGTTTTTCCACCGCTTCCCGGATTGCGCCCGCGGTCGAGCCCCAACCCACCAGCGTGACATCAGCCTGCTCCGGACCAACGAGTTTCGGTGGCGCGATGTCCTTGATCGCGCATTGCATTTTGCGGGCGCGCTTCTCCACCATCATCCGCCGCTTCTGAGGATTGGTGAATTCATCACTGATGAGCGTGCCGTCTTCATCGTGCTCGTCGGTCGCTGCGGTAAAAATGTAACCGGGCACTCCCGGCACCGCGCGGGGAGAAATTCCGCTCGGAGTGTTCTTGTAACGCAGATACGCCTTGTCGTTGTAGCCGCTGGCTGGATTCGCCCCGTTTCCGCCGCCGTTAGACAGAATCAATTCGCCTCGGTCGATCTTCACTCGGAAGTCGAGATCATCCGGATCGATGCTCGTGGTTCCTTCGGAGATCAGCAGATCGGACAGGACCAGGCCAGGACATTGGTATTTGTCACAGAGATTGAACAACTCCGGAATCGTCTGAAATAAATCCAGCTGGTTCGTCGGCGCGACAACAACGCGCGGATAATCGCCCTGGCCGGCACCCAGCACCTGCCAGAGATCGCCTTGTTCGGTCTTGGTTGGGACGCCAGTCGCCGGTCCGGCGCGTTGCACATCGATGCAAACGATGGGCGTTTCAATCATTCCTGCCATCCCGACGGCCTCGCTCATCAGTGCAAACCCGCCTCCGCTGGTTGCGCACATGGCGCGGCAGCCTGTGTGGGCTGCGCCAATCACCATGTTCATCACGCCGATCTCATCTTCAACCTGCCGGACCATGATGCCGAGTTCACGCGCGTGCGCCGCCATCCACATCAACACGCCGGTGGACGGGCTCATCGGATACGCCGCGTAAAACTTCACGCCTGCCGCCGCACCGCCCATGGCGATGGCTTGGTTGCCGGTAATTATTCCGAGCGACTTGGCTCCGCGCGGCGCCTTCCTGGAAAACGCCGTAAAATTTCGCGCCGCATAATCGTAACCTGCACGAGCAATCGCCACATTTTCAGCGATCACTGCGTCGCCTTTCTTTTTAAATTGCCGCGAAATGACGGTCTCGAGCGGTTCCGAGTCAATCCCGAGCAATTGGAGCGTCGCGCCGAGAGCAGCAGTGTTGATCGCGAGCTTGTTGCCCTTGGTCAATTCCTTCATCGGCATGGCGCAGAGTTGGACGCCGTCGGCCGCCTTCCCAGGTGTGACTTTCTCTTTGTCGTAAATCGCGCAGGCGCCGCTATTCAAAAGATGCAGGTGCCGGTCCATCGTGTCTTGATTGAGCGGAATGAATACGTCGATCTGGTCACCCATTGTGCGGACCGGCCCATCGCTCGCGCGAATTGTCAGAAAGGTGTGACCGCCACGGATGATCGACTGGTAAGCGTTGTAGGCGTTGAGATGCAGTCCGCGCCGCGCGAAGATAAGCGCGAGTATGTTCCCGGTGGAAGCGATCCCCTGGCCGTTCTCACCGCCAATGCCGACTGCGAAATCAAATTTGTTCATTACGCCGGAAATGGTTTTTGCTGTTGGGATGCGTAAATTTGCGGTGCCAGATGCTAATAAGCAAGCGGAAGCCAGAACGCTAAGTGCCGCAGCGACGAGTGACCAACCTCCGCGCACGGCTCCGGCGCGATAGACACGCGACAAGTGACGAGCACAGCCAGGACTTGCGCCCTGGCTGAAAACCGCCGAGGAAAATCAGATGAAAAAGATAAATCCTTTTTTATGGTTCGATTCGGAAGCGGAGCAGGCAGTTAGATTCTACGTAGGCATTTTTAAGAATTCGAAGATCGGGAAGATAGCGTATTACGGCGAGGATGGGCCGCAGCCGAAGGACAGCGTGATGACGGTGGAATTTGCGCTCGACAGAGTCGAGTTCGTGGCGCTCAACGGCGGCCCGCAGTTCAAGTTCACCGAAGCGATCTCGTTCTCGGTCAATTGCGAGACCCAGGATGAGATCGATTATTTTTGGGAGAAACTTTCCGCCGACGGCGGATCGACCGGGCGCTG
>JBEDUS010000345.1:0-4091 GCA_040414975.1 Candidatus Udaeobacter sp.
CCAAGGCGGTTTATCACTTGTATGTAGTCCAGCTCGAAAATCGGGAAGAAGTGCAGGCGGCGCTCGCGGAGCAGGGTATTGGAACTGGTATTCATTATCCGATTCCGCTGCATCTGCAGAAGGCTTACACGCATCTGGGCTACCGGGTAGGCGACTTCCCAGAATCTGAGCGAGCCGCTCAAAGAATCCTATCTCTGCCAATGTTCCCGGCCATTTCGGTATCGGATCAGGTGAGGACAGTGCAGACTCTGACGCGCACGGTCCAACGCGCAACGGCACGCGCGGTCGCTGCTGACTAAGCTCGATCCAGCAGCCCTCGCGACGGTTCTTGCGCGGCCAATTCCGAGACGATCATTTCGTATTTGCCTCCGCTGTTCAGCTGATCTGATCTGCCGGCAACCAAACAATTTTTCCTGAAGCCCGCGAGGGCGCGGTTGAGGTCCATCTGCATCGCGAACTTTTGCCGAAGGAGACTACGGTCTTGAGTGAAGCAACCAAAGTTGTTGTTGTTGGATTAGGCGAGGTGGGCAAACCGCTCCTCAAGTTGATATCTGAATATCACGAAGCGACTGGCGTTGATGTGATGCCGCCGCCCGAGCCGATCTTGGATGTGGATGTTTTGCACATCTGCTATCCGTTTGAAATAAAGGATTTCATCGGTGAGACTGCCAAGTACATCGAACTTTTCAAGCCCCAACTGACCATCATCAACAGCACAGTGGGAATCGGGACGACTCGACGCGTCGCGGAGCGAACAGGCGCGGCCGTGGTGCACAGCCCGGTGCGCGGGAAGCACGCGCGCATGCAGGAGGAGTTGAAGACGTATACGAAATTCGTGGGAGCAATGGATGCGACGAGCGGCCGAGACGCGGCGGAGCATTTCCAGTCAGTGGGCTTGAAGACGAAAGTCTTGTCAGCACCCGAGGCGAGTGAACTGGCGAAGCTGACGGAAACTACATATTTCGGCCTGATGATCGCCTGGGCTCAGGAGGTCGAGAGATACTGCGATCGCACGCGTCAACGTTACGAAGATGTTGCCTCGTTTTACCAGGAGATCGAATTTTTCCCGCTGGTAAAGTATTTCCCGGGGATCATCGGCGGGCACTGCGTCATGCCAAATATCGAGATTCTCAGGAAATTTGACGATTCGGCAATTCTGAAGGCGATTCGCGCTTCGAACCACAAGAAGATCGAGCGTGAGCTTTCGAAAGGGTTTGAACATTCGCCGATTCTGAAGACGGTGTTAAAGCTCCCGGTAAAAGATCGCTCCAGCGCCCGCAATGCCAAGAAAACGCGACCGGAGCCGGAAGAGGTTAACACCTAGAGCACTGCAAACCGGGACTGCCTTAATGATTCAGTCGGACACCATCTCCCCAAGTTCGCTTTCCTCGACCGCCCCGCCTAAACCCAAGCCATGCCTTGCCGGAAAACGCGTGGCTATGGTCATGTTTTCTTTCTACCCTGACGACCCACGGCCGCGCCGCGCCGCCGAGGCCCTGGCGCGAGAGGCGGCGCAGGTAGATTTCATATGTCTCGCAGCGAAAAATACCCCCGACCGTGAACAGTTTGGCGCAATTGATGTCCTCCGGATTCCGTTGAAAAAACAACGGCAAGGAAAGCTCGAATATTTCTATCAGTATGCCATTTTCACCCTGATCTCGGCTGCAATTCTCGCAATGCGCTCTATCAGGCACCGGTACGACTTGGTTTACGTACATAACATGCCCGATGTCCTAGTCTTCAGCGCGTTGGTGCCCAAAGCGCTCGGCGCAAAAGTGATTCTCGACCAACACGATCCTATGCCTGAGCTCATGACGACGATTTTTGGAGCTCACAAGAATAGTTTGGCGGTTAGTCTACTGAGGCAACTCGAGAAGTTGAGCATAGCTTTTGCGGACCGGGTAATCGCGGTCAACATCGCATGCAAGCGGCTGTTTGCTTCGCGAAGCTGTGATCCGGAAAAGATCACTGTGGTGATGAACAGTCCGGACGTCGAGATTTTTCCATTCCGTGCGGCGCCGGGATACGACTTCAGAAACCAAAGTCACGATCGTCGATTCGTGATCATGTATCACGGCTCATTGGTCGAGCGGAACGGATTAGACCTAGCCGTAGAGGCGCTGGCGCAAGTTCGTGAGGATATTCCTGGCGTGGAGCTACGTATTTACGGTTCGAAGAGCGCTTTTTTGGAGCGGGTCATGGGCAACGCACGCGTCAAGGGAGTAGAACAGGCATTGCGTTATCTCGGACCCAAACGACTCGAGGACCTCGTACCAGAGATCCAAAACTGTGATATCGGCATTATCCCTAACCAGCGAAACGAATTTACGGAGATCAATACGCCGACGCGCATCTTCGAATATCTGGCATTAGGCAAACCAGTTGTCGCCCCGCGTACTCCAGGCATCCAGGATTACTTCGACGAGCAGTCACTACTTTTCTTCGAAGCCGGCAATGCAAGCGACCTTGGAAATGCAATCAAGTGGGTGTTCAACCATCCCCGAGAGATAACGGAGTTCACAAGACGAGGACAAAGGATTTATCAGGAACACGACTGGCAAAGCGAGCGAATGCAGCTCGTCGAGGCTGTCTCTGGACTACTCGGTCGTAAGGTTACTAAAAATAAGACGGTGACTTGCGAGCACGAACCAGAGCAGGACGTGACGTGCCTCACACCCCGGCGATGAGCCGCGTATCCGACGGTTTGGCAGGAGAATTCACCTCAAAGCAGCAGACTTCCATTGCTTAACAGAACGTAAAATGAACGAATCCAAAACCTACCCGCCGTATGTTCTGGTCACCCCCGCGCGGAATGAAGAGCAACTTATTGAGGAGACGATCATTTCGGTCATTCGCCAGACCGTGCTGCCCGTCAAATGGGTCATCGTCGATGACGGCTCGACCGATCGTACTGCGGAGATCGTGCAGCGCTATGTTGAAGCGCATCCGTGGATCGAACTGATACAAAGGCCACGAAGGCAGGAACGGAGCTTTGCGGGCAAGGCACATGCTTTTCAAGCCGCGTACCAGAAAATCAAGGGTGTGGCGTACGAGGTGATCGCGAATCTGGACGCGGATGTTTCTTTCGACCCAGAGTTTTTTGCATTTCTGCTAGGCAAATTTGCAGCCGATCCAACGCTCGGCGTGGCTGGCACGATTTTCAAAGAAGAGGGCTATAGCTCAGAAAACGACAGCTTCGAGGGACACAGACATGTGTCGGGCCAATGTCAACTGTTTCGCAAGGAGTGCTGGGAAGAGATTGGCGGTTACACGCCGCACCGAGCCGGAGGAATCGACTGGATTGCGGTGACCAGTGCACGCATGATGGGCTGGAAAACCGAATCGTTCAGGGAGAAGTGGTTTTTTCATCATCGGCATCTGGGCACGGCTGAACGTGGGATCGTCGCCTCGTTGTTTTCTTATGGAGAGAAGGACTACTACCTCGGTGGGCATCCGGTATGGGAAGTTTTTCGCGTGGCGTACCGCCTCATGAAAAAGCCTTACCTCATCGGCGGTTTGGCGCTGGGACTGGGCTATTGCTCGGCGCTGCTGCGGCGGACTCCCAGGCCGGTTTCTCCGGAACTGATGGCTTTCCACCGGAAAGAGCAGATGCTGAAGCTCAAAGCTATTTTGAAGTCACTACTCCGATTTAAACGCGTCGACAATTTCGGTGTCGTGTGGGACAAAGCGTAAAACCTCTAAACGAAGCCTTGGCCGGGAAAGTCGCTGGCGCGGTCGGCCGATTCACAAAATGGCTGGATCGCTACGGTGAACATTCCTACGACCATCAGAGCTTTTACGCGAGCAAGCTAGGGCGTGGTGCGAAAGCGCTGTATTACCGCAAGCCTTTGATGGGTACGCTGGCGGTGGCGCCGATGGTGGTGTTTGAAGCTTTCCTGCCTTCGGCAAGAAAGCTTTTCTGGAAACCGCAGCGCTTCCCGATCGCCGATGCGCACTACGCAACGGGTTTCGCACTTCTGGCCGGCGCGCTAAACGATGTACGTAAATACAAACGAGCCGTTCATTTCCTCGAAGTTCTTCAGAAGACCCGCTGCCCGGATTACGGAGACTACTGCTGGGGATATCCGTTC
>JBEDUS010000346.1:0-4743 GCA_040414975.1 Candidatus Udaeobacter sp.
GATTCCTCGGTCCGCCGGAATTCTTCGTGAACGATGACGATCGGAAAACCAAGCCAGCCGACGTATCAGCCTTGGGCCTTGAACTGTCAGCGGTTTAGCAAATCATTCGCTATTCGCGAATCGCGAATGTAGTATAAGGGCATGCCTTTAAAGCCTCAAGACATAATGGTCGTTCTGAAACTGTGTACCTATGAGCGCAAGCGGCCACCCATGTCGATGATCGCTGCAGATCTCAACATGAGCCCGTCTGAGATTCATGCTGCGATCAAACGTCTTCAGCAAGCCTGGCTATTGCACAGTCCGGAAATGCAGCAAAAACCGAATCTCTCAGCTCTCGAAGAATTCCTCCTGCATGGAGTGAAGTATGCATTTCCCGCGGAGCATGGACAGGTGACGCGCGGATTGCCAACTTCGTTCGCCGCTCCCCCGCTAAAGGATGAAATTGCCTCAGGTGATGAGCTTCCTCCGGTATGGCCATGGCGGGACGGTGAAACTCGCGGCGTAGCTCTCGAACCTTTATATAGGACCGCCCCCGCAGCGGCCATCCGTGATCCGGTTCTCTACCAATTGCTCGCCTTGGTCGACGCGATCAGGGATGGGCGCGCACGCGAGCGGAAAATCGCAGAAAGACTGTTAATTAATTGGTTGCGCACTGGAAATGTCAAAGCACAATCTCGATCTGCTCATTGAGGCGGCCCGCCTTCTGAAGCCACTCCTCGATGAACTGGTTTTTGTCGGAGGAAGCACGACAGCCCTGCTCATTACCGACAAAGCGGCAGCCGATGTCCGCCCCACCTACGATGTGGATGCCATCGCCGAAATTACCTCATATGCCGAGTACACAGATTTTTCGGAACGACTCCGCAAATGTGGTTTCGCTGAGGATGCTGGTGAAGGCGCTCCGATTTGCCGGTGGCGCCAGAAGAAAACGATTTTGGACATCATGCCGCTCGACGAGAAGATCCTCGGATTTTCCAACCGCTGGTACAAGCCGGCTTTGGATTACGCAGTCGTACATGAACTGGGACAAGATCTGCACGTACGAGTTGTGACTGGAGTTTATTTCTGCGCGACCAAGTTGGAGGCGTTCGCCGGCCGCGGTAAAGGTGATTATCAGTCGAGTCATGATCTTGAGGACTTAATCGCGGTGGTGGATGGACGTGCGGAACTCGTCAAAGAAATCCACACTGCTCCCGATGATGTTCGCATCTACATCGCATCAGAAATCGCGAAACTGCTCGCGACCCCGGCGTTTCTGGATGCATTGCCCGGTTATCTGCTACCTGATCAGGCAAGCCAGGGTCGCGTCTCGAAATTGCTGGAGCGATTGAAACAGATCTCGGCTATATAGGTTGCAGGGTGTCGAGATTTCAAGCACACCTTTCGCAACGATAACTTTGGGATGTGAGCGGTGTTGGCGAGGGTCAGCGCGTCGTTCACTGTGCCTCCTCAGGGGAGAATTAAGGTCGAGCGACTAGCACAGATAGCACATTATCGATGTAAGTGATTGATAAATATTGGCGGAAGCGAGTGGGGGTCGAACCCACCGGTGACAAGATTGCCTTGCCACCCGCCGGTTTTGAAGACCGGGACGATCACCGGACCGCATGCGCTTCCACGAGGCTGACAACGAAATGCCACGAATCAACGGCGTATCTTCACAGACCTGACTCGATCGTCCCACACGCTAAAGCATTCTGGGATCGATCCGCGAAGATCCACGTTAATCCGTGGCCGATTTAGTCCATCTAGGTTCTTTTGCTACTTGGGTTGAGCCGTGACTCGCAAGTACGGCTTGATGGTTTTGAATCCAGGAAATTTCTTCTCCGCTTCCTCGTTTGTGACGTTGCCGCCGATGATCACGTCCTCGCCTGGTTTCCAGTTGGCGGGGGTTGAAACGGAGTGCTTGGCCGTAAGCTGAATCGAATCGACGACACGCAAAATCTCGTCGAAGTTACGCCCCGTGCTCATGGGATAACTGAGCTGCAGCTTGATCTTTTTATCGGGACCGATCACGAATACCGTGCGCACCGTGGCATTGAGCGCGGGCGTGCGGCCCTCGCTGGTATCGCCTGCGTCGGCAGGCAACATGCCGTAAAGTTTGGCAACCTTGAGTTGCGGGTCACCGATCATTGGATAGTTCACCTTCGCGCCCTGCGTCTCTTCGATATCGACAGCCCATTTGGCATGGCTGGAAACCGGATCGACGCTGAGGCCGAGGATTTTGACACCGCGCTTGGCGAATTCCGGCTGCAGCTTCGCCATTGTGCCCAATTCTGTCGTGCAAACCGGAGTGAAGTCTTTGGGATGTGAAAACAAGATGGCCCAGCCGTTGCCGATCCAATCGTGAAACTGAATCGTTCCCTGGGTGGTTTCGGCGGTGAAGTCGGGCGCGGTATCGTTAATCCGCGGAATGCTATAGGTTTCATTTGCGATCGCCGTAGTCATCGAATCTCTCCTTAGTAGATTGACGTAATCAAGAAAATCAGAATTTCGTCCGGCCCCAACCCCGGCATTGTTGCAAAGCGGATGAAAACAAAACCCACCCGCGTTCGCCGGGTGGGTGGGATGAAATTTCGCTGATTCCTACCCACACGCCGGCATCACGCGACAACAACAGATAACCCTGGCGGCGAGTGAGTGAAACATACCGATAAGGATAGGCGGGCTGGCAACGGGTGTCAAACGTCGGGACTGGCGGAGGAACCCGGACGACTATCTTTTCTGCATCGTGAATAGGGCGTCGCTCATCCGTGTTTAGGCACGTTTTGAAGTTAGTTTGAGGGCTCGTATGAACAGGAATTTGCGCCGGTATGCCATGACGCAATGGGACGTGTTTTCCTCTCGACCGCTCGAGGGAAATTCGCTGGCGGTGTTTTCCGATGCCCGCGGGCTCACCGATGCGGACATGCAGGCCGTCGCCAAGGAGATGAATCTTTCCGAAACGACGTTCATTCTTCCACGGGATCCTGAGATTGAGCGCGAGCGCGGCGTGCGCGTCAGGATCTTCACGGTGCAGGAGGAACTTCCCTTTGCCGGACACCCGACCCTGGGGACAGCCTTCGCGTTGAGAGCAGAGAGCAGAGCGAAGGACATTGCTCTGGAGTTGAATGTGGGGAGAGTCCCGGTCCGATTTGAAGAATCCCCGAGTGAACCAACCTTCGCAGAGATGACGCAGGTTGATCCCACGTTTGGCATGCAACATGAGCGCGAAGCAATCTCTCGCGCAACCGGATTGCGGTCGGAAGACTTCGATCCCTCGCTGCCCATCGAAACCATTTCGACGGGCTTACCGTACGTAATCACGCCATTGAGATCGCTCGCGACCATTCAGAAGGTAAGGCTGGACTCGCACCGCGCCGACGAATATCTGCAGCGGACACAGAGCAAATTCCTGTACCTGGTGACGCGGGAGACCATCGATCAGACGGCAACTTTGCATGCCCGCATGCTGTTCTACAACGGAGAAGATCCTGCCACTGGTTCAGCCGCAGGCTGTGCCGCTGCATGGATGGTGGCGCATGAAGTCGCCGAACCCGACAAGCGAGTGCTGATCGAGCAAGGCATTGAAATGCACCGCCCGAGCCGGATTTTCGTGCGAGCCGCTCGTCACGATAACCGGATAGTTAACGTTCGCGTAGGAGGCAACGCGGTCCAAGTTATCCAGGGCGAAGTTTTCCTCTAACACACGTCGCGCAAAGCACGGAAAATATTGGCACGCATTCACTGCCCAAAAGATCAATAGCCAGAAAGTTCCATTAGCATTCGCGTCACTTTACAGCGAGCGTGCTTCTCGTTAGCATGCAAATTCATTCTGTAGATTCTTCATATTGAGAAAAGCATTTGCTGGCGAGTGCCGTCCCTCCTGTGCCAGCGGATTGCGGAAGGCTGATGAAACCGAAGCGTACGATCTTGTGTGTAGATGACAACGAGCAGTCCCTATCACATCGCAAAATCATGCTCGAGACTCGCGGATACCGCGTTGCC
Organism: Candidatus Udaeobacter sp.; assembly: GCA_040414975.1. Taxonomy (GTDB): domain Bacteria; phylum Verrucomicrobiota; class Verrucomicrobiia; order Chthoniobacterales; family UBA10450; genus Udaeobacter. The sequence continues at coordinate 3,988 of JBEDUS010000346.1, forward strand.
AGTTTCTCGCGCGGCGAGGAGGCGCTGGACCGTTTTGCTCAGGGAGGAGTCGATCTGGTCATCGCGGACATGGCGATGCCGGGATTGGACGGGCCGCAACTCATTTCCAAGATCAAAGAATTGTCACCACATACTCCCGCTATTTTGATTTCCAGCAAAGTTCGCATCTACGATCACGACTCTCAGGCTGACGTTTTCCTCACCAAGGGCATGTATTCCCCGGCCGATCTGCTGGAGCGAGTAAGGTTGCTGCTGATTCGCAAACGTGGCCCCAAACGCCTGCACCAACGCCCTCCGTTGATGGCGCGGCGGGTCGGAGTGGCTTAACGCGGCGATTTGCCGAATGCTCGCCGCCTTGACTAAGTCATCCCTCCGACAAACCGCATTTCCCGTCGGATAATGGTGAAGTTTGCCAACAGGACGTTCGTTGCAAAGCGTTTATCCCGAGGGAAGGCGTTTTTCAGACGGCGCGAGGGATCTCGTGCGAACATCAACCGCGCTCCGCGCGAGACCTCGGCCCCTCGTGAAGGTGCGCTCCTTTCCCATCGCCTGAAGGAGTGGACTGACCATCGACTCTAATAGCATCGCGTAACCCACTCTGCAGCATCGCTTCAGCCCACGACCAAAACCGGCCCTGCGTTCGTGTAAGATTCTTATCAGGCATGGCCGAAGCATTCATCGAAGCAAAAGACCTGTGCAAGACCTATCACGTAGGTAAGATTGAAGTTCAGGCGTTGCGCGGAGTCTCTTTTAGCG
>JBEDUS010000347.1:0-2387 GCA_040414975.1 Candidatus Udaeobacter sp.
GTACCCGCTCCATTTTTAGTCTCCTCCAATCGCCCGCTTTTGTTGCATCTTCAGCGGTCTAAATGGCGACCCCAGGCCGGGCGGGCCCACCGGGTTAAAAAGTGCCGATCGGTCCGCAATAGATTAATTTCTGCACAAAGAGCGCGGGCTTGTTGAAGATCACGGGTTCTCACCCTGCCTGCGGCTCGGGTTGTAGTTCTAAGGGGGGCCGAATGGCGACGACGCTTGATGACCGCCTGCGAACCACTGTGACGGCACAGGCCCACTATCACCGCTTGGTTTGGCTTTACGTCAAAAGCTCGCTAGCGGCTGTATGCGTTGTTTTTCTTCTTGCTCTGCTTGGTCTTGATTTCACGTTACTTCAATGGGTGCTGTTTCTCGCGATCGCACCATTCGGGATAGCGTTTTACGTAGGCGTCGACATTTACCTGATCCGCAGACATTTCGAACCCCTGAGAGTTGCCTTGTCGCGCCTGGATCAGCACGAAGCAGTGGCACCCGAACAGGCATCAGGCGCACTCGTTACAGGCCTCAACCTTCCTTTTTTCTCCTTTCTGCGCGTCACGTTCGCCCATGGCCCCATGGCCACTGCCGCCGCCGTGCTCGGGCTTGAGATCGCCAATCTATTCGGCGCTGACTTCGCGATGTGGCAGGTGGTCACCTTCGCAATTGCAGTCATGGTATTTGCTTCTCCGACACATGCGATCTTGGAATATTTCGGTATCGCGCGGGAGATGGTTGCCCCACTTGAGCGTATCTCGGCCTCGACACCAGTTGGCATCCTTCCTGAACATCAACCCCAGCTCGTTTCGGTTCGATTGCGCAGCAAACTACTTTATCTAACGCTGCTCATCACGACCCTCCCTCTAGTGTTTTTTGCTTGCTCGATATTGTTCAAGATTCAGCGGATTTTCATCCAAGTGGGCATCGTTCCAAGCTTTTCTCAAATGTTCCCATTATGGCTTTGGGTCGTAGGAGTTGTCGGCGTCAGCCTGATCCTCGCCTTGATGGCGGCGATATTGACCGCTTCCGATGTTTCGCGCTCGGCGCACCACCTATCTATGGCGATGGGACACGTCGAGGCCGGAGAGTTGGGTGCCGACATTGCGGTCACGACGACTGACGAGTATGCGGATCTGTTCCGCGGGTTCAATCACATGATCAGGGGATTGCGCGATGAGGTGCGCATGCTCGAGATCACCCGCGATCTGGCAGGCGAGTTACAACTCGATGCGCTCATGGAGCGCATTCTGTCGGCCGCTTCGGACCTTCTGGACGCCGAACGGGCGACCCTCTTTGTCCATGACCCAAAGACCGACGAGTTATGGTCTCGTTACGCTGGGGGCATCGGAACTGCGGCGATCCGAATTCCTGCTGCGGCGGGTATTGCCGGACGAGTGTTCAAGAGTGGCGTGCCCGAAAATATCCCTGACGCTTACGCAGAGCCCGCCTTCGACAGAGCCATCGATACGATGACCGGTTACCACACACGGAACATCTTATGCCTGCCGATCATCAACAAATCCGGCACACATATCGGCGTTACCCAGGTGCTGAATAAGCGCACGCCAGGCCCTTTCAGCAGCCACGACCAATCGCGCTTTGAGGCTTTTACAGCGCAAATAGCCGTGCTTTTGGAGAACGCTCAATTGTTTGATGAGGTAGTTAGTATAAAAAACTATAACGAAAACATTTTACGGAGCACATCGAACGGTATCATCACAATCGACAATAATGGCGCTGTCGTGACGGCGAATGATGCGGCGCTCGACATCCTGAAGACCTCGGGCGAACACTGCATCGGGGTTCCCTTAGCGGCTATCTTCGGCGCGGATAATGCCTGGGTTCTGGTTGCTGTAAATCGCGTCTCTGTTTCGGGTGAAAAGGACATCTCCGTCGACGCCGTGCTAGCGCTGCCAGGGGGAAACGTGTCGGTCAACATGACCGTACAGCCCCTGTTCGAAACGACCGGCGAGCGGATCGGCTCGATGCTCGTGTTCGAGGACATTAGTGCAGAGCAACGAGTCAGAACCACAATGGCTCGGTACATGAGCACAGAAGTAGTCGACCAGCTGCTCAGCACCGGCGAATCCGTTCTCGGCGGAACCACTCAAGTTGTGTCCATCCTTTTTTCGGACATTCGGGACTTTACCACACTATCCGAGGGTTTAGGAGCACGGGAAACTGTCAATTTTTTGAATGATTACTTTGCAGCGATGGTCGGAGTCGTAATTAATCACGCGGGCATTCTGGATAAATATATTGGCGATGCGATCATGGCGTTGTTTGGAGCTCCGTTCTGCAAACCCGACGATGCCGACCGTGCGCTGGCGGTCGCCAATGACATGATGGTCACTCTACGCGGCCTCAATCGCCGCTTCCAGAAC
>JBEDUS010000348.1:0-11251 GCA_040414975.1 Candidatus Udaeobacter sp.
TCACGTTCTCCCTGCTCTACGCGTTCCACGAGAATTTTGTTCTCGTGCTTAGTCACGATGAAGTGGTGTACGGCAAGCGCTCGTTGCTATCCAAGATGCCTGGTGACAAATGGCAGAAGTTTGCAAATCTCCGGATGTTTTTGGCGTGGATGTACGGGCATCCCGGGAAAAAGCTGCTTTTCATGGGCGGCGAGTTCGGCCAATGGAACGAATGGAATCACGACACGAGCCTTGACTGGCACCTTGTTAGTCTTCCCCGGCATGATGGTCTGCGCCGTTTGGTGCAGCATCTGAATTACGTTTACAAAAGCGAACCTGCGCTTTGGCAGCTCGACGATAGCTATGAAGGATTTGATTGGATCGATTTTCACGACGCCGATAACAGTGTCGTCTCGTTCCTGAGAAGATCACGCGATGGCGATGTGGTGGCGTTCGTCGTCAACGCAACACCAGTGGTGCGGTACGATTACCGCCTGGGCGTTCCCGAGTCCGGTTTCTATCGCGAGCTGATCAATACCGACGCCGAAACGTACGGCGGCAGCAACGTAGGAAATTTCGGCGGCGTCCAAGCCCAGGGTGTTCCCTGGATGGGTCGCGAACACTCAATCTTGATTCATTTGCCGCCGCTGGCGACTCTGGCGTTTAAGCTGGGGAAATAATTTGGATCTCGACTTCACCTTTGCCGATAGCAATGGACAATTCGGCGGAACGACCAGCCGAATCGCCTTTGGTACCGCTTCGTATCGGACGCTTGTAAACCGGACCGGCTCGCCATCCAAATTGACCGGAATGACCTCTTCAGAATTGACTTCGGCCCAGGGAGTTTGCCAATAGGAGATATACTCGCCGTCCGCTGAAAGCTGTTTTAGCTCTCGCGCCGCGGTGAGCAACGCGGTCGCCGGAATGTGACGGATGACAAGTACATCGAGCAAACCGTCATTGATACATGCACGCGGAGCGAATTGCACCCCACCGCCTGTCTGCCGTCCATTCCCGATAATCGCTGCCGGACCGCCGCCTGTGATCTCGCGGCCCGGCAAGGTGAGTCTTCCGTGATATTGATGAAAGTTCATGGCCAGAATTGCACCCATCACAGTGTAAGCCGCAGAGCCAAGCAGACGTTTGAGCTCGGGTGAAGTGGTCGCTGTCACTTCTGCACCAAACCCGGCGGTGGCTGCATTTAGAAACCAATACGTATTGGCCCTCCCTACATCGACTGATACGGCTTCACCTTCCAGACAAAGCGCTAGCGCCTTTCCTGGATCGCGCGGGATACTACATCCTAGAGCGAAGTCATTCGCAGTTCCTAACGGCACGACGCCCAAGGCGGGCCGCCCGTCGATCGAGAGATCCATCAGACCATTAACCACCTCATTCAATGTACCGTCACCGCCGGCGGCAATCAGCAAATCCGCGTCGCCTGCTTGTAACGCAAACTGATGCGCGTCTCCCTTTTCCCGGGTTACTCGTACGTCCACGCGATATCCAAGTCTTCGTTGCGCAGCAACTGCCGTCCGGAATGCTCTATTGCCGGCCCCTTTGCCGTTGAGAATCAACTGAACTTTTCTGCGTCTGGACTTGGCATTCATCGAGCTGCGACAATTCGAAAGGTAGCGATTTTGTACGAAGAATCTTTTATTCTCGCGGATCAACTTAAGGCTATTCATGTCGACGCAAACGCGAAAGCGCTGCTGACAGCGATATTTCATCTGTAAAACCAAAAGCTGGTCGTTGTGGCGACCTTTGTAATTTGCGCTCCAAGTGATTAGCTTGATTCTCGTCTAAGGCTAAGCTATTAAATATCCGAAGAATCAAACGATGAAGGTCCATCTGCTTCTCGGTTTACTCCTATCCGGTCTGCTTTGCGGTTGCGCTGCCAACGCCCCCTATACGGAGACAGTGACTGACACCAACAACAATACTCAATCAAGATTCCTGCCTCAGGGCCCGCACCCGGAGCCTCTGACGTATACACCCGGGCTGGATTCGGGGCCTGGATTTTAGGACTGCAATTCAGTCAACTGTTCAGTTGAGTCGGCGCAGCCGGCACTTCGAAAGCGTTCGCGAGCGCGCGCCTGGCTTCTACAGGATTTCTGAACCGAATTCGCCGTCGCTCACACGCGTGCGAATTTTCATCTTTGGCCGGACTGCAGTCGTTGTGTAGATGATCTTTCCGCGCTCGTTCATTGTGATGCTATAACCCCGTCGCAGCGTTGCGTCTGGTCCGAGCACGCGCAAAAGTCCTTCAATGTGCTGGAAACGGTGCCTGGCCGTTTCTAGCACTCGTCCGGGGCAGGCGACCAGCCGCCGGTGCAACTCAGCAAAACGGTTGCGACGCATCGTGAGCTCCCGCTCAGGATTGCGCACTTGCAAAGCGCGCGTCATGTGAAGGAGAGCTCGTTTGTAACTGTCGATCTTGTGCGCGAGGCACCTCTGCAAAGTCTCGCGCGCATGATCCAGCCGCTGTTGGGCATCGTGGGTGCGGTTAAGCAACTGGTGCCAGAGCGCGCGTGTACAGCCGTCGATCCGCCGTTGAAGATCGATAATATCGGGCACGATCAATTCGGCGGCCGCACTTGGCGTGGGGGCGCGCAGATCGGCGACAAAATCGCAGATGGTGAAATCGATTTCGTGGCCGACCGCTGAGACGATTGGCACCGTCGAGTTGAATATCGCTCGCGCGACAATTTCTTCGTTGAATTCCCACAGGTCTTCGATGCTTCCGCCGCCTCGCGTAACCACGATTAGATCGAGAGGCGCAAACGACTGGTTAGGCAAAGCGAGCTCCCGGATGGCGACGGCAATTTCCTGCGCCGCGCCTGAACCCTGAACACGCACCGGGTTGACCAGAATCTGCAACCACGGCGCGCGACGGCGCAGCACGTTCAACATGTCGCGAATCGCCGCGCTGGTTGGTGAAGTTACGATTCCGATGCGCCGCGGAAATTGTGGCAACGGCCTTTTACGGTCGGGCGCAAACAATCCTTCCGCTTCGAGTTTGCGCTTCAGCGCCTCGAATTTTGCCTGGAGCAAGCCGACCCCGTGCGGCTGAAGAATCTGGACATTGAGCTGATATTGCCCGCGCGCTTCGAAAACCGTAATGGTGCCGTATACCTGCACGTGAGTCCCATCGACCAGGGGCTGCCCCGAAAGCTTTCGTGGTAAAGTGTCAAGCCAGATTACGCACGCGATCTGGGCGCGCTCGTCCTTAAGTGTGAAATATTGGTGACCGCTCGGATGAAGTTTGTAATTCGAAATTTCGCCCTTGACCCAGACCGCACGGAATTTTGTCTGGAGTGCCCCGCGGATTTGTCGCGTTAGCTCGCCGACAGTGAAGACCTTTGACGTTTGGGGAAAGAGATCGCGGCTGAGTTGCATTGTTGAAGCGTTAAACCGTTGAAGCGGGCAACCTTGTTGTTGTCATGTTGAGCGAAGCGAAACATCGCTGGCTCTTACGTTAGCCTTACAGGAAACCAACCAATGATTCTTCAGTTCACTCAGAATCACAATGCCCTTTCCGTTCTAACCCTTCAACCATTCAATCCTTCAACGTGTCAACGTTCCGAGAATAGTTCGCTCTGGGCACTGACGGGCGGTTTGAGTCCTAGCTTGCGATAGGCGTTGGGCGTGGCGACGCGCCCCTGCGGCGTACGTTTGATATAGCCTTCCATGATCAGGTACGGCTCGTTCACCTCTTCGATTGTGCCCGCTTCTTCGCCAACTGCGACCGCGAGCGAGTTCAAACCGACCGGGCCGCCATTAAATTTGTGAATTAACGTTTCGATGATTCGCTTGTCCCATTGATCGAATCCATCGCGATCAATCTCGAGCATGGCGAGCGCGCGATCGGCCAGTTCAGCGGTGATTTTTCCTTCGGCTTTCACCTGCACATAATCCCGCACCCAGCGCAAAAGGTTGTTTGCCGTGCGCGGAGTGCCCCGCGTGCGGGCCGCGATCTCGGCCGCGCCGGCTGCATCAATTTCGACGCCCAGCAAGCCTGCGCTACGCACAATGATCTTCTGCATTTCTTCAGTGTGATAATAATCGAGGCGCGCAGTCATTCCGAAACGCGACCGGAGCGGCGCACTGACCATTCCGGCGCGCGTGGTTGCGCCGATCAATGTGAACTTCGGCAGATTCAAACGAAGGCTTCGTGCCTGCGGCCCCTGGTCGATGATGATGTCGAGGCGGTAATCTTCCATTGCCGGATAGAGATATTCTTCAATGGTCGGTTGGAGCCGATGGATCTCGTCGATGAAAAGCACGTCCCCCTTCTCGAGGCTTGTTAAAAGGCCGGCCAGCTCACCGGCCTTCTCAATCACAGGGCCGCTGGTGTTCTTGATGTTCACATTCATTGCGTTCGCGATGATGTAAGCCAGCGTTGTTTTGCCAAGGCCCGATGGACCGCTTAACAAAATGTGCTCGAGCACATCACTGCGCTTCTTTGCAGCTTCCACCATCAACTCAAGCCGCTCGCGCACTTTCACCTGGCCGGTGAATTCACTGAACGCTGGCGGCCGCAGCGAAATTTCAAAGGCGGCGTCTGGTTCCGGTGGTTTCACGAGCGATGGAATAACGAAGTAATGGAGTAGTGGAGTAATGCGACGAAAATATCAATACTCCATCACTCCATTACGCCAGATTTTTGGTTAACACGAGCTCCGTGCCGCGGCGTTTATGTATGTAATCGACTTCATCAAACGCGTGGCGAATGAGAAACAAACCCAGCCCACCGGGTTTGATCATATCCCGGGAGTGTCCTTTCATGTGGTCAAGCAAAACCTGTTCGCCATAGTCGCGCAGCCGTACGCGCACGCATTTCCGCAACCCTTCCATGTGCAATGAAATGAGTTGGTCGTCGCGCAGCCGGTAAGCATATCGGATAACGTTCGTGCACGCTTCATCCACGCCGAGCACCATTAGCAGACGCTGCTTCTCGGAAAACGGATAACTGTTGAGAAACTTGCGCACGCAGTTGCGCATCAGGGCCAGGTTGGCTGTATGACTGCTGAACTCGACTGTCTGTTTCTTCATTAGCCGCTCTGGAATCTGAGCAGATTCACGGGGTTCATTCAACCCCCAAGCCTTGCGCCGTCAAGCGCCCCGCACAGGGATCCATCTCGTGTACCGCTCACATGCGCTCCGAGCACGCGTAAAAACACAATGGACACCCGGCCAAACCGCTGTTCAATTTTGCCGTATGTGGCGGTGGTTTATTGCGCTTCTACTTTTGGCTACTCCTGTGCTCGCGCAGGAGAACGCTACCGCGTATGACGCGTTACGCGTTATCGGCACCGAATTGGGACGGGGTGCGCTCAATCATGTTGTGTCGATTACCGGGGTGAACGGCGCTCCACAGCCGGAAAAATGGAAAATTATTTTGGAAGACCCTGATGGTCGCGGTGTGCGCGAACTGGAAGTCGCCGACGGAAAGATTGATTCCGAAGACAGACCCGGGCGGTCGGTAGCGGGTTCGACCGAAGGCGCAATGATCGACACTTCGCAGTTGAACCTGGATTCGAGCGGTGCGTATGAAGTGGCCAGCCACACGGCCGGCGTGTCGCACGCCAATTTTGCAACTGTCGATTATACTCTACGCACAGATGAGCGCGGCGACCCGACCTGGATCGTCACTCTTTTGAATCGGTCTTCCCGTCCAGTCGGCACGATCCATATTGGAGCGATGCGCGGCACGGTGAAGCGAACAGAAGGAATGTTTGCCGGCGCGACGATGGAAGATGTAGAGAACGATTACGACAGCGACGAGGAAAACGGCCCCTTCAGCGGCGTCAGAAGGCGTATCAAGGATACCTTTCACCGGACACAGGACGAAGCGCAAGACATGTTTGACAGGGTGAAGCGTTCGTTTTCCGATTTCATTAATCGCAGGTAGAAACACAACGTGAATGGCGCATCCAACCAATGGCCTCCTCTGCCTTTTGCAGAGTGGAAAGATACCGCCATCACTCTGCACATGTGGACGCAGATTGTCGGCAAAGTCCGACTCACGCTCAGTCCATGGATAAACCATTCCTGGCACGTCACGCTCTATGTCACTTCACGCGGCCTAACGACTTCGCCCATTCCATACCGTTCTCACACTTTCGAGATTCGTTTTGATTTTATCGATCACGAATTGCGCATTCTGAAGAGCGACGGGGCAACGCGAATACTGAAGTTACAACCGCAATCAGTCGCGAAGTTCTATAAGGCTGTCATGAAGGCTCTGAATGATTTGGAACTGCCGGTTAAGATTAACACTACGCCTAACGAGATCGAAAATCCGATCCCGTTTGATCAAGATGAAGAGCACCGCTCCTATGACCGCGAATATGCGAACCGGTTCTGGCGCGTGCTCGTCCAAAGCGATCGCGTATTTAAGGAGTTTCGCTCGGGTTTCTGTGGCAAATGCAGTCCGGTGCATTTTTTCTGGGGCAGTTTTGATCTCGCTGTGACGCGTTTCTCCGGGCGGCCAGCGCCGCCACATCCCGGGGGAATCCCGCATTTGCCGGACGCAATCACGCGCGAGGCCTACTCGCAGGAGGTAAGCAGCCTCGGTTTTTGGCCCGGGAACGCGGCGGCGCCGACGCCAGTCTTTTATTCCTATGCCTATCCGGAACCGCCTGGATTCGCGCAAGCGAAAATTCAGCCTAACGCGGCTTTCTACGAGACCAAACTGCGCGAATTCATCCTGCCTTACGACGCGGTACGAACTGCCGAAAAACCGGATCAAGCACTTCTTGACTTTGCGCAGAGCGCGTACGACGCGGCGTCGGAATTGGGCAAGTGGGACCGTGCCGCACTGGTGGAAAAGAAGCCAGCCTTGCATTCGTCCTCGCACCATTCGTAATTAAGGAGATGAATCCTGGTTGCGCAGCTGAGCAACATGCCTGGCGTGAAGTGAAAGATGGATGGCGTCCTCTGTACGGTGATGTGGACAAAATCGGGGTCGCCGTTGAGTGGCATGACTTTCGCACGGAGCATTCGTTTAACTGGGGACGTACTTTTCATCCGAACAGCCTGGAGTTTTGCTTGAATCTCGACGGTCGCGGAGCAGTAGGCACCGAAGGTCGAGGGCAAAGCGATTATGTTCCTGGTAACTGCGGCTATTATGCAATCGCTGACGAACCGCTGCCAGCCTCGCGGCGTGCACGCGATCATCATCAATTCGTTACGCTGGAATTCTCACGGGACCATTTGCAAAAGCAATTTGTGCGGAATGAAGCCGACCTCGAGCCAGAGATTCGCCGGATTGTGTTTGGAGACAAAGTGGAAAACGTGGTCGCGCCTCCGCGGCCAATGACGATGCAGCAACGCGGCGTGGTCGCCAGTTTGGCGGAGCCGCCAGTGGCAAAGGCAGCCCAGATCCTCTGGTATCAGGGCAAGGCCCTGGAGCTTATGGCGCATTTTCTGTTCGCGCCAAAAGACCCGGAATTCTTCTGTATGCGGCAAAAACGCGTAGCGCGCGAACGCGTGGAACGCACGAAGGAGCTTCTGGCCCGCGATCTCGCTAATCCGCCTGCTCTGGAAATGATCGGTCAGGAGGTGGCTTGCAGTCCGTTCTATCTAAGCAGAATTTTTTCGCGCGAAGTAGGCCTGACCATTCCACAATACTTGCGCAACCTGCGAATGGAACGCGCGGCTGAGTTGTTGCGCTCGGGGCGTTACAACGTCACTGAGGCCGCAACAGAAGTTGGATACTCAAGCTTGAGTCATTTTAGTAAAGCGTTTTGCGAAACGATCGGTTGCTGCCCGGTGCTTTATCCGGCAGCGAAGAATGTGATTCTGGATCGTTAAAAAGTTAAAACGTTGAAAGTTAAGGCGTGAAGGCTCCGGCGCCGTTTTAACTTTGTAACTTTTTAACCCCTTAACTGTTTTGAAAATTGCGCGCGCTCTTATTTCCGTTTCCGACAAAACCGGCATCGCTGCCTTTGCCCGCGAACTGGAGCGGCAGGGCGTAGACATCATTTCCACTGGTGGAACTGCCGATTTGCTGAGGAAGGAAAAAATTCCAGTGCGCGATATTTCGAGCTTCACCACGTTTCCAGAAGTGCTTGAAGGACGTGTGAAGACTTTGCACCCGCGTGTGCATGGTGGTCTTCTCTACAAGCGTGGCAACGAGAAGCACGAGGCCGAGGCGCGCGAATGCGGGTTCGAGCCGATCGATCTGATCGTAGTCAATCTTTATCCATTCGAAGCGACCATTGCCAAGCCGGACGTAACGCTGGCCGAGGCGATCGAGAATATCGATATCGGTGGTCCGTCGATGATTCGCAGCGCGGCAAAGAACTTCGAATCGGTCACGGTGGTGGTGGATCCGGCAGATTACGAGGCGGTGCTCGAAAACATTCGCGATAACAATGGCGAAACGACACTGAAATTGCGCGAGCGCCTCGCGATCAAGGCTTTCATCAGGACTGCTGAATACGATCGGGTGATTGGCAACTTCCTGAACCGGGAGCAGACAACGGATGCGTCATTTTCACTTTCGCTTCCGCTGGTAACGCGATTGCGGTATGGGGAGAATCCACATCAAACTGCAGCATTATACGGCGATTTCGATAGGCACTTCGAAAAACTCCACGGGAAAGAACTTTCCTTTAACAACATTCTCGACATCAGTGCAGCGACGAATTTAATTGCCGAGTTCGACGAGCCGACCGTCGCGATACTGAAGCATACCAATCCATGTGGCGTTGGTTCTGATGCCGATCTTTGCAAGGCGTGGAACAAGGCGTTTGCGACGGATAAACAGGCGCCCTTTGGTGGAATTATCATATGCAACCGCCCGTTGACTGAAGCGCTGGCGAAAGTAATCAGCGAAATCTTCAGCGAGGTAATTATTGGGCCGGATTTCGAGCCTGGAGCGCGCAGCATTTTGCAGAAGAAAAAGAACCTGCGCCTGATTCGACTGGCGACAGCAGCGACAGATGCAAGGCCTGCAGTCGACGTTCGTTCGGTCTGCGGCAGCGTACTGGTTCAGGACGCTGATATTGCAGAGGAAACAACGCGGAACATCGTCACAAAACGGCGCCCGACCAAAACAGAACTGAAAGCGATGTTGTTCGGTTGGCAAGTGGTCAAACACGTGAAATCGAATGCGATCGTTTACGCTCGGTCCGATCGGACACTCGCCATCGGCGCGGGGCAGATGTCGCGGGTCGATGCGTCGCGTATTGCGATTTGGAAAGCGAAGGAGGCCGGGATCTCGCTTAAAGGCAGCGCGGTCGCGAGCGATGCGTTTTTTCCTTTCCCGGACGGCTTGAGCGCGGCCGCGGAGGCGGGTGCAACGTGCGCCATTCAACCGGGCGGTTCGATCCGCGACAAGGAAGTCATTGCCGCGGCGAACGATCGCAACTTGGCAATGATCTTCACTGGCGTTCGTCACTTCCGCCACTAATGCAGCATTGCTCTTGTCATTCTGAGCGGAGCGAAGAATCTCAGGTGGTCACCTGCTTCGCTAAACTAATACTCAGAGATGTTTCGCTTCGCTCCACATGACATGGCTCGATCGGTTGAGCCGCCACGCGTCATTAACATCGAAGATTTGCGACGCGCCGCGAAACGGCGGCTCCCGCGAGTGGTATTCGATTACATCGATGGCGGCGCGGAGGACGAAAGGACATTGCGCGCTAACTGCCGTGCATTTGAAGAAGCAACATTCAGGCCGCGTTGCGCCGTCGCGACGCCAGCGTCCGATCTGCGTGTATCCATCCTTGGTAAATCTCTGTCCATGCCGCTGATCCTTGCGCCTGTTGGTAGCAGCCGTCTGATGTATCCGCGTGGCGAGGAAGCTGCCGCGGGTGCCGCTGGCGCTGCAGGAATTGCGTATGCGCTTTCGACGCTCTCGGGGTGTTGCCTCGAGGATGTTGCCGCCGCATCGAAGGGGCCACTTTGGTATCAGCTTTATCTTGTGGGTGGACGCGATTGCGCGCTTTCGGCTATCGAACGTGCGAAAGCCGCCGGTTTTTCAGCCTTGGTTGTCACCATTGACACACCGGTGGCCGGCATGCGGGAACGCGATCTTCGAAATGGCGTCAAAGAACTCCTGAGCGGCAGCCTTGGATCGAAACTGCCGTTTGTTAGTCAGTTGGTGATAAAACCTCGCTGGCTTGCTGGATTTCTCGCTGATGGCGGACTGATGAAATTCCCGAACGTCGTCGTTCCAGGTGAAGGGCCGATGTTGTACGCCGATGTTACTGCTGCGCTCGAGCATTCAGTCGTGACCTGGAACGATCTCAGCTGGATCCGTCAGACATGGAGCGGGCCTATTGTGATAAAAGGGATTCACACTGGAGACGATGCCCGTCGCGCGGTGGACGCAGGAGCGGCTGCGTTGGTTGTTTCCAATCACGGCGGCCGCCAGCTCGACAATGTCGCGCCGACTTTGCGCATTTTACCTGAAGTAGTGGCGAGTGCTGGCGATCGTATCGAGGTGCTTCTGGATGGCGGTGTTCGTCGCGGCAGCGATATTGTCAAAGCGCTATGTCTAGGCGCTCGCGCGGTACTGGTTGGGCGCGCTTACGCCTATGGGCTTGGGGCGGCCGGCGGTTCGGGTGTTGCGCGAGCAATTGAAATCTTGCGCGCTGATCTCGTTCGAACTCTAAAATTGCTTGGCTGTCCATCGGTCGCTGAGTTGGATCGATCCTATGTGGATATGCCACAGGCGTGGGTTAAGAAATGACGAATGACCGACGAGCAAAACCCGCGATGGAACAGCGTGCAGGGGGACTGCCCGCCCGACCGCTCGGATGCCGGTTCTGGTTGGTAGGGCGCGTCACTCCGTGCACGCCGCTTTGATGTTCGAAATCTGTGCTGCGTATTTATGTGCCGGCCCGCGAAGAAAGTCCCCACAGCCAGATGCAGAGAATCGCTGCAATGATGAGCGCCACCCAGCTTAGGGTCATCGGGATCTGATGACTGCCCACTTGCACCGGAATCCGTTTGATCAATCGCACCAGATGACCAATTGCAAAGAGACCGAAAAGGATGCTCGCAACGCGTAACCCAGTTTTTTGAGGGTTCATGTCATAATCCTTGTGGTTACGCTTTCGTTTGTCAGCAAGAAACAGACCTATGCCTGGCTTCTCCGCAGCGACGCCGCTTGAATCAGAATACCGATCACCGTCAAAGCGATGAACAGAATAGTGGATCCCGACGGTGGAAGCACGATCGCGCTTTGAATGAGGTGCGCCCCGATAAGAGATGAAATAACGATAAGAGCCCAATCGAACAAAACGAGCAGCAGAAT
>JBEDUS010000349.1:0-5396 GCA_040414975.1 Candidatus Udaeobacter sp.
ATCACGCGCAACGCTTCGGAGTCGCTCGAGATTCTGCTCATGGGGATGGATTTCAAACCCGGCGACGAAATCCTTACCACAACCCAGGATTACCCGCGCATGCTCACCACCCTGCGTCAGCGGGAAAAGCGCGAAAATCTAAAGCTGAAGCTCATTAAGGTCCCAATCCCGCCGAAGAGCCTCAACGAGATCACTGCCGCGTTTGAAAAAGGAATCACCGATCGCACGCGCCTCGTCCTGATCTCGCACATGATCAACATCACCGGCCAGATCACTCCGGTGAAAGCAGTCTGCGATCTGGCGCGCGCCCGTGGCATTGAGACCATTGTCGACGGCGCACATTCCTTCGCCCAGTTCTATTTCAAACAGAGCGACCTTGGTTGCGATTACTTCGGCACCAGTCTACACAAATGGCTCTACGCGCCGAAAGGCACCGGAATGCTTTACGTGAAGCGCGACAAAATCGAAAAAATCTGGCCGCTCATGGCCGCTGAAGCCAAGCAGGCATCGGACATCCGCAAATTCGAAGAGATCGGCACCCACTCGGCCGCGCCGAAGCTCGCCATCGGTGAGGCGCTCGTATTTCACAATGGTATCGGCGGCAAACGCAAGGAAGCGCGGTTACGTTACCTGTCCCGTTACTGGATGAACCGGCTCAAAGATGTGCCTAAGATTCGGTTCAACACTTCGTTCGATCCCAATCAATCGTGCGCGATAGCAAATGTTCAAATCGAGGGCACTAATCCAGAGGCGGTGACAAAATATCTGTTCGACAAACATCACATCTTCACCGTGCCGATCATGCACGAAGAATTTCAAGGTATTCGCATCACGCCCAACGTTTACACCACGCTGAACGAGCTCGATCGATTCTGCGAGAGGATGGAGACCATCGCGCGGAAAGGATTGCCGGCGTAAATGTAGTGCCGCGGTCAGCGCCAGCCGTGCCGCTGGCTACCGCTGTGGCTCGCGCGTTGGACTCTCCTCGGACGCAATCTGCCCGAGTGATTCATTGGGTCTGTGGGGGCGAATTAATACCATCGCATCCATGAAAACTCCCCAACAAACCGCTTTAGTTTTCCTTTGCATTTTCTCTGTCTCCTCGATCGGGTACGCTTGGGATACTGTCGCTCACATGGCCGTCGCCGGCCTGGCCTACGACGAACTCACGCCGGAACAGCAGGCCCGTTTGGTCGCCATCTTGAAAAATCATCCAAAATTAAACTTCATAACGGAGGGCTTTCCGGATCCGAACATTGTTCCGTTCGATCAAGTCGCAGCATTCGTTCGCAAGCAAATGGAGGACGAAAATGAAGGTCCTAAAACGAAGCACGCCGACGGGTAAAGACAGCGGGCGAATCAGAAACGAGTTCTTATGACAAAACACGGAGCTAAGTTGCCGCAATTCGTGTGCGATTTGTTGGCTACCGTGCCGCACAGTGGTAACGGAGTTCACAGGTGGCTTTTCCGGGTTGCCAGGCATCTTCACGCTCATCTGCCTGCAGGTGAAATCGTCACCTTGCTGGAAAATGCCGTCTCAAATTGCGGTCGCCACGTTCCGCATTCAGAAGTTCTAGATGCGGTTAAAAACTCGTTCGTCTGCGCTTGGCAGCCTTCGAACGATCAAGCGTCCAAACCTGCCGTCTCGAAATGGCCAACGATAAATCAAGAGCAGCGCGAGGCAATCGTGCCCGACAATGGCGGGGTTGTCGATCTATGGGAACTATCTCGGCCGCGCATCGAAGACAGCGCGCAACACGCGGAGGACATCATTGATCAGCTCTTTCCGGGCAATCCGCTTTTGTGTTGCGGACGTTCGAAGTTCGATTTTGACACTCGTTACCGGCAACAGTGGCGCGGCGAACTAGCTGGGCTGGAATTTATTGTGCCGTCGCCCATGAGCTCACTCGTCGGTAAAACTCAGGACGGACGCGAATCAAAACATGCTCTAAGCAATACCGGCGAACGTCGTCATCTCGTTTGCGAGTTCGACGGCGGGACTATCGACGAACACGCTGCGGTTCTGCTTCATCTGGCTAGATACGCTCCGCTAGTGTGCGCTGTCTTTAGCGGATGCAAATCGCTGCACGGCTGGTTTTATGTTCACGGTCAGCCGGAAGAAAGGGTGCTGAAATTCTTTCGTTACGCAGTGAGCCTCGGCGCGGACCCTATGACATGGACGCGCTCGCAATTTGTCCGAATGCCCGACGGCACGCGGAGTAGTGGTGGCAAACCGTCTTTTTTCTTAATTTCAAACCAATGGAAACGACATGATGAAGCCATCAATTGTCGACACACCAGAGCTGCGGGAAGTGCCAGAAGTTGAGACGAAGTCTGCGAAGGCGGATGTGGCAACCAAACCGGCGCAATTCTTTGACGAGAAGTTTCCGGGGCTCAGCAAGGAATTTGGCAGTGCCATCTTGGATGTGATTGATGAAAATGGCGTGTTATGGGCGCGAGACATTGGGGAAGATTTTTTTGCTGCGGCCTTAGGGGACAAAGGCAGCCCTGAAGCGCCAACAGTATTCCTGCCATTGGAGCAAAGATTTTACACTTACTCTCCAGCCGAAGGAATCTTTGCTTACCGGCGCGATCCAGTTTTGCTGACGCAACTCAGCCGCTGGCTGTTAGAGTGCGTATGGCAGTGCCGCGACCATTGTGAGACCCGAATGCTCGAGTTCCGTCTTCGCGGCTCCAACCGCCTCAGTGGCGTCCTTAGAAAGGCACGCGGTCTTTTGGAAGTGCCGCCTGAATTTTTTTCGAGCGACCTAAAAGAGTTTATTCCCTGCGCCAACAGGGTGTTGCGATTAAGTGACAAGACGCTGTTGTCATTTTCTCCAGCCTATTGTCGACGCAACAAACTCGCAGTCCCTTACGATCCTCGGGCCAAGTGCCCGTTGTTTCTTGATACACTCATGCGGCCTGCTCTTGATGCCGATGAACTGGACTTACTTCAACGCGCCTGCGGGTTGTTCCTTATCGGTGAAAACCTCGCGCAGAGAATCTTGCTGCTTATCGGCACAGCTGGCGGCGGTAAGGGGACATTTATTCGAGTGCTTCGGGGTATGTTGGAGCGGACAATGTCGGCGCGTTGCGCACGCAGCTGTTGTGTGAACGATTCGAGCTGGGAAGGTTTCTCGGCAAAACCCTGCTTTATGGCGCGGACGTGCCGGACGACTTCTTAAATCATCGTGGCGCGAGCATTCTCAAGGCACTCACCGGCGGAGACCCAGTGACCCTGGAGTTTAAAAACAGCAACGAAGCGCCTGGTATCCTCTGCAAATTCAACGTTATTGTCACCTGCAACTCGCGGCTGACGGTTCATCTGGAAGGCGACACCGGCGCATGGCGGCGGCGGCTTGCAATCATCGAATACCGGAATCCACAACCCGAAAAAGTGATTGTTGATTTAAGCGAGCAAATCTTAGCGCATGAAGCTTCCGGCGTGCTCAATTGGATGCTCGAAGGGTTTGAAAAGATCCGCGCCGATGGCTTTCAACTCCATTTGACACCAGCACAGCAGAAGGTTGTGGATGATTTGCTTCTAGAAAGCGAGAGCCATGTCGTCTTTGTCCGTGAGAACCTAGAGCGTGACTCTGAGGAACAACTAACGGTTGCTGACTGTTATGCCGCGTATGTCGAGTTTTGCAGTGAACACGGCTGGCGAGCGTTGACCAAAAATAAGTTCGGCGGGGTAATTGCCGATACGGTTGTGCATCAATTCGGGATCACGACCCGACATGATATTCCCGACCGTAAGGGCAAGGAGCAGCGCGGATGGAAGGGGATTCGCCTTGAACGAAATTCGCCGGAGTGACTGGAAAAAAATCGTCCGAAGTGTCCGGACGGACGTTTCGGACACCCTTTTCCAACTCTATTGAGAGAAAAACGTGAAATATTACTCCGCGTTTTCTACCGGGGCTCTCGCCAGGCTACTGAATCTCGCCGCGGGCGATTCAGCCGAGCACCGAGCGATCCGAGAAGAGCTCGGGCGGCGCGAGATAGATACCGCAGCCGACACTGAGACGTGCCTGCTCTTTACAGCATGCCAGGCGAGATCTACATAAAAATTAGGCTTTGCTATATCCGTACGTCATGCGCATAAGCTGCGCATTATTAGGCAGTTACGAATAATAATCGTCGGTCTTTCTTACGGTTTCAGGTGTTTCTTACAAGTTTTGTTATCTTAAGACGGGTGGCGATTTTTGTAAGACGTTAACAATTAGATGCATGTAGCATCTGCCCGATAGTGGCACGTTCAATGCTCCCCGCGTAAAAAAGTATGAAACGTGCAAAGCTGATTTCGAGTATTGTTTTGTTTGTCTGCAGTTTTTTGGTCCTAATCGCAGCAGCCAGTCCTAGTTGGACGCTGGTGGGTGCCAATGGTTTGACGTTCCCTCTATTTCGCGGCGGGTCGACTACAGTCTTCGATCTCTCGTCGAATCGGATCATTCTGTTCGCAGGGTTGTCTGATGACGCAGCTGCGGGGGGCCCGCGTTTGAATGACGTCTGGGTACAAACCAATGCCAACGGGTTGGGGGGTACTGGTTCGTGGAGCAATCTGATTGCTAATGGTGCCCCCGGTTCTCCTCAGGTGCGCAGCAACCATTCAGCAGTGTACGATGTCACCAATAACCGCATGATTATTTATGGCGGGTGCGGCGCAGTTCCTACATCGTCGGGCTGCCTTCCAATTGCCGATAACGTATGGGTTCTAGACCATGCTAATGGTTTGGGTGGAACCCCAACCTGGACACAACTCTTTCCGACTGGCGGACCGCCACCGGCGCGACAAGGTCATCAAGCCGTTTACGATCCCGGTACTAATTCAATGATCGTTTGGGCAGGCCAGGATGGCGGTGGCAACGCCTGCGCCACCTTTCCAGATGTATGGGTGCTAAGCAATGCCAATGGCTTGGGCGGTACCCCGAACTGGACCCAGCTCTCGACTACCGGAGGGCCGCCACCAGGACAGTATTTCTCAACCGCGGTTTACGACACCGCGAACAACGTCCTGACTGTTTTTGGCGGGACCGGGCTCCTTGGTACAACCTGTGGGCTAACCAACGCGGTTTGGGCTTTATCACATGCGAATGGAACTGGCGGGACGCCGGTGTGGACTAACCTCGTTGCCCAAGGTGCCTCTGGTGCCCCCTCTAATCGAGAGGCCACTTTTGCCATCTACGAACCGAGTAGCAATACAATGACAATCTTCGGTGGCAGCGCAAGCAATGGAGCGGTCAACGATACTTGGGTGCTTTCGCACGCCAATGGAATCGGGGGCACATCTACATGGATGAGACTATCGCCTTCGGGGGCCACCCGCCCGGTAGCAGCTACCCGGTGGAACAACGGCGGCTTCGACAGCGTGAACAACCGGATGATCATGTTTGGTG
>JBEDUS010000350.1:0-5091 GCA_040414975.1 Candidatus Udaeobacter sp.
GCCAACAGTTTCACGGTTCTCTCGTTCACTTCCCTCGACAACACCGGACTCGGGAGCGGTATTTGCCATAAATTGAGCGAGCATCGCTCGGTTTCGACTGCACTGCCATCAACACGTCCTGGACTCCAGGATGACTGCTGAAGATCTACGAGAAGCATCTTCAGGTCGCGCAGAGCTTGGCAGCAGACAAGGGGTCTGTCGTGAAGCTCCATCCTCGCGTAGACGTGCGCATCAAAACATCCAACGGAATCTCGAGGACTGGGAATCCACGCGCGTCGTCCACTCGGCAACGCAACAGCGGCGCGCCATTTCGAATCCCGGCTGCTTCCACAAACACTCGCTGCCCGTTCCAAGGATGGAATCGCGAACTCTCGAGGATCAGTAATATGGTTTTTTCGTTGCTCAGTTGTATAACCGGGGGAGGTCGCATTCGGCATTAGGCCCCTCATCTGCCTTAACCCGTGTCGGACCGGGTCCCGTCCAACGAGCACAGGTACAGACTGCTTGTCGGGCACCGGGTTGTCAAGAGGTCCGTGCTCGGCGGCTTGCATCACGAATATGGGCTCACGAAGGAGGCTGCTTAACGACGGATCTTGTTTTTGCGCACCACAGGTTTACCTATTGTCCGCTTGGCTTTGCCGCAAGTACGCCAGAATGCGCAGAGTCGCGTCACTCTTACTTTTCCCGACCCCAATGATCTTCAGTCGTGCGTCATCGAGTGTGAAGTGATCGAGCAGATAGCTTCGGACAGCATACGCGCGGGCTTGGCTTAGCTCTCGATCTTTGGCCGATTCGCCCTTTGGGCCGGCGGACGATTCGACGACTGACAGCGCCGGATTCATAGTCTGGAGATATTCGCCGGCTTCCTTCAGCGACTTCTCATTTTTAAGCTTTGCCGAATCATCATCGAAAAAGTGCGTCGACTCGAAGGTGAACACCTTTTGGAGTTCGCCTTCAGGCAGTTGCTTGATGCTCTGTTTTTGAATCTCAGCCGGGTCGGCAAAGCCGCGCTTGTTGAAGAAACCGCGCAGAAGAAAATTGTGTTTCAGCGCGTCGGCATCTTGGTGGAGCGCGGAGGCGCTTGCGCTCGCCTCTTGGTATACCGACTTGTCGTTGATGAGGGCTCCGACGGTTCCGCGACCGCTGTTAATCTTCCCTGTAATTGTGGTGATGTTCTGTGCGGCCGCTTGGAGGTTATCGAGCGAGCCCTTCGCCGAGTCTAATAGCTGATCCGACTTGCCGATCAGGTCCGAAATATCGAGCGGAGGCTCGCTGCCTATCGTGCCATCGGACTGAACGGGCTGCGACCCTTCCGATCCAAATGAAACCTCGACATATTTGTTGCCTACCAGTCCCTCGGACTTGATCGAAGCCACCGAGTCCTGCTTGACGAGGTTCCGAGTCTGGCGCGCAAGGTCGATGAGGACTGTAATCTTCCCGTTAGGCTGCGACGGCAGCTCGATCTTGCGCACTGCTCCTTTGCGCAGACCGCCGATGCGCACATCAGCTCCTTCCTCAAGTCCGCTGACGTTTTGAAACTGCGCCCGGATACGATAGTTTGCCTGGAATTTAGATTCCGTTTTGCCTACAAGAAAGACGGACAACGCCAGTATGCCGATCGAAATCAGGACGAAAGCGCCCACGCGTATGTTTTGTGCCTTAGCAGTCATCAAAGGCTACCTCGCAAGAATTGCATGACGAATGGGTTCTCGCTTCTCTCTAGTTGGCTGAACGTACCCTGCTCGACAATCTTGCCCTGGTCAAGCACCACAACTCGATCCGAGATATGCTTTGCGCTGCGAATATCGTGGGTAACGATGACGCACGTTATCCGCCGTTTCTTCTTTAGCTTGAGGATCAAGTCGTCGATTTCAGCCGAAGTGACCGGATCTAGCCCCGCGGTCGGTTCATCGAACATGACAATCCTCGGATCGAGCGCCAGCGCGCGCGCCAGTCCCACGCGCTTCTTCATGCCGCCGGATAGCTCGGCGGGCAGCTTGTCGAGGTCCGACTCCATGCCGACATTTACTAGCAGATCTTTCGCTCGTGCCCTCCGCTCGTCCCGGGAGAGCTTGGTGTGGCGCCTGAGCGGAAACTCGATGTTCTGCTCGATGGTCATCGAATCGTAGAGCGCAGCCTGCTGAAACAGAAAACCGATCTGCTTTCGTATTTCATTCAAATCTTTTGAGGCCAAACCTGTGATCTCACGCCCTTCGATGGAGATTGAGCCGGAATCGGGTTTTTCGAGGCCAATGAGAAGTTTTAAGAGTATGCTCTTACCGGCGCCACTCCGTCCGAGCACGGCCATGGTCTCGCTCTCCTCTACAGTCAGATCGATTCCATCGAGCACATTTTGTTGCGCAAAGGATTTGGTTACGTTTTTGAGTTCGATCTCAGACATCGTAGACTCACGAGAAAAACACAATCGTTAGGCGGACCAAAATCACGTCCGAAAGAATAATTAACAGAGATGACAGCAGAACAGCGCTTGTGGCGGAGCGGCCAACACCTTCCGTTCCACCACTAGTCCTCATGCCTTGGAAACAGGAGACAAGGCCAATGATGAACCCGAAAAACGCTGTCTTGAACGTTGGCGCGAGAAGATCGCTGAATCTGGCCCCGCTCAGGCCGCGATTCAAGAAGTATTGCATGGCGATTGGATCGGCAATCGTTGTCGTGACCCATCCCGTGGCAACTCCGAAGAAGTCGGCGACGAGCGTGAGGAGCGGCAGCGCAACTATGCACGCCAGAATGCGCGTTCCTGCCAGAAATTTGTGCGGATCTACGGCAGATGCCTCCATCGCGTCAATCTGCTCGGTAACCTTCATCGATCCAAGTTCCGCGCCGATGCCCGCTCCGACGCGGCCGCTTACCACAAGACCCGTGATCGTGGGCCCCGTTTCCTTGATCAGCGAGAAGATAATGACGGCAGGCAACATTGATTTCGCTCCGAATCTCGCCAAGCTGTCTCGAGTCTGCATCGACAGCACAACTCCCGTCGCCGCGCCGGCAAGAGCCACCAGGGGAAAGGACGTTGCGCCCACGGAATCGAACTGGCGGAGGAACTCAGCCGCCTCGAATGGCCGTACAAACATCGCTCGTACGACCTTCGCGCAAAACGACGCTAACTCGCCAAACCAAGCGATAACGCCGAGCACCATTTCAATGGCTGGAAGCTGTTCTCCCTTAGCAGGTCGGCTCGCGGCACGAGCAAAAGGTCCGGGAAAGATTGCGGTGGTGAACAGGCGTCTCATTATCGCGTCCCCTTCTTGTGCGGTTTCAATACCAAACTGCGATATGACATTTAAATCAGCGAGATAAACTCCTGCTGGCGATCCAAACCCGGAAATTGTTGCCTGTTCGCTAGGCTTGGTTCCACATCGACCTGGATCACAGGGAAATAGGGACCTTCCTGCCGTTGAGCCTGCTAGCCTACAGATTATGCCGGGTGCTCCCGATAATAGCCGGCAAAAACTGCAGACCTTCGATAGCCTTGGAGGAAGATTCCAAATAGAATCAATCGGATGCTTGTGGTCGTACTTTTGCACAATTAAACTGATTATGGCCAAAAAGAACTCGGCGCGCGTATTAATCGTGGATGACGATGCAGCGCAGCGGTCTCTGATCGCCGACATGCTGGAAGCCTTTGGATTTCAGCCAATTACAGCATCTGACGGCCAGGACGCCATCCACGCCCAGGCCCGGACCCCTGCGGATGTCATCATAACCGAGCTCATGATGCCCCGGCTGGATGGCTTCGGGCTGCTGCGCGCGCTTGCACAGCGCGGCGACCGAACGCCAACCATTGTCCTCACGGCTTTCGGAAGTATTGACAAGGCGATTTACGTCGTTCACGATTTGAAGGCTTTCTGGTTCCTGGAAAAGCCGGTTCAATCGGCCGTGCTCCGCGCTCTGCTCGAACGCGCGATCGCGCAAAAACGTCTGATTAACGAAACCACATTGCTCAACCGTCAGTTGAGTCATCAAGGCGTTTTGTGCGATCTGGTGGGCCGCACGCCGGCGATACGCCAGGTGTACTCGCTGATCAGTCAAGTCGCGCCCACTTCGGTTGTCGTCCTAATCACAGGGGAGAGCGGTACGGGAAAGGAACTGGTGGCTCGTGCGATCCATCGCATGAGTCCTCGCGCAGCCGGTCCGTTCATCGCGATCAACTGCGCCGCTTTGCCCGAGACTCTGATGGAAAGCGAGTTGTTCGGTCACGAAAAAGGCGCATTCTCAGGCGCTGCGGAGCGTCACGCCGGTAGTTTCGAGCAAGCCCACGGCGGAACGGTGCTGCTCGATGAAATAGGCGACATGCCCATCGCCACGCAGGCCAAATTGCTGCGTGTTCTCGAAGAATCAAGCGTGCGACGACTGGGCGGGAAGAACGACATTTCCGTAGACGTACGAGTGATTGCAGCTACGAACCGGAATCTTTTCAATGCAATCAGGGAGAAACGCCTACGCGAAGACTTGTATTACCGGCTCAACGTCTTCCAGATTGAGTTGCCGCCTCTGCGAGATCGCAGAGACGACATTCCGATGATATGCGCAGCGATCATCGCCAATTTGAATGAAAAACACGGATGTCGCATCGCCGCAATCGATCCGGAGGTGCTAGAACGGTTCCGGAACGATCCGTGGCCTGGTAATATCCGCCAACTTCGAAATGTGCTGGAGCGGGCGATGATCATCGCGGGGCAGGGAACGATCACCATGAATTACTTGTCCTGTGATCGCCCCGCGATATCTGAAACAACGGTTTGCGAAGAGCCCGTTCAAGATGACAGGTTGGGCATTCGCGTCGGGCCGCCTATCAGGGAAATCGAAGAAGCATATATTGATTATGGTGCTCAGGCACACCAATGGCAATAGAACCAAAGCGGCGACGACTACTGTGTTCTGAGTCAGAAATGCATTGAATATTTTAGGCGCTGCACACACTTGGGTATGGCCATCGGACGCCCCACCAAAACGCTCAATGTGACCGCCGAGGAGAAGGAGAAGCTGACTATGCTGACGCGCCGCCCGAAGACCCGGGCAAGCTCTCGCGATGCGCGCCCGCATTGTGCTCGGCTGCAGTGATGGACT
>JBEDUS010000351.1:0-8270 GCA_040414975.1 Candidatus Udaeobacter sp.
CCGAGAACTTCATCCGTGCGATGGAACAGACCTGTCGCGCGCGATCGCTCGAGAACGTGAAGATTCACCAACTGGATTTAGTGACAGATGAATTGCCCGGCGGAGATTACGATTTTTCATGGTGCCGTTGGGTCATGTCATTTGTAAATGACCCCTCAATATTGATTAGGAAGCTGGGCCATGTAATGCGCAAAGGGAGCCTGGCGATTTTCCATGAATACGGTGATGAGAGCTGGCACTTCTTTCCACGATTGGTCAATCAGGAGCGGTTTCGCGAACGTGTGATCGCCACGTGGCGTGAGTCCGGCGGTGAGCCTTACGGAGCAGTGGCACTGGCAACGCTGCTTCCTGCGAATGGCTTCACAATTCGCGCGGCCAGGCCGCATTTGTTTTGTGTGCGCCCCAAGGATTACATGTGGCAATGGCCGGTAACCTTCATTGAAACCTATCTTCCCCGGTTGATCGAAACGGGACGAATCAATCAAGAGTTTGCGAATCAAGTTCGGGACGACCTAGCAAAGGCGGAAATGAATCCGGACGCGCTGATGATTACGCCGTTGGTGTTGGAGATTGTTGCCGAAAAACTCTAAACGCGCAGCCTTGCCGATCCCCGTTCGATTTCAGGGGGGAGTTGAATGTGCGGTTCCGGCCAGACCAAGACGCTCTGCATCAAGCTTCAATGCTGTAATCACTTCGGCAATGACAGTGTCAAGCGGCAGACCGAGCTGCTCAGCGCCATGAATGATGTCTTCGCGGTAGGGCCGTTGGCTTCATCGACTGGTTAGGCGTATCACGTTGCATCGTCGTCAGCGTCGGGCGGCCGCGGCGAGCGAGTCCAAGGCCTGCCCGCAGCGGCGCGCTCTGCCTGCCAACCAAGGGGCAGGTCGGCAACCTCTGCGATGGACGGGTCGAGCAAAAACACCTCTTTCAAGCACACTACTTTGCAATCCGCTGATATAATCGTACCGCCCCAATGAAATTGCCAAGCGCCGTCATCATCGTGCACGACGAGTAGAATTGGAGAGCCCTGCTCCATGACGTGGGCGGTCGTGAAGGTCGCAAGGTTCTGCGGGTCCGCGAACGGCCATTCTCCCTCAGGTGGAATGCGCGAAAGTGGCAACATACGTCTAACGAGAAGGAGATAAGCCACGGCAGGGTGTCGTGGCAAGGTTGACTGGAGGCAGTCAGGTGCAGCGGCTTGTTAGGGCATATTCGACGGTTTGTAGGATGAAGTTGACGCGTTGGTCAATGGCGGTACGAGGTACTTCAATGGTTTGATAGTCCCACCGCGCGTACCACGTCTTCAAACTCTCACACACCTGCACCGATTCAGCAAAAGTCAGATCGCGCTCAGCGTCGGTACGGCAAATCGCTTCCCAAGGAGGCGTGAGCAGCACCATTTTGTTATAAGGAAATGACCGGATGTACTCTTCGACCTCCCTAGAGACATAGCATACTGTTGATCAAGAATACCGAGGGCATCCACGATGCCTCGGTCGAAAAACACGGGGTGATCTGTACCATGCGTCTCCCGGTAGCGGGCGATATCCCTCTGAAGCATCTCATTGCCGAACTGCGCCCACGGAGGCCGTGGACTCAAGCCGCTCGCCAGGCGCGCCGTGGCAATGGCGCGTGCGGACTCAGCGGCACAAATATATCCCCGTTCTGCCAGCGCATGGAGTATCGTCGTCTTGCCTGCCCCTGGGCCGCCTGTAATGACAAAGCAAAGGTTGATCATTTCTCTACTCAAGTCCGCAGCATCTCAAAGCCGAATCATTCGGAGATTCGGGCGGTGGCTCCTATACGATTTTGCATGGAACCACAGCGTCTTCGTCATAAGAATAAACTGCACAGAGTAGATGATAACCATCAGCTATGATCACTTTCCCGTTACTACTATCTCTTATCAAAAGAAGCGGCGATAGAGCCTTACCCGCTTTTATTTTCTTCCTGTCTGTTTTGACGTGAAAATTGCTAACTCCTAACAACGACAGACGTGATGCTCTAAAAATATCCTTGGCCCTGAATTTAGACATCGGGGCGCCTTTTAATCTTTCAAGATGTCCGGAGACGGTCGGCTCGTCATATAGCAAGCTCAAATACGACTTAGCTGCTGTGTAGTTGCCCTCTTCCGGCTTCTTCAACCAGGTGACCTCTGTTTTATCGGCCATTGGGCATCCAACCTCGAAGAATGATTCATAAAATCACTTTCTTTGTCGTCAACGACAAAAATGTTGCTCTCAAGGCTCTTTGAAATCGCCCTTGTGTCCGTGTGTTTTCGATCAGTTTGCCAGCCGCATCGTAAACGCTGATCACGGCATCGTGTGCGCGGCTGCGGTGCTTAGCGAAGTCGATTGCGTCATCCGGCGTGGAGTACCACAGGCTGCCGAACGGCAGCACATCAGAGATTAGACGAAAACCACGATGATCGTTGCGGGGGCGGACTTCGTAAACGTGCGGGGTCGATGTCATCGGGTCGGGGCAAGGGTAGCAATCCATCGACGCGATATGCGCGATTCTTAGGGGTGCGATTTTATTTCCTCACCCGGTACGGGTGGGCCCGAAGGTTCGATGGTTGTTATCGGCGCATCGGATGGAAAGGGGTTATATGCACTTGGAATGCTCTCGCACGAAGCCAGCATCATCGCTACTGAAGAGAGGGCCGAAATGAGAATGATCGAGTTTTTCATACCAAGAAAATTGTCGTTTGACGGCACCGAGATTCAATCACAACGCGCCGGGATATTGGAAGGGCAATCAGCCGGGCAGATCAAAGCCGCGATGATCTTTGTGCGGACGAAGTTCGTAAACGTGCATGTTATCGCGTGAGGATAAAATCGATCGGAATTCTTACTTTTTTTATTCCGGTTCCCGGTTTAAAACGCCACTTTCTAAGCGCGTTTTCAGCCGCGTTGTCCAAGTCTTGGCTGCCCGTGCTTTTCAGAATCTGGATCGAAGCAACCTCGCCCCTTTCCGTTAGGACAAGCGTGAACACACCCCTTCCTTGTGTTCGACGTGCTCGCGCATTGATTGGATAATCCGGCTGCGGGGTTGAAACAGCGATCTTTTTAGCCAAATCCGTGGATAGATCCGGAGCCCACGTCGCTGGAAAAAGAGGCGGCAGCGCAGGTAAGTGACCGATCTTCAGTTCCCTGCTTGCGGCCTTTTTCATCGCGCAATTTCATAATCCCGTTCCCGATTCATTCGATTTGTAAGTGCACCTTGTACGGAAGGGGTTCGTAATTCGCGGGGAGCTCTTTGATAATTTCCCGTTCGAGATACCCATCCTTTACGCGCCATCTCGCCTCGGTTTGAACGCGCCCGGGAGAGCCACGATTATCGCTGATCCAAAATCCTTCGCTAGGACCATCCGCGTTGTACGTGAGGAAATGTTTTGGAAATTCTACTTTGCCAGGCAGTTCCCATCTGCCAATCAATGCCTTGGTCAATTCCGCATCTGTTTTGTGCGCTGCTTCGGGAACAGCCTGAACCGCGAGCGAAGACAGAAAGAAAACAATCAAAACAGACAATATCGCTGGTTCAAAATGCCGACGTGTGCCGTAAACGTGTGCCGGAATCGCGAATCGAAACAAGATCATCGGGGCGCGATTCAATCACAAAGCGCCGTGCGCCGTAAAGCGTCTTAGATTGCGATTTGCGTTGAGTTGAACGAAGTGGATTAGCTCAAGGTCAGAGGTTCCTAGCGGAAAATTATGATCCGGTTGCTATTGCTCGTGGTGAGCGGACTGCTAATGATCGGATGCGCCACGTCGCGCGAGAAGCAACTCCAAGCTGCAAGTGCGCATCTCGCGGCGGAACAATCAGAACTATACAAAATCCAGCAGGCGCGAGTGCAGGCGGCGGTAGATCAGGCGACTCAGAGTCAATCCACGAGTGCGCCCTTGGGATCGTTTGCAAACCCGATCTATATTGCGCCGACGCCGATTCAATTGGTGCCGATGACGCAACCGACTCCTACTCCGTAGAGTGGTGCGCTTGGTAATCAATTCGCATTCTAGCGCGATCCTGAGCGCAGCCAGCATCGGATTTTACCTATACACAAATCCATCGTGCGCCTGATTGACGAATTACCCTTAGAGAAAGAGTTCACACAATATGAAAAAATCGATCATTGTTTCCTCGGCATTTTCGATCCTCGGTCTAACGCTGGTGTCTTGCACGAGCACATCCGGGACGAATACGACCACAACGAGTCAGACAACGAGACAAACTATGGGTCAGGCTGCTGGAATGCCACCGGCGTCTACTCCTCCTCCAATGCAAAACACTATGGGGGGCTCCGGGGGGGCCCGATAGATTTTTTGCTACAGCGCCTTTAGGCAGAGGCCGTTTCACTCCCGGCGATTGCGGACAAATGCCCAATAAGCTTCGTGCTGCCTCCGTTGTTCTTCGGGCGTAAAACTCATCCACCAGTCGCGGTTTCCCTGCCATTGGTCCCTCAGTTTTCGGACACGCTCCGGTGTCCATTCCGCGATCGGGTGAATAACTCCCGGTCGTAACACTTCGAGCAGTCGCTCAATCTCCGCTGTGTGTCGCTTTCCTGATGTGCTCGCCATTCGGCGGAGTCGTCTGGAAACTGAATATCCCACCAACAAGACACAGGTGTCCTGTAAACTCAAACTGCGAAGAAACAACTTCTGGCGACGAATTCGTCCTTCGTCCAAGTGGTGTGACTCACCCTAACGTAGGGTGGTATGACTCCGCCGATTTACCTAGCAAAATCTCTCTGTCTAGCTTCGAATCCTAGCGAGGCAGCCACACAGCACGCAAAAGCGCTCCCACGACCTCGCGTGGCACCTGTGCTCAAATTCCTGGATTCCGCGCGCCGAGTTGTTCGACTGAGACGAGCGTTCGGCTTTGCTTGTGTGCGGTTTTCTTACCGTTGCGGAGCCACGCTACGTTCTTGCGCACTACGTGGCCTCCTTGCACAAGTGTGCGTGTCCTTCCGAGCTTCGCATCGAATACACTAACGTTGGCGGGAACTGCTGCCAGAAATCCACAGAAACCTGGAACTCCATTGTATTTGAATGCTGCCTCCCGCACCGCCTTCGCGGTAAGGGGCCGCCGCGCATTTGCAGTCCGTGAACCGCGATCGTGGGTAGCCGAGAGCGAGGATGTTGGCTCGCGGTAGGGAAAAGGGGCCGGCGTGGGTAAGACCGACGACTCGGAAACGGTCCTCGACGCCGGAATCTGCACAGGTGTTTCGTACGGATAGGGACCAGGGACTTTGATGGTCGGGGTTGCCGGTTCGACTTTCTCGACCGGGAAAGCGAGCAGGATCGTTAGTCCTCCGGCGATTCCGATAATTCCGATCAGTGTTGTGGCATGAAGTCTTCTCATAGTGGAGCAATGGCTACTTTTGCAAAAATGGTGCGATTACCCGGTGACCTTCCAACCGCCCCGAATTACACACCCTTTAGAGGACTAGAAAGCGCGTAAATAGAATCGTTCATCAGGATCAGTCAACTCATAATTTGCATTCGTGATCTTCCTCTCATCGGGTCCGCCGAAATTTATTCCGAGACTCGACAACTGAGAAAGAGTATGCGAAACAGAACGCTTCCTAACCCCGGGAGAAAAACCTTTCAGATGGTGCATGGTGCATGGAGAGACTCCATGACCGCCCTTTTCAAGATTTTGTGGCGCATGAAACACACCGTCTGATTCCCCGGGAGTTCCGACAAAGACCGCCGCAGAATCGCCGATGATCTCACCGGAATGCTCACTCGACCTTAGCCTTCTTCAAGACGGTCGACCTCGTTGCGGGCGCCACGTCTTTCACGAAAAAAATCCCTGAGAATCGCAGCGCACTCGTTCCCCAAAACGCCGGACGCGATTACGCAGCGGTGATTCAAAACGGGCATCTGCAGGAGGTTGATCACGGTGCCCGCCGCACCGGCAGCCGGATCTGCACAGCCAAAAATCACGCGTTTAATCCGAGTGTGGACGACCGCGCCGGCGCACATCGCGCACGGCTCCTTGGTCACGTACAGATCGCAATCGGTCAGTCGCCAATCTCCAACCGCGGCTTCAGCTTGCGTCAATGCCAGCATTTCCGCATGGGCGGTCGCATCCTTGAGCAATTCTACTTGATTATGAGCGCGCGCAATGATTGTGCCTGCTCGAACAATAACTGCGCCGACCGGCACTTCGTCGGCCACGGCCGCCTTGTTGGCCAGACGCAATGCTTCACGCATGAAATACTCGTCTCCTCGCAGTTCAATCATCGCTTTCAGCACTTAAAATCGTTAAAAAGTTATAAGGCTTACAAAGCTACAACAGGACGCTGCCATGCTCCTGTGAGATTTGTAACCATGTAACCGGCACCGAAGCGCGCGCTTGCCCAAAAATTTTCTTCGGCATATTAGGAACTGCTCATGCATGACAACATCGAGTCGCACCTGGTTGAGAAGCGTATTTTTAAACCGCCAGCGGATTTTGCGAAAAACGCACGAATCAAGAGTCTCGCTCAATATCGGCGGATGTATCGAGAATCAATCCGGCAGCCGGCAAAATTCTGGGCACGCGAAGCGAGCGAGCTGTTCTGGCAGGCGCGCTGGAAAAAGGTGCTCGAATGGAAACCGCCGTTCGCGAGGTGGTTCGTTGGCGGCAAACTCAACATTTCGGAAAATTGCCTGGATCGACATTTGACCGGTCCGCGCCGGAACAAGGCGGCAATTATTTGGGAAGGCGAACCTGGCGACAAACGCACCGTTACGTATCAGCAGCTGCATCGCGAGGTTTGCCGCTTCGCGAATGTCCTGAAACGAAACAGCATCAAAAAAGGCGATCGTGTCATCATTTATCTCCCGAACATTCCTGAGACCGCGGTCGCCATGCTCGCCTGCGCACGGATCGGTGCGGTGCACTCGGTAGTCTTCGGCGGATTTAGCTCCGATAGCATTCGAGATCGCATTGCCGATAGTGGCGCGATCGCAGTCGTCACAGCTGACGGCTCGTATCGCCGGGGTGGAATTGTGCCTTTGAAGAAAAATGTCGACGACGCACTAGGTGATGGCACTTCAGTCAGGCGCGTCATCGTTTTTCGCCGCGCCGGAAATGACATTCACATGGAAGAAGGCCGCGACGTCTGGTGGCATCGCGAGCTGAAATATGTCGACGCAAACTGTCACCCTGTGCCCCTCGACAGCGAGCACCCGCTTTATCTTCTCTACACGAGTGGCTCCACTGGGAAACCCAAAGGCATCCTCCACACTACGGGCGGTTATTTGGTCGGCGTTTACTCGACAATGAAATACACCTTCGATATTCGAGATGAGGACATTTTTTGGTGCACCGCTGATGTCGGCTGGGTCACAGGCCACAGCTACATCGTCTATGGCCCGCTCGCCAACGGCGCGACAACAGTGATGTACGAAGGGGCGCCGAACTGGCCGGAACCGGACAGGTTCTGGAAAATCATTGAAGACTATCGGGTTAACATTCTCTATACGGCGCCAACGGCGATTCGCGCATTTATTCGCTGGGGTGACGATTGGGTTGCGAAACACGATCTCTCATCGCTTCGCCTGCTCGGCACAGTCGGCGAGCCAATTAATCCAAAGGCGTGGATGTGGTACTATAAAAACATCGGCGGCAAGCGTTGTCCGGTCGTCGATACGTGGTGGCAAACGGAAACAGGATCGATTCTGATCACTCCCTTGCCCGGCGCGATTCCAACGAAGCCAGGTAGCGCGACGCTCCCGTTTTTCGGTGTCGATCCAGTTGTCGTTGATCAAAAAGGAGACGAAGTCGGACCGAACATTGGTGGCAAGCTAATCATTCGCCGGCCCTGGCCGTCGATGTTGCGCACGATTTATGGCGACAAGGCGCGCTACAAACAGCAATACTGGAGCGAATTTAAGGGCAATTACCTTACGGGCGACGGCGCGCGCCGCGATGAAGACGGTTATTTTTGGATTGTTGGCCGAATTGATGATGTGCTCAACGTGGCAGGCCACAGACTCGGCACTTCAGAAATTGAAAGCGCGCTGGTTAGTCACCAGCAAGTTGCCGAGGCGGCCGTGGTCGGCAGACCAGATGAGTTAAAGGGACAGGGAGTCGTTGCATTCGTGACATTGAAAGCAAGCGTTGATGCCACCCACGAACTCAAGGCAGAACTCCGCGAACATGTCGGCATGCACATCGGCGCGATTGCAAAACCGGATGAAGTTCGTTTCGCCGAAGCGCTCCCAAAGACGCGCAGTGGCAAAATCATGCGCCGCCTGCTAAAGGAAATTGCCAGCGGG
>JBEDUS010000352.1:0-8689 GCA_040414975.1 Candidatus Udaeobacter sp.
CCGAGAACTTCATCCGTGCGATGGAACAGACCTGTCGCGCGCGATCGCTCGAGAACGTGAAGATTCACCAACTGGATTTAGTGACAGATGAATTGCCCGGCGGAGATTACGATTTTTCATGGTGCCGATGGGTCGTGTCATTTGTAAATGACCCCTCAATATTGATTAAGAAACTGTGCCAGGTGATGCACAGAGGGAGCCTGGCGATTTTCCATGAATACGGTCATTATGAGAGCTGGCACTTCTTCCCACGATTGGTCAATCAGGAGCGGTTTCGCGAACATGTGATCGCCACGTGGCGTGAGTCCGGCGG
Source organism: Candidatus Udaeobacter sp. (assembly GCA_040414975.1). Classification (GTDB taxonomy): domain Bacteria; phylum Verrucomicrobiota; class Verrucomicrobiia; order Chthoniobacterales; family UBA10450; genus Udaeobacter. The sequence continues at coordinate 314 of JBEDUS010000352.1, forward strand.
TCAACCTGACGGAGCAGTGGCACTGGCAACGCTGCTTCCTGCGAATGGCTTCACAATTCGCGCGGCCAGGCCGCATTTGTTTTGTGTGCGCCCCAAGGATCACATGTGGCAATGGCCGGCAACCTTCATTAAAACCTATCTTCCCCGGTTGATCGAAACGGGACGAATCAACCAGGAGTTTGCGAACCAAGTTCGCGACGACCTCGCAAAGACAGAAATGAATCCGAATGCGCTGATGATTACGCCGTTGGTGCTGGAAATTGTTGCCGAAAAGCTCTAAGGACGCAGCCTTGGCGATTCCCGCTTGCGTCAGGGTGGAGTTGAATGGGCGGTTCCGACCAGATCGAGACGCTCTGCATCAACTTGCAATGCAGTAATTACCTCGGCAATGACAGCGTCGAGCGGCAAACTGAGCTGCTCAGCGCCATGAATGATATCATCGCGGTTCACCGCGCGCGCGAATGCTTTGTCTTTCATCTTCTTCTTTACAGATCGAACATCGACGTCGTGAATGCTCTTGGTTGGCCGAACGAGGGCGACAGCGACAACGAAGCTGCTCAGTTCATCGACGGCATACAGCGTTTTTTCGAGAAGCGTCTCTTGCGAAACGTTTGCGTAATCCGCGTGCGAAAGAATTGCGCGACAGACTTCTTCGCCCCATCCACGGTCGCGAAGCCAGGCAACGCCGACGAATGGGTGGCCCTCGGTCGGACTGCGTTCAAGATTTGGATGGCGTTCGTAATCCATGTCGTGCAACAGACCTACGGCTTCCCAAAGATCGGCATTCTCGCCGCGCAATTGGGCGAAATGCTTCATTGAGTCGGCGACTGCATAACAATGTTTCCGAAGACTCTCGGATTGGACCCAGTCGTGCAGGATCTCCAACGCCTTGGAAGCATCTGTTTCACTCATCATTGCGACTTTAATGGATGGAAACGTTGTCGCCGCTTTTTATTTTTGTGGCAAGCCGCACCACGTCCCAGTTGGCCAGGCGAATGCAACCGTGACTGGCCGCACGACCAATCGAATCAGGCTCGTTGGTTCCGTGAATGCCAATGCCCTTCTTGTGGAAGGTGCGGCGTATCACAAAGCTGCCAACTTTTCGTTATGACAAGGAAATGCTGCAGCATGGGAAACGCAGCGGAAATTTTTACCTCCATCCTGTCGGCGTAATGTGGATCGCGCTGAACTTCCCCTTCCTTAGCGAGGCAGAGAAAAAGGCGCGATGGAGACAAACGGTCTTAGATATTAATCCTCATCGAGGATCACGCGATCAACAACCATGTTCTGGCCTGTCCCAGAATACTGGACTCGGACTGGAACGCCGACTCTGACTCTTGATTTCACGGCCGCCGGATCCAAGACCCTGCCGCTGCGTGTCACATATGTCACTGTATTGCCGAAGCGATAGCGCACGGGGCCGGTGGTTTCCCTTAGTACTATTGCGCTCCCCGGAGTATACTCCGTGATCGTACCGTTGGCTTCGGACGTTGTCGTCCGAGTGGTCGTTGTCGATCGCCGCGGTTGCTGACTTATATCCTGCTCCTTCATGAGCGGTTGCTTTATGGTTTGATCCGATGGCTGCCCCGATGCAAACGAGGCGAGCCCTAACACGGCGATGCTTAAGAGCATCTTTTTCATGTTTTTCCCCTTCTTGGTTGAGTTGCGGCGGTAGTAAGCGCCCTCTTTCGCCTCTTGGATTCAGCGGCTAAGTAGAACGCGCCGCCATACTAAGTTTCGGATGTCGCCTCGGAAGCGGACGCTTGAAAGTTTTACTTGCCTCTCGAAGCCTTGCTTGTGATTCACTTCAGCAGCTTAATGAAATTCCGATTTGCGCATCAGGGCGGGAATCCATGCTTGAGCGACACATTTCGTTGTCGAGTCTTAAAGAGAAACGCGCCTTTGCTGTTGTGCCACAACCGAGCAGAACAGAAAGGCGCGATGGAGACAAACGAACTTAGATTTTAGTCCTCATCGAGGATCACACGATCAACAACCATGTTCGGGCCTGTCCCAACGTAGTGAACGCGAACGGGAACGCCGACTCTGACTTTCGTTCTCACCGCGTCTTCATCGAGCACCCTGCCGCCTCGGGTCACATAAGTGACCGTCTTCCCGAAGCGATAGTGGACGGGTCCGCTAGCTTCCCTCAGGACGATTGCGCTTCCCGGAGTGTACTCGGTGATGGTTCCGTTTCCTTCCGTAGTTGTCGTCGTTGTGGTTGTTTCTGACACCTGTGCCCACGCGAATGGGGCGACAACTGCCAATGCAATGCTTAAGAGCATTTTTTGCATGATTTCTCCCTCCTTCGTTGAATCGCGGCGCTGATAAATGTTCTCTTTTCCCGTTCGAATTGACTGGGCCCAAAGAGCACGCCGCTAGATTGGATTCGGATGCAGCCTTGGCACCGGACGCTTAAAAAAGTTTTTCGTGCTCCTTGAAGCATGCTCTTAAGTGGAGAAGTCTTCACCCTCGCGTTCCTTATGAAATTCTGGATTGGGACTTCAGGTTTTCAGTATGCCGAGTGGAAAGGCAATTTTTACCCGGAAGATTTACCTGTGGCGAAAATGTTGCCGTTCTACGCGGAGCGCCTTTCGACTACGGAAATCAATTACACATTTCATCGGATCCCAGCGCCCAAGACGATCGATAATTGGAAAGCGCTGACGCCGACGAACTTTCGGTTCGCATTAAAAGCGCCACAAAAGATCACGCATTGGTCAAAATTGCGCGAATGCGCGGACACGCTGCGATATTTCCACGATGTGACCTCGGCGCTGGGCGAAAAATTGGGGCCGGTGTTGTTTCAGCTCCCACCTAATTTCAAGAAAGATACTCTTGTGCTGGGTGATTTTTTGAATGGCTTGCCTGGTGGGATGCGCGCTGCGTTCGAATTTCGTCACGAATCATGGTTCGATGATGAAGTCTTTGAAACGCTACGGGCACGGAGTGTTGCGCTTTGTATCGCCGACACTGAAAAGCTTGAGACGCCGAAGATTACCACTGCTAAGTACGGTTATCTGCGGCTACGTCGCGAAGATTACACGGGAAGCGACGTCGAGCGATGGAGTAAGTTTGTTCAAGAACAAGGATCTGACTGGCAAGAAGTTTTTGTTTACTTCAAACACGAAGAAGCAGGCATTGGTCCCAAGCTCGCCAGGCAAATGATGGAATTGCTCGCGTGAGCTGCTAAGCCTAGCGCCCAATCAGGATAAAAATTCCTGCCAGCAGCGCCAGCACGCCCGTGATGATGCCGATGCCAAGTCCGGTCAAAGTAACGATTCCAACGACGATAAGATAAATCGCGAGCAGGAGCATGCCGATGTTTTTGGTCGTAATCATGGCGCATTATTTGAAACGGTCGCTTTGCGTTGTAAACCAAAAATCTTGGCATCAGATTTAAGGCTAACTCGATAAGACTAACTTCTGGCGCGAGCTTTATGGACTGGGGCCGTGTCAATTCAAAAACGCCAATAGAATACTTATGGGGACGATCGCCTCCAGTATGCGTGGATTGACGACGGCCACGCTTGCCTACCACCTGGTCCGCAGGTGGTTGTCCATCGGTCGGTACTGCCACGCTATCTCCCGGCCGCACGAATCATCACAGCTGAGACATCTCTTACGTCCACAAAGGCGTCAAAAAATTCGGCGCCGGTGAGATGGGAGAGATAGACAATGTTGTCGGTAACCTGACCAACTCTCCCTCCGAGTTCTTCTCCAGATCTCAGGTGTAATTCGATAGTTTTACCGGCATTGGTCTGCAGGATGTTGAGCACAGTGGCATTAGTTGGTATGGCGACCTTCTCTTGGGCAAGTACGCTGGAACAAGTGAGTGCCGCCACGATAATGATTCCGAAAAGAAGTAAATAACTTTTCATGGATTCGTTCTGAGTCATTTCGGATCGACTCGCGAGCAAATGAGCGAACCCGATTACCGCGCACCCGGGAGGTTTCGAAATAGACAGAATTCATTAGAGTCGTAGTTGATGGACGTTTCCGGAAACCTTGAACGTGTGCGCGAGCAGATCGCGGAAGCCGCTGCGAAATCTGGTCGCCCGGTGGAGGAAATCGAGCTTGTTGCAATAACGAAGACGCATCCAGTCGAGAGAATTCGCGAGGCAATTGAAGCCGGGCAGATGCTTTTTGGTGAAAGCCGCGTCCAGGAAGCACGTAGCAAAATCCCAGAGCTACCGTCAAACTTGCGCTGGCATTTTGTAGGACATCTCCAGAAAAACAAGATCCGGCACGCGTTACCCCTTTTCGAACTTTTTCACAGTGTCGATTCACTTGCTCTGGCGCGGGATATAGACCGGATCGCAGCGGACGAGGGGATGCGTCCACGGGCGTTACTGGAAGTAAATGTGGCCGGCGAGGGGAGTAAATTCGGTTTCAAGGCCGAGACTCTGCGTGTAGAAATGGAATCTCTTCTTGCGCTTCCACGATTGTCGATCGAGGGACTAATGTGTATTCCGCCGCTAGCGGAAGAAGCAGAAGCGTCTCGGAAATTCTTCGTGCGGCTGCGCAACCTACGCGATTCGCTTGAGAAAGAATTCCATGCGAAACTTCCTCATCTCTCCATGGGGATGACAAATGATTTTCCAGCTGCAGTTGAGGAAGGAGCTACCCTGGCGCGGGTGGGCACGGCCATTTTCGGTGAGCGATGCAAGCCCCGGAAAAATGCTGGGTAGTTTGGGGGTTCTCCTCGGCCGCAAATTCGCATTTCCTTCTTCTGCGCGTGACACGCGTCTCTACACCTCCAGCCCAAGAATTACTCTCAAGATCGATATCGTTGTAAGATCGAAATTTCATGCGGCTCGAACCGACAAACATTCAACAAATAGGAGACGAGCTTGCCATCTCCTGGACTGACGGCGCGGAATCGTTTTTCAAGCTCGAGACGCTGCGCCGGGCGTGCCCTTGTGCCGGATGTGGAGGCGAACCCGACGTGCTCGGTAATATTTCGCGGCCGCACGCGACTTATACCGATAAGAGTTTTCAACTCGTCGGCTTCGATCTCGTGGGCGGCTACGCGTTGCAACCACGCTGGGCCGATGGACATGGCACGGGAATTTATAGCTTTACTTATTTGCGTCGATTGGGAGAAGCTTTGGAGTGAAAGTGTGCCACAAAACTGAAGCCAGCCCATGCCTCGAACAGTAAAAATCGCGATTGTTTTACTCTGCTTCGCATCGTGCGGAGCTGGCACCTTCCTTGCCTCGACAGCTCGAGGAGGATCCAGCCAGCCGCAAAGAACGAACGCGATTCCGGTCAAGAATCACGAGGTTGCCGGGCACGTTTGGATTTTCGCCTGAATCAGCTCGCTGGGAGTCACTTCGAGAAATGGAAGACTTCCAGTCCGAACGCCATCACCGTCGAAGTAATAGCTCCGCTTCCGACGCAAGTTTGAGAACGAAGAGAAGAAAAAGAAGTATCACCGAGTCGAACGCGGCTCCTTTCTTTTTTAGTTGTACTTTCCTTCACAATAGGAAAGGTCGGCTCGAAGTCAGGGTATCTTAAGTTACTATTTTGGAGCGTTCCGCCGCGCCCGAACAGAGACTTGAATTGCCTCTATGTTGGAATCGTAATTCGCAAAAGGCTGCTATCCTTGTGCAGGGGATGAAATCTTCGATCTACGACCGAAGCTGGAACAAGACAGAACCCTCCGGGTGCAAGTTCAGTACTCCCACAGCGAAGCAAGCCGCTCAGGCAACAAACAATCGCAAATTGGCCTTTGGGTGAAATTTCGCGGGGCGCTGTGAGACTCCATTTCTGCACTTCAAACAATTCATGCCTGAGAAGAATCTCACCTGTAGAATCGACTAAGTTGGGAGTGACATCATTGAAGTTGATGCATTGAAGCGCTTGATCGATGTGCAACTGACGCCTTCGCCCTTTGTCATCGACGCGGTTCCAATCGAACACGCGATAGGTCGTGTCGCTGTTCTGTTGAACTTCGATCAGCAAAGTACCGGCCCCAAGAGCATGGAAACGCCCCGCTGGAAGGAACGCGGCGTCGCCCGGTTTGACACGTACCTTGTAGACGTGGTCGGCTGCCGTTCCATCGCGAAGCGTCTTCTCGAATTGATCTTGTGTGATTGATTCACGAAATCCGAGATAAAGCTCAGCATCAGGATCGGCTGCTGCAACGTACCAGAACTCAGCCTTGGGTTCGCCCCCTAATCTACTGGCGACTTCATGTGGCGGGTGCACCTGCAGTGAAAGTTTGTCGTGAGCATCCAGAACCTTCACCAGCAGCGGAAAACGTGGAGTATCAGGAACGTCTCTGAAGACTTCGTCCCGATTTTGGGTCCAGAGCTCGTGCAAGGTTTTTCCGCGCAGCGGCCCGTCGCCGACAACGCTCTGTGCTTCGGGGCGATCTACTATTTCCCATGATTCACCGATAGGCTTCTGCGGCGGCAATTTTTTCCGGAATTCAGACTCTAGACGTCGTCCGCCCCAAATGCGTTCCATGAAGATGGGTTCGAAGGTCAGGGGGCCAAGAATTGCTAATTGTTGTGTCATGATTACGGGTTTCAGATTGGTAAATTTGTAGGGCGTTTCTGTGAAACGCCATTTATTTAATCGGCGACCGCCACGGCGGAGCTGTGCAAACGAATGCGACGCTTTCTAAAATACTGGCTGCCACTGCTGGTTTGGCTCGTCGTAATTTTCATCGACTCGACCGATCTGATGTCGACTGAGCACACGTCGCGATTCATTGTCCCGTTTTTGCGTTGGCTCAAACCCGACGTTTCTCCCGACTCACTTGCATCGATTCACTTCATCATTCGGAAGTGTGCCCATTTGAGCGAATACGCGATTTTGGCGCTGCTTTTACTCCGAGCTTCGATTCGCATGACTAATCTCAAACGCACGGAGATCCTTTACCCAAGTGTCTGGGCTGCGTGCACTCTGGTCGCTGTCACGGACGAATTTCATCAAACGTTCGTCGCGTCGCGCAGTCCTTCTGTAGCGGATATCATGATCGATAGTGCCGGCGCGATTCTCGGGCTGACTATCGGCGCGGTTTTTGCGAGGAGGCGTTCAACAAGGCTCGAAAGACCGATCGCCGAGCCGTAAGGATGCAGCCAGAACTTCGAAGGCGCCGCTGCTTGCCTTTTCCGCAGAGTTAATGAAATAATCAGGCGTGAATGCTGATCGCATTTGAAGGATTACATCTATTCGCGTTCTCGCTTCAAGTTTCAGATGTGCTCCCTGGGAAGAGCCGATCAGGCAAGATCAGGTAGCGCTGTGAAACGTCACTGGCAGCCGTTGCACCTGCAAATGTGGATGCTTGTTACATGGTAGAGAAAGTTCGCCGCAACACTTCATCTTTGTCAGCCGTGCCGAACGCTCGGGCGATGTTAATTCTTCGGTCCATATTTTCCGCCGTTGCGCTTTGGTCTGCTGTCTGTTTGGGATCGCCGTTTATCGCAAGTGAGATTCCGCAACGGAATCGGGCCGGCGCCGATGTTAGACAGCGTGAAGACGTGGCGACCATTAGAGCTACGCCCGACCGCGTGAAAATTATCGGTGATTCTGCGACCACTGACATTGCCTGGAATACGGGGAATGGATCACTGGGGTTCGTTTTCGTGACGGCAAATGGTCGGCCGCCGGTTCTCGTTGCTAAGGGCGGCGAAGGTAGTCGCGTTATCTCATGGATTCGGACAGGCAACTATGTTTTCGAACTCTACGGAGACGCAGAACGGCGGAACTTGCTGGCCACCGTAACCGTTTCGGGAGTTGCTACAGAACCCGAAAATCCCTCACGCACTGGATTGTTGCACGACCAACTCCAATGGCTCTTGGTTGCGATGTCCCTGATGGTCATCTATGTCGGACTCTATCTGAGCTCACCGGGTCCGGTGCGCACAAAATTTCCTCTTGAACCGACTACTTCGCCTCACCGGGTTCACGTTGCGCGAAATCTGGTGCTCGGCCTGATCGCGTTCATTTGTGTCGATGGTGTGGTTTTCCATACACGCTTATACACTTCGATTTTGGCGCCAGAGTCTTACGCAGGAAGAATGGCAGCCATTACGCGAGCCGAAAAAGATCGCAGTTCATCGGGTCTCAAAGAGGTGTTGGTTTTGGGGGATTCGCGAATGGCGGAGGGATTCTCTGCTGCGGTTGCCGACAAACTCAGTTCTTTCGAAGGATTCAAGTTTGTGAACCTCGCAGAACCAGCCTCTTCGGTGAGCGTATGGGACTATATGCTGCGAGAAGTCGATCCCGCGAGGCGCCGCTATTGGGCGATTGTGGTTCCGTATGGTATCGGATTTGAACCAAACAGTGCCGATCGTTTGAGAATCTCAATGGCAGCTCCCCTTTTGCGCTACGGAGACAGTTTCAGTTTTGCCTCCATTTTTC
>JBEDUS010000353.1:0-18219 GCA_040414975.1 Candidatus Udaeobacter sp.
CCTCGTAATTTTGTCGCCCCGCTTTCAACGTCTCGGTCTTTGATAACGCGGTCCTTAGAAACTGGTCGTCTGTGGCAAGCAAGCCCGTTGATTAGAGCAAACGAACCGCGCTGGCAAACCAGCGCAACGTTTTCTCGTCGGCAGACTCATATGCAAAATCCTCTACGATGATACGCCCGCCATCTCGCAGCATGTCCGCAGCATGCCGTACCGAGTGATGGAGCGGATGAATGTGATGCAGCAAGCGTGTAAACAGCACTGCGTCAAAATGGCCATCATCAAAATCCGTCCATTTAGCCACTCGCGAATCTACACCGGGCTCCGCGCGGCAGCGACCAATTCAGGGATCGCTGTCAATGGCGATGACGGCATGTCCATCCGCGATAAGCAGGACGCCAGCTCGCCTGTACCACAGCCAATCTCCAAAATTCTGTGGCAATTATTCGGAAGGAATTGCTTAACGAAGTCGTAGGTATAGCGACTTTCGAACCGCATCGTTGTCATTTAACTCCCTGCTTGCGCTTCCCTGCTCAAGACTTATCTATCTGTCCCGAATTCTTATTTCCAAAATTGCACTCTATTTCAAATTTAGTTGTCACAGGCGGCGCTGGATTCGTCGGCTCGAATCTGACGCTAGCTTTGCAGGAGAATTTTCCCGACGCACGTCTTACGGTGATCGACGATTTTCGCTCTGGTAATTTCAAGAATCTCACCGGTTATCGCGGCGATTTCGTGGCACAGGATCTGGCGACGCTCGATTGGCATCAGCAATTCGGGGATGAACAGTTCGACGCCATTTTTCATCTCGCTTCGATCACAGATACGACCAATCACGACCAGTTCGAGCAAGTACACGACAACGTCGAAAGTTTCCGGCGGATCCTGAATTTTGCGCGACCGACCAAGACTCGAATTATTTATGCTTCTTCTGCAGCAACTTACGGTGCCACGACCGAGGCCAGCGTGGAATCAATCGGCGCCGCACCCGCAAATGTGTACGCCTTTTCCAAGGTCATCATGGACAATGTCGCCAGGCGCGCCGCCGCCGAGTCGCCCGATTGGATCATAGTCGGCCTGCGTTATTTCAATGTTTATGGGCCGCGCGAAGCACACAAGGGTGTGCCAGCCAGTATGGTCTATCACCTATCACAACAAATGAAGGCCGGTGAGCGGCCTCGCATTTTCAAGCACGGTCAACAGAAGCGCGATTTTGTTTACGTGAAAGACATTGTCGATGGCAGCCTTCGGGCGCTCGAAGCGAAAGCCAGTGGAATCTACAATCTCGGCTCCGGCGAGGCCCGTTCGTTCAATGAACTGATCGATGTTCTAAACAAGTGTCTGGGCACCAATTTTCAGCCCGATTACTTCGACAACCCGCACGCACATTACCAGAACTTTACTCAAGCCGATCTCACGAATGCACGCAGCGCCCTGGGGTACGAACCACGCTTTCCACTGGAAGAAGGTGTGCGCGACTACATGCGGTGGTTGTATCCTGGGTAGAGCGCGCCGAAAGGTAAAGAGACTGACTGCGGTCACTCTGCGCGCGCCGTAGCCAGCGCTACGGAGAGGAGGCCAGATCGCAAAATGCGCTTTCAGACAATTGGAATTCGTGCCAATCGCTGTCGATCTTTGCGCCGAGTCGTTTGTAGAACTCGATGCCGCGCTTGTTCCACTTCGCAACCCACCACTTGATCATACCACACCCAGTCGCCGCAGCTTCTCTTGCGACGGCTTGCATTAAAAATCTTCCGACACCCCTGCTCCGCTGTGGTGCGGCGATATAGAGTTCCTTGATGATCAGGTTCGGTTTTGCCCGATAAGTGAACGCGACAAAGTAATAAACGAGAAACCCGACCACTTCTCCGCCGTCTTCAGCAACGAGACAATGAAAATCGGGTGGTGTATCGCCGAAGCCTTGTTTGCGGAGCACCGCTTCGGTAATGGCAAAGTCTTGCGAATATTTCTCAAATTCGGCGAGCTCACGCATTAGCGGAAGCAAGTTTGGAATATCAGCCTCAACTGCTTTACGAATTTCCATCTTGATTTTGCCAATTAATTCACGCAGCAATCTTTTTCGTAGGTAAGGCAACGGCATTGCCTTTAAAGCACGGCGCGTGCGCGCAGTCCGCGCCTATCACCCCTCCCAAAAAAATTTTGTGGGGCGATTAATCTGCGGTGGCAGGCTCTTGTGCACCGGACAATTGAGCGCAGTTTGCTCAAGCACCTCACGATGGGGATGATCCTTCGGCAGCGGAAGATGCACTTCGGACGGTAGTCCAACGATCCGGCGTGGCGCGTCCTTAGACATTTCCTTGTGCACGGACACGGTCATTCCCTGCAAATCGATCCCAAGCTCCTGCGCCTTGATTCCCATAGTCGTGCTCATACACGTTGCGAGCGCGGTGGCCACGAGATCGGTCGGCGAGAACGCGTCACCTTTGCCCTTGTTATCGGTTGGCGCGTCAGTGGAAATCTTCGACTGGGACGGACCGTGCGTTGCGTCGCAATGCAAATCACCGGTGTAAGTCACGTCAACCTTGACCACGTCGCACTATGCGATGCGTTTAGCCTCTTGTCATGTCTCAGAGAATGACGAAGCCCGAATGATGAATGGCGAGTTAATTACGAAATCCCGAGCAGGATTGTTCGTCATTCTAGCTTCGGTCATTCATTCGCCATTGGCCATTTGGTATTCGTTGTTTCGACCGGTTTTTCCTGAACTCTGTCTGCGTGGTTTGCAAGCTCCTCGCGAAATACTCGCGTCAGATCAACGTCATGAAGAATGATCATGTCTGTGTCGTGCCTTTTGTGATCGTCGTTCTGCCAACCTTCGTTCCACCAGCAAAACCCAACGATGCCTGGCCATCGATTTGAGAACAAATCTTCGAAAGCGGTTTTCGCCCAGCTTGCCGCCTTGACTCTCCGGTTGTGCAGATCGCAACCGAACTCGGCAATGATGATTGGCTTGCCAGGTGCGATTTTCACCAGGCGCGGGTAGGCCTCGCGCAGCTTAAACGCCAAACTCTCCGTGCCATCAGTCGTCATGGGCGTAAGTGGTCCATAGGCGCTGAGAGCGATCCAGTCGCAATAGTCTTTACCGGGAAAATAATTCTCAAAACGATTCCAATTCTTCTCCGGTACATCGAACCAGTTGACGTGCCAAACCCATTGCAAATTATTCGCGACCTCGGCGCGCATCAGATCCACAATGTGCCGGTAGGCGGCGACGTAGCGTGCTGGACCTTTTGCGGCGCCACCGTTCCACTTGCCGTTCCAACTGAACCAATCTCCGTTCGGCTCCGTCCCCCACTCAATCAAGATAGGCGAGGCAAATTTTCTCGCGTCGCGCGCCCATGTGCGAATATCGTCATCGAATTGGCCAGCAACGATTTTCTGGAGCGTGAACCTCCTCTCGTGGTGCCCTTGATCAACATCCGAACGAAGCATTAGCCGCACGTACGGAATTTTCTTCAGATCACGAATCCAGCTGCACGTCGCAGCCGGAAATTTCCGCGATTCAAACCAGTTGTTCGCGAAATAAATCCACGCGGCTTGTTTGCCAACGCCTTGCTCATATTGGGCAACATCGTTCGGCGTAACATCGTGCTCAGTTGGGTCGTGATCGTCGGTTCCAACGCCACCCCAATACAAGCCGTGATAGAGTTTGCCAGCCGGCGGAACCTCAACGCGAACGTCTTGCGCCCGCAACGTCATGGCACAAATCGCGAGCAACAGATGGATTCCCCTCACTACACAACTGTACGGCAAGTGCCTCGCCTGCCAAATTGGCAACCGGACTCCGTGCTCTATCCGAAACACCTAAGATATGAAAAAGAAAGTTACTGGAAAAAATCTAAAGAAAGAAGCCCCGCGCAGTCCGCGCATCCGCGTTGGAGGTTATGCAATCCTTGGCCGCACCATCGATAAATGCCGCGCCTTGGTAGCAGGAAATATAGGCGAATATCACTTCGATTGTCCGCTGGATACCATGCTCTTCGGTTTCAAAGGCGTGAAGGGCCACGATTTCAAAGCGCAAATCGAGCAGGGCGCAAGCGACCAGGAAATCGCCGAATGGCTTAATCGAAACGGAGAAAAGAAAACGGCCGAGGAAATCAAACGTTGGGCCGACGAGGCAGAGATAAGCAGTCTCTACAACCATCCGGAAAAGCGCGAGTTCTTCAGCGAAGAAGTTACGAAACTTGGGCTAGATCCGGCGAAAACCACAACGTTCGAGTGGCTGGAAATTGACGATAGACTCTCTCATCAGCAGCAAGCTGCGTAGGTCGCTGCAGGATGAACCTTCTCCGAAGGCGATGCCACACATGGCCAAAGGCCAAGCCGATCCAGGGACGCGAACCCCGTTGAGGAAAATGTTTACGTCTTGATCAGCGGCGGCGGAACGTCTTCGGTTATCCCGGTGTCTACCCCGCGGCGCAGTTTGCTGTGCCACATGCCGTAGCCAAAATAGATGGCGAGGCCAATTGCGAGCCACACAAAGAAGCGGATCCAGGTTTCAATCGGCAGGCTGAGCATCAGTACGCAACAAAAAAGCACTCCAAGTATTGGGAACAGTGGAACCAGCGGTACGCGGAATGGACGCTGGCGATGGGCATCGGTGCGCCGCAGAACAATTACGCCAAGGCAAACCAGGATGAATGCGAAAAGCGTTCCGATGTTCGTCAGATCGGCAAGCGATCCTATATCGACGACCACGGCGACACCACCAACAGCCACGCCCGTCCAAATCGTGGTGATGTGCGGAGTCCGGAAGCGTGGGTGAATCTTTGCGAAATACGGCCACAGCAAACCATCGCGTGCCATTGCCATAAAAATGCGTGGCTGACCGAGTTGAAACACCAAGAGCACTGAAGTTATTCCGGCGAGCGCTCCAGCGGAAATGAGCGCCTGCGCCCAGGGTCGACCAGCGAAAGCAGTGGCGACCGCTGCCGGGTCGCCAAAATACGTCGTGTATTTTCGCATGCCGGTGATCACCGCTGCCATTAGCACATAAAGCACCGTGCAAATGATGAGGCTGGCAATGATTCCAATAGGCATGTCGCGCTGTGGATTTCTGGTTTCTTCGGCCGTTGTGGAAACGGCGTCGAACCCGATGTAGGCGAAAAACACAATGGCCGCGCCGCTCATTACGCCGCCGAATCCCGTCGGGGCGAACGGGTGCCAATTGGCGGGATGAACGGCGAACGCGCCGAAGGCGATCACAAAAACCACTACTGTAAGCTTGATAATGACGATGGTCGTATTCGTGCGCGCGCTTTCCCGGATGCCATAAACCAACAACGCAGTCACTGCCGCTACGATTAACAAAGCCGGAAGGTTTAATGCGATCGGAATGCCCGCGACGAGTGGTAGCTGAGTGGAAGAATAATTCGTAAGCGGTTCGCCACCGGCGGCAACGATGTCGCTCGCGGTCTTGGGGTCATTCACCAACCAGAGCGGAAATTTCAGGCCGGCGCTTGCGCAAAGTTTTACAAAATACCCTGACCAACCTACGGCGACTGCCATATTCCCGACAGCGTATTCGAGAATCAAATCCCATCCGATGATCCAGGCGACCAATTCGCCCAGGGTTGCATACGAATAGGTGTAGGCTGAGCCTGCGACTGGAATCATCGACGCCAACTCGGCATAACAAAGCGCCGCGAATCCGCAGGCAATCCCGGCGACAATAAAGGAAAATACTACAGCGGGTCCAGCTCCCGGCCGGCCAAATACCAAAGGAGAGTGCGTAACATGTGAAATTATTAGATTCAGTACCGGGGTTTTCACCAACGAACTGACAGCCTGCGCTTGCTCGCCGGCCGAAGCAGTCCCCGCCAGTGCAAAAATTCCCGTGCCGATGATCGCCCCGATGCCGATGCAGGTAAGAGCGACCGGGCCAAGAGCGCGCTTTAGTTGCCGCTCGGGCACAGCGGCTTCTGCCATTAAGCGGTCAGCGCTTTTAGTTCTGAAAAGTTGCGATGCCACGCTGGGCAGAGATGGTGTCATTGCGACCGCTGCATGGTCAAATGCTTTTCCGGTAGAAGCTCACCCATCACAAGCTCGCGCGTGGATTCAGCATCGACCTTCGCCTCCGGTTTTTCTAAGCTCACAAAGTGGCCGATGAAATAACAAAGCTTGTTTTAGGCGATACGGCGATCTCAGCAGTCGAAGAGGCGCAACCGCGCCGTAGGCGATTTTTCGGCCGGCGCAAGGTCCAACGCGAACCCCTCACGCATTGTGAGAATTGCGGAGCGCAATTGGAGGGACATTGGTGCGCGAAATGTGGTCAACCGGCAATCGATTATCGGCGGTCGTTCCGGCACGTTGTTTCCGATCTTCTCAATGAATTCCTGAACTGGGACTCGAAGTTTTTCGCAACGATGGCTCTCCTCCTCCTGCGTCCGTGGAGACTAACAAATGAGTTTCTCGCCGGACATCGCGTTAGTTATGTGAATCCGCTCCGACTTTACCTTCTCGCAAGCATTCTCTTTTTCTTTGCAGTCAATTACGCGATCAAGTCGGCCCACTTCGAACCGATAAATCTTTCCCCGGAAAATCGCGCCGAAATTCGGGATGAATTGCAACGAGAAAACCTCGCCCCGGAAGTCCGGGCGAAAATCGAAGCGGCGCTCGGCGGCGTCGAAGTTCCGCCTAAAAAGCGCGCACGGCTTGAAGAAGAATTGAAGCGCGAAGATCTATCGGCCGATGCGCGCCGCGAAATCCAGGAACGCTTGCAACATGGCGATCCCGGGCCAAACGCGCGTACCAAAATAGAAGACGCGATTAAGGATTTGCCCCCGGAGGTACGCGCCAGAATTCAAGATGCATTGAAACGTACTTCTCCAACGCCGGATCAAGAATCTCAGCAGGCAGGACAAACGACGCCAGAGCCAAGAGAGAGCGAAAGGCCACGCCTCGAGTCTGGTTCAGATAAGAACGCATCAACGCCATTCGAAAAATGGATCGAAGCGCGCGCAAAGGAGAAGATGGGCGAGCATGGAACCAAGATGGCGTTGTTTATCACGACGCTCTTCAGCAATCTGCCTTACATGATGCTCTGTTGTATCCCGCTCTTCGCGTGCGTCCTGAAGTTTCTCTACATTCGGCGCCGCATCTTTTACATCGACCATCTGATTTATGCATTGCATATCCACACGTTCGCTTATGTCGGAATCGTGTTCATCGTGCTCGCAACCATCGCGCTGAACGACGCAGCCCTGGGTCCGATCGCAGGTTGGATTATCGCGCTTCTCTGGATCGCATTCACGGTGCAGATTCTTCTGTCAATTCGTCGCGTTTATCGGCAGGGCTGGTTCATCAGCGTTTTCAAATTCTTTTTTGGGGGATTTGTCTATCTAATCGTCCTGGTCGCCGCGCTTGCCGCGACTTTTTTCATCACAGTCGCTTTACCATGAGAAAACTGATTTTCTCCGCTTTCGCTTTGGTCAGCCTTTCTGCCACCGCATTTTCTGCCGATCGGCGCATGGCGTTCGAACGCAACGACGCAGTCTACATCGCCGATCTTGATGGAACGAACGCGAAAAAGGTCGCGGATGGAATTTTTCCGGCGATTTCGCCTGACGGAACTCGAGTCGCGTTTAACACTGTCGAGAAGACCAGCGACACGACGTACGTGCGTCACATGGCGGTGGTAGACATCGCGACCGGAAAACTGAACATCTTTAAGGAAGTCCCGAGCGAGAATTCGTATTACCCAACCTGGACTGCTGACGGTAAACAGATCCTTTTCACTACGCGTCCACACGAAGTCTGGGATCTCGTCGCTATTAATTCAGATGGCACGAATTTTCATGTGCTGAAGCCCGGTGTTCAAAATGAAGTGACTTGCTACTCGCCGGTCTGGGCGCACGACGGCCAAGCAGTTTTTTGCCAGGACATGACGAACATCTATCAGATCGGACTCGACGGCGCAGTTCGCGCGCAGTGGAGGATCGGTGAGATCGCGCCGAAGGGCGATATGAGCGGCGACGGCCGAATTGACGTTTCTCCCGACGGGAAGCGATTGCTTTTGAGTGTCGACATGGGGGAAGAATCTGGCCGCAAAGACTGGGACGGACCGCTGCCAGCCCTTTGGGCTCTCGATCTCCAATCGCAAAAGGCGACCAGACTCACGTCAAAAACACTTTTCGGATAGCACGGGGTTTGGATCGATAAGGATAATATTCTTTTTCTCAGCCGCGGGCCTGGCGAGAAGGAGGACTCGATTTATCGAATGACTGCTGATGGAAGAAATTTGAAACGTTTGGTCAAGAATGCGCGTTTCCCGTCTGTTAGCGCCCCCTAAGCTGTACCTGTGAGACAGTTCGCGGTCGTTATTTTCCTGTGCATCGCATCTTCCGTGCTTAGCCATGCCGCGGGGCGCAAGATCGCGTATGAACGCCGCGAAAACATCTTCGTTGCCGACACCGATGGCAAGCACCAGAAGAAAATCGCTGCCGGCGCGTTGCCTGAAATTTCGCCGGACGGCACACGCGTCGCGTTCAACACAGAGGCCGCCTCAAAGACGCGACCCGGTCCTGAACGCCACATTGCAATCGCCGATGTGGCCAGCGGCAAAGTCACGGTTCTAAAAGACATCCCGAGCGACAATTGTTTCGGTCCAGTTTGGTCGCGGGATGGCAAACAACTCGCGTTCTCGATCATGGCAGCGAAGGAATGGCATCTCGGTCTGGTGAATCCCGACGGCTCCGGTTTTCGTTTCGTGAAAAATGCCCAACCGAAAAGTGAAGCGTTCAGCGCCCCGGAATGGGCTCGCGACGGCAAATCAATTTTCTGTCACGATCTTGACAACATTTATCAGATCGATTTGGACGGAAACGTTCTGAAGAAATGGGAGCTCTCGAAAATTCTGACTGATGCCAGCATGAACGGCGGCGATCGACTCAGTATTTCGCCGGACGGCAAATCGCTACTGATGGATGTCGATTGTGGCTCCGAGCACGAGCGTAAGAACTGGGAAGGCCCACAGCCAGCGATCGAAAAATTCGATCTGGGGAGCGAAAAAGCACTCCGTATTACCGGCAAGGGTGATTTTGTCTGGGAACCGTTCTGGCTCACCAACGACGAGTTCCTTTGCATCCTTCAAGAGGAAAATGAAAACGACCCATCGATTTATCGAATGTCTTTGGACGGAAAGTCCATGAAGGTGCTCGTGAAACACGCGCGGATGCCGAGTGCTAGCGTCCGTTAGAACAAACTGCCATGTTGAGCGAACGAAACATCTCTGGGCTATCTCCCTGCGAGGATCAGACCACAATTAATCTGAGACTCGTCGCTTCGCTCAGAATGACAACCCGCCTTGTAGGGTCTCGCTTTCGCCTAACCTAGAAGTTCTCTCGCCTTCGCAAGCGCCTCCGCGGTCTTGCTCGCGTCTTTGCCGGCACCCTGGGCGTTCCCTGGCCGACCGCCGCCTTTTCCGCCTACAATTGGGGCGATCTGCTGAATCAATTTGTTCGCTTGAAACTTCGACGTCATCTCTGTGGGTACGGATGCGACAAGCGCAACTGATCCATTCGTTGTAGCAGCGAGAAAGATCGGGCCGTTGAATTTCGACTTCAATGCCTCAGCCACTGCCTGCAGTAGCTTCCCGTCCCCGTCTTGCACTTCAGCAACGCAGAAGTTTTTTCCTGCATGCGATGCCGCCAGCTGATTCGCGATTTGAGCAGCCCGGCTTCTCAGTTCCGCTTCAGCTGTTTTGGCGCTTCGTTTTTCCCAATCGCGAACTTCGGTCTCAATCTTTTCGAGATGCGCGGCCCGCGCATCGATTTGTTGCAGCATTTCAGTAGTGGCTCCGTCGTTTTTAAAAGCAGGGAGCGGCGCGATACTAGGTTTCTTACGCACCAAGGCTTCGAACTTTTCCTGCTGACGTGCAGCTTCCTGCTTTGCCCAATTGCGTGCCGCGTCGCCAGCAACGGCTTCAATCCGTCGAACCCCAGCTGCGATCGCTTCTTCCTTCACAATCCGGAATGGGCCGATTTCGCTTGTCGAACTCACGTGCGTGCCGCCGCACAGCTCCATCGAGTAACCATTCAATGCGCGGGGTGCTCCGCCGATCTGCAAAACCCGGACCGTGTCGCCGTATTTCTCGCCGAAGAATTGAATGATGTCTTTTCGCTGTTTTGCCTCCGCGTATGGAATTTCGGTCCACGAAACCGGCGCATTCTCGGCGATCTTTTCGTTCACCAAATTCTCTACGTCACGGACTTGTTGCTTCGTTAATGGCGCACTTGAAAAATCAAACGTCAGCTTGTCAGGTCCGACGTAGCTTCCCTTTTGAGAAGCGTCACGTAAAACAACTTCGTGCAACGCCCAATGGAGTAAATGCGTCACGGTATGGTGCCCCTGAATCGCACGGCGCCGATCAGCGTCTACTGAGATGCGCACCGCCTCCCCCGGCTCCGGAGCACGGCCTTCCAAGAGCGCGGTCCGATGAACAAAAACGTCACGGCGCTTCTGCGTGTCAATCACGCGCAACTGGCCGACTTCCGTGCGGTCATGCCCCGGCACATGAATCAATCCGCGATCGCCTACTTGTCCGCCCATCTCAGCGTAAAACGGCGTTCGATCGAGGACTATATTGAGTTCGTCAGACGTATTGCCCGGCAGCACGGTTTCGACAACTGATTCGGTCTCCAAAAAATCGTAGCCGAGAAATTTCGTCGGCTCGGCTTTCAGTTTTCCTTGTTCGACACTGATCTCTTCCCTTTTCTGCGCCTTTCGCGCGCGCTCGCGCTGCTCATCCATCAGTTTCTCAAAACCAGCAACATCGACTCTAAGCCCCCGCTCCCTGGCCATCAGCTCAGTCAGATCCAGCGGAAAGCCGTAGGTGTCATATAAAAGAAAGGCGAAGTCACCTGGAATGTGGTCAAGCTTGTGACGTTGAATTCCTTGTTCGAAAACGTTTATACCTGTGTCGAGAGTTCGGTTAAACGCCTCTTCTTCGCGTTTGAGTGTCTCTTTTATCTTCGAATATTTCGAACGGATTTCGGGAAAGATGTTGCCCATCGTTTTTGTAACAACATCGACGAGTTTGAAGAAGAACGGCTCGTGAAAGCCTAACGAACGTCCATAGCGAACAGCACGACGAAGTATGCGGCGCAAAACGTAGCCGCGGCTCTCGTTGGATGGAATGATTCCATCGGCGATGGCAAACGATAGCGCCCGTATGTGATCGGCAATCACACGGAACGCGACGTCGATCCTCTGCTGTTCGGTCTCGCCGGCGGTTTTCGTTTCTGGAATTGTCGATCCGTACTTCTTGCCGCTCAGTTTTTCGACCTCATCAAAGATTGGGCGAAAGATGTCCGTTTCGTAATTCGAGATCGTTCCTGAGAAATCGGTCAGATTCTTTGTGCCTTGAATGATTCCAGTGACGCGTTCGAAACCCATTCCGGTGTCGACGTGGCGCGCTGCCAAAGGGACATACTCGATGCGGCCGGGATCACCGCCCCCGACTACGGGTTGCGCGTTGAAGTGGATAAAAACGAGGTTCCAAATTTCGATGCAACGCGGATCTCCCCGGTTCACCAGTGCGCCGCGCGTATCACCGTCGGGTGTAAGATCGATATGGACTTCGGAGCACGGACCGCAAGGACCGGTGTCGCCCATCATCCAAAAATTATCCGCCTTGCCACCATTAAGAACATGAACCTTCGGATCGAGATCGGCTTCACGGAATAGATGCACCCAATGTTCGTACGCTTCCAGGTCAAACTCACTCGGCTCGCCCGGGCCCGGCTGGTAAACCGTCGCGTACAGTCGTTGCGCCGGAAATTTCCAACGCTCGACCAGTAGTTCCCACGCCCACTCGATCGCCTCTTTTTTGAAATAATCACCGAAGCTCCAGTTACCGAGCATCTCGAAAAACGTGTGGTGATACGTGTCGAGTCCGACGTCTTCAAGGTCGTTATGTTTCCCGCCCGCGCGAATGCATTTCTGGGTATCTACTACCCGTGGCGGTTTCCATGGAGGTTTTTGCTGTCCGAGAAAAATCGGAACGAACGGGTTCATGCCGGCATTGGTAAAAAGGAGATTCGGCGCGTCCGGCAACAGCGACGACGACGGCACGATCGTGTGCTGTTTCTCGCGAAAGAAATCGAGAAATGATTGTCTGATTTCGGGCGAGGTCATCGTCGCTGGTAAAGTCCTTGAGCATCGCCAATGTTCCAAATGGAATATTCGCCCGTTCGCGTCATGTTCACGGTCGCTTCCGCTTCATCCATTGAATCTTCACAAATCCTTATGGCAAATCGGCCGTTACCCGCAAACCGGCGTGAAGTGGGCTTTCTGATTCTTGGATGGCTGCTTATCGCGATATTAGCTGTCGCGCTGGCGAAACAAAATCTCTCCACGCCGGGATTGTATTACGATGAGGCCGTTTCCGGCGGATTGGCCAAGGATTTCGTCACTGGACATCCGCATCCGCACATGTCGAACGTTCAGCTGCTCAATGTCCTTGGGCGGCCATTTCCTCTCTTCGTCCAATCGTATTATGGCGGATTGAAATCCTGGCTGCTCATTCCCCCGATCGCTGTCTGGGGCGCGACGCTCGCGGTTTTGCGGCTTACGAGTTTAGCGTATGCACTGGTTACGCTGCTTTTCTTCGTGCTCGCTGTCAGGCTCTGGCTCGGTTTGCCTGCCGCGATCGTTGCCGGCGCGTTGTTCGCTGCTGATCCGAGCTTTTTTTTTCTTGGCCTTTTTGATTGGGGCCCCGCCAATCCCCCGCTCTTGTGTCGATGTGCTGCGTTCTATTTCGCCTTGGTTTGGTGGCGGACTCGTAAAGCGGGCTATCTATTGTTAGCAGGTTTTTTCCTGGGATTGGGGCTTTTCCACAAAGCTGACTTTGCCGCCTTTCTCGTGGGAACAGGCGTAGCCGTCGTCTGTTTTTACGGCGTGCAACTCTTTTCAGTTTTGCGAGCGCGCCTGTCACTCATTGCGATATGCGGTCTGGGATTTCTTCTGGGCTCATGGCCGATGATCTGGAGAATGCCGCAGTTAATAGCTTCCGCCCATCCTGGGCAAGCTGGTTTCGGCGAGTTCAAAGAGAAACTCCAGACTTGGATCGCGCTCTATGATGGCTCTTACATCGAGCGTTTGATGAGCTGCGGTGGCGTATTCAGCGAGATGTTTAAGCATCCTTCGAATGTTCATTCGTTGCTTTGGTTTGTTCTGCCGATTGCAATGGTTTTGCTACTCATGATCTGCATTTCCCCTCAGACACGCAAGGAACGACGCGTCGCTGGACTTCTTCTACTTGGCTTCGTGCTGACTACCGCCGGAGTCTTTGTGTTGCCTGGCGCCGTGCGAATTCATCACGCAGTTCTCGCTTACCCGTTCCCTCAACTGATCATTGCAGCGGCGTGCACGTTTCTCTGGCACCGAAGATCAAGCAGAATTGTGCAGCGTGGGAGCCAGGTAGCCATCGTCATTGCACTCGTTGTTCTGCTTGCGAGCCAGGTCCAGGCGATCAGAAAAACGGAACAATTACTAAGCGAAACGGGAGGACGCGGATGGTGGAGTAACGTTTTCGATGACTTCTGCCGTCAAAATGCAGATCGCGCTGACCTAACAATCGTCAGTCTCGATTGGGGATTCAACGAGCAGCTGGCGTTTCTCACCAATGGTCCGAAGCTCCTCGAGCCGGTCTGGACGTTTCCTACCTTCAAGGAGGCTCTTCCAGATTTACCTCGGGACGCGCAATATGTGTACTTGGCGCATTCGCCTGAATACAGTCTGCTGCCGTATGATCTCCTTTACCTAGAGGCCGCCCGCAGTGACGATCACGCCGAAGTCCAACCGTATTCGGACAAGCAAGGTCGGATCGTGTTTTATGCTATTCGGTTTCGGGAATGATGAATTGGCTCCCGCGATCTTCTTATTTCTCGTCTTCGTTGAGCCTGGCTTTGACCGCCGACTCAATTTCCTCGTAGAGCGCCTTGTCGTTCTTCAAAACTTCTTTCGCCGCGTCGCGACCCTGGGCGAGTTGTGTGCCCTTGTAGTTCAACCAGGAACCGCGTTTCTCGATGACTTGTTTTTCCAATGCGAGATCGAGCAAGGCGCCGGTCGAAGAAATTCCTTCGTTATACATGATGTCGAATTCGGCTTCCGTGAATGGCGGCGCAACCTTGTTTTTCACAATTTTGACGCGAGTCCGATTCCCTGTAACAACGCCGTCGGTCTGCTTGATTGCGCCGATCCGGCGAATATCGACCCGGACACTGGCATAGAATTTCAGCGCCTTGCCGCCAGGCGTTGTTTCCGGGTTTCCGAACATGACACCGATCTTCTCGCGAATTTGATTTGTAAAAATGCAGCACGTCCGCGCCTTTGAAATGAGCGAGGTGAGCTTGCGCAGCGCTGCACTCATCAAGCGTGCTTGCGCCCCAACGGTCGCATCCCCAATCTCGCCCTCGAGCTCCGCTCTCGTGACAAGCGCCGCCACAGAATCCACCACAATGACATCCAGCGCGTTGGAACGCACCAGTGTCTCGCAAATTCGCAAGGCTTCCTCACCCGAACTCGGCTGAGAAACCAGAAGATCATCCAGATCCACGCCGAGTCTTTTCGCGTAGGCAGGATCAAGCGCATGTTCGACGTCAATGAAAGCCGCGAGGCCGCCGCGTTTTTGTGCCTGCGCAATCACAGTCAAAGTAAGTGTGGTTTTCCCGGAAGACTCCGGGCCAAACACTTCGACGATTCTGCCTCTTGGGAAGCCGCCGACACCGAGCGCGCGATCGATTAAAATGTTACCCGTCGGGATGACGTCGATATCGACAATTTTCTCGTCGCCAAGGCGCATGATCGCACCTTCGCCGTAGTCTTTTGCGATCTGTTGGATTGCCAGATCAAGATTCTTATTCCGCGCCGCGGTGACCCTATCTTCGCTGGTTTTTTGCTCGGTTTTCGCCGCCATATGAAGAAACTCTAACTACGATGCACTCGCCGATTCGCCAAGCAGAAAAGAATCGCTGATTAACTAAAAGGCCGCGAACTTTCGGTCCGCGGCCTTTGATTTTCTCCAAGATGAAGCTTAAGAAACTGTGATCTTGCGGGGCTTGACGTGTTCTGCTTTAGGCAGAGTCAACGTCGCAAGGCCCTGCTCGATCCTGGCGCTGATCTTGTTGGCATCGATCGACGGGTCGAGCTCGAACGTGCGCCGGAAATTTTCCGGGCGCGATTCGTCATGGATCAGTGCTCCTTCCACAATGGGAAGCGAACGCCGCCCGGTAATCGTAAGCTCGTTGTTCTCGACCGAAATGTCGAGCCCGTCCTTGTTCACTCCGGGCATCTCGACTTCAAGTGTGTAGCCGTCGCCAGTTTCAATCACGCTCGCTGGCGGTGCGACAAACTGTTCGGCCTGTGCGCGATCACCGTCGCGTTTTTCACGAGTTAAAGTATTCATGGTAAAATTTCTTTTCGGTTGAATTGATTAGCCGACCTGGATTTGCTTTGGCTTAACTTCTTCGGCTTTCGGCAATGTCACGGTCAGGATTCCATCCCGATAGGTGGCGCTGACTTTGTTGGCATCCACGCGAGTTGGTAGTGCAATACTGCGGCGGAACGTGCCGACATAACGTTCGGTACGCTCGCCCTTTTCGCCATTGCTGCTGGTTTCCCGCTTGCGCTCGCCACTGATAGTCAATGTCCCGTCATGCAAAGAGATTTCGATGTCTTCTTTGCGCATTCCAGGCAATTCGACGACGGCGATCACGCTCTCATTGCTCTGGTAAAGATCGAGCGCTGGCGACCAACCAGTAAAGAGTTGTCCCGCACGCGCGAAGCTCGACCAGAACGGCAACTCGAAAAACGAGTTAAGGTCATCCCGCAGATTGCTCCAGCGGTCCGCTGCGGACCACGGCACCAATTCCGGGGCTTGATAACGAATTAGAGTCATAATTTAAGTCTCCTTTCTTTGAAAAACTTCCGGAACATCCATTAGCTCGCACCATGCCAGAAGCACACAGGGGCAATTCCGTGTCATAAGCTCAATCGTTGGAGTAACTTAGCGTGTAGTCGTGACTGTCGTTGGGCGGATGTATGGTCTAATCTGGCCCAGGAGCTGGCGCAGATTACTGGGAATGGTGAGACAAAATTACACCGTCTCTATTAAAGCAGTTATCGCCGTTAAGGCCCATAGTGCCGACATCAGGGAGTGTCTTGACATTCTGGTCATTGAGCGGTTACGAGTCGCCTCGTGAACCCGCTGAGTGAAGGCCGCCGGGAGCTCGATTCGGTCGTTATCAACGTTGAACTCACGCTTGCCAGCATTATTCAAGGCGTTGCCCTTTTTTTCCTAACAGATAACGCTCGTGCCGTTTTCGCGATGCGACATTGGGCTGCGTTTCCCTATGTTGCCGCCGGTTTGTGTGTGATCTTTATCTTTTGGTCACGGTCAATCATTCACACACTTACGCTGATTCGTTGGCCGATGGAGTTTGGGCACAACTTTTTCTACATCGGCTGCGCGTTGGGCGAAGCGATTCTTTTTTCCTGCTTGGACCGTCCTTTGGCGTGGTTCCAGTTAAGCGCTACGTATGCGGGCGTTGTGTGGCTGCTTTTCGTCTATGATATGCGACTAATTCATGCCCGCATCGCGGAGTCGCGCAACGACGCCGATCGGGCCCTTTGCGCGCGCGCCAAAGCCGATCAATTGCGTAACATTTATTTGCTCGTTCCTTTGCTTTTTTTCGTCAATCTCGCCTGCGCGCTCGCGATTTGGATCTGGCCTGATCTGTTCATTACCCGGGGCCGTCACGTTTGGTTGATCAGCGCTCAGCTCGTTTCGTTTATCGCTTATCTTGCTTACATTGGCCGTCACTTTAGCAAGATCGCACCGCTTCTCTTGCAGAGCCGACAGGCGAATCGACGCAGCGCGACCGGCAATTGCTAGCGCTCTCGTCGACTGTCAAAATAAAGCAGGACGAACGCGATCCCAATCAGGGGCTGCAGAATTTTCTGCAAAACGCCCAACGCGAAACCGGAAACATCAAAACCGTGCACCTGTTGGGCTTCAGTCAGTTTTTGCAGTAGCGCTTGTGGATCCTGTGTTGTGATTAATTCATTAAAAGAATGTTGTAGCGTCGTCCACCCCGAGAAGAGCGCTATGGCCAGCACAAACGCAAACCAGAGTGAAGCAATAAAAACTCCGCGCCATAACGGCCGTTGAAACCACGGAAGTTCGCGCCCGCTGTGCGCCAGATTTCGACTTTCGCGCAGTGAATCGGTGACTCCCGCATTTTCGAGCACGGCAAACTGCTGCCAGAAAAGCACATTGACGAAAAAGCGGCCGAACATCCAAACCTGCAGGACGAGTAAAGCCAGCGCTAGAAAGATCACCAATACTGAAGATCCGCCAGCAACAATCATTGCTGCGATCAGCAACGCAAACACGATCAGCAAAAAGAAAATCCCATAGACCAAGATGCACAACGCCGCGACCCGCGGCCAAAACCGTACCGCGTGATTGAGCGAAGCGAAAAATCCCGGTCGACGCCCACCAGCAATTTCGGCAGAAAGAATTTGTATGCCGGCCAGGTACACGGGCCACATGGCCATTGAGAAAATGAACATCAAAAAGGCAAAACCTCCCGCAGCGAGGACGCGTAAATCAGTCTCCGAGGCCTGCACAGTCTGCGTCCACATGGCCGCCAGTTGCCCACATACGGAAGGCAAAACGACCAGGAGCGTAAGCAGAAGGAACTGAAGAAAGCCTCTGGCGTATATCCGAAACGTTTCGGTCAAAATCTGGCCAAAGCTGCGGGACAGTAACGGCGAAGGCCACTCTTCAGAACCTATCGATTGGGTCAAACGCGAAGCGGTGTCTGTTGCGACTGCCTCTGCAGCGAACAGCCCGGGAATTTCTGCCGCCACCGTCCAAAGCTCCGCGTCGGTGCGGCGAGCTTCGTTTGCAGGTAGCACTCGGCCTTCCGCCTTCCACTCACGCAATGTGTCGATATTGGCAGGACCGTATTCTCTGCCTTCAACGCGCAGGATCCATTCTTCGGTCACTCCTTGATCATCCCGTATCATGCATTCAGAATCCATTATCAGCCTTTACGATGAAACTTCTGCTTATCGATGGTCACTATTACGTTTATCGCTCGTTTTTCGCTATCCCGAATCTCTCGAACTCGAAGGGCGAGCCGACCAACGCAATTTTTGGCTTCACGAAAACGTTGCGGCTGATGGTTAAACATC
>JBEDUS010000354.1:0-14330 GCA_040414975.1 Candidatus Udaeobacter sp.
GGCGAGCTAAAAAAACAGCGCGCAAAGATCGAGTTTGGTTAGCATCACCAAAGCAGATCTTGTAAGACTTTGATTCGGTTTTCAGTCAGTTTCGATTTGTCCCCCGCTGAATGCGCAGCGTCGCGAGTTTTTTAACCAGGCAACTTGTTCTTAGGTCACTTTGGCGAAATGGTGGGATTTCCTTCTGTCTGATCGTGGTCGATTGCTGCTTGCTTTGACAACACGAGGACTGCATACCGACCATCCGGCAATTCGGAACCGTCATGCACAATGTAATTTTGGGGCCAATCAACGGCGGCGGCGATTCCCGTCGCAGTGAGGTCTAGAACCACGACAAAAAGGAAAATCAAAGCTCGCTTAACAACACGCATTTTGAAGAGGGTATCCGATGCGTGCAATGACCAAAAAGAAGAATTCTTCGCTCTAAATACGTCTGCTAATGCCACGTGCAACGAATCGTTTGTTGAAACAATTCATGCTATGAAAAAAGCAATCATACTTGGTTGGGCGCTTTCGGTTTTCGCTTTGATGCTGGTCTCCTGTTCCAGCGAGCCAACATCGACTACGACGACAACGCGCCAGACTACGACAAGTACGGCAATGCCACCACCACCGCCGGCATCTCAAACAACGACAACAACCACCCATCAGATGGGCGGCTATTAATTTGGCTGTGAGATTGTAGCTCTGGAGTTGGTTGCCGGTAGCCACGGCGGGGAGGCACGTTCACACGCGGGAACTCCAAAACGTTTCGGAAAAATTAAACGCGGCAGAGTAGGGCGCACTCCAAACGTGGCCGCTTTTGTTGGGCGTGATTATGCGCTTGCGCTGTGGAGAATTGCAGCGGCGCTAAGCCGCTTTCTCTCGGGCGAGGCCTATGATTTTTCCGCGGGCGTTTCTGCGGTTTGGGCTTCTTCTTCTGCCTGGCTGACTACGGGCGCAATCGCCTGAAGCTTTTCGCTGTTGCGCAGATCCATTAGTTTTACGCCCATCGTGTTGCGACCAGTCTCGCGAATTTCTTTTACTCGCGTGCGTACCATTTGGCCTTTGTTAGTGATGAGCATGATTTCATCAATTTCACGGACAGTAAGCGCACCAACCACGTCGCCGGTTTTCTCGCCGGTCTTCATGGTAATGATGCCCTTGCCACCACGCGATTGCCGCCGGTAATCATCGAACGGCGTGCGTTTGCCGATTCCATTTTCGCCGGCCACCAACAGCATGGCGTTTGGATCAACGATGGCGATCGCCACGACGTGATCGCCCTCTTCGGGGCGAATTCCCCAGACGCCTACGGTGTTGCGGCCTTGATCGCGGAGTTGTTCTTCGTGAAACCGCAAGCTCATTCCATCCTTCGTGATGAGGACGATCTCGTCATTGCCGCTCGTTAGCTTCGCGTCAATCAACCGATCGCCTTCCTCGATCTGGATAGCGATGATGCCGCCACGGTGCACGTTCGCATAATCGGAAAGATTCGATTTTTTAACAATGCCGGATTGGGTTGCGAACACGATGTGCAGATTTTCATCCCAAGTTTCATCGACAGCGTTTGGTCCCGTGCCGGATTTTTTAGACTGAATGCGAATCGTTGCGGCGATTTTTTCATCGGGTTTCAGCTCGAGGATATTCGCGATCGAGCGTCCCTTGGCTGCACGGCCCATCTCGGGAATTTCGTAAACTTTTTCCACGTATGCGCGTCCCGCCGCGGTGAAGAACATTAGGTAATCGTGCGTGGTCGCGGTGAAAAGGTGCTCCACGAAATCACCTTCTTCTTCCTCTGTGGCGCCTTCGCGCGTTTGCATGCCGATCACCCCTTTGCCGCCGCGCCTTTGCGCGCGAAACGCGCTGACGGCCGTGCGCTTGATAAAACCGCCATGCGTTATGCTGATGATGCAACCCTCGTTGGCGATGAGGTCTTCCATGTTAATCTCGGCTTCATCCGGTGCGATTTCCGTCAAGCGCGGCGCTCCGTATTTATCGCGAATTTCACGGAGTTCTTTTTTGATGATAGTGAAAACACGCTGCTCTTTGGCAAGGATATCGCGGAGATCTTTGATCGATTCGAGTAGTTCCTTGTATTCCTTGTCGATCTTCTCGCGCTCAAGTCCGGTGAGTTGGTACAGGCGAAGATTGAGGATTTCATCAGCCTGTTGTTCGCTAAATGCGTAGCGGCCGTTCGTCAGACGAGCCTCGCTGCGGATCAATATCCCGATCTGCTCGACCTTGCGCTTGGTGAATTCGAAGGCCAGCAATTTAACTCGCGCTTCATCGCGGCTGGCCGATCCGCGAATGATGCGGAGAAATTCATCCAGATTGGCCAGAGCGATGAGGTAACCCTCGAGCGTTTCAGCGCGCTCTTCCGCCTTACGCAATTCGAAACGGGTGCGCCGGAGCACAACTTCCCGCCGGTGCTCGATGTAGCAGGCATTCGCTTCCTTGAGAGAAAGGAGCTTCGGCCGGCCGCCATCAATGGCCAGCATGATCGCTGCGAACGAACTCTCGAGCGCGGTGTGTTTGTAGAGATTGTTAATGATGACTTTCGGATTGGCATCGCGCTTAAGCTCGATCACGATGCGCGTGTTTTCGTCCGATTGATCGCCGACGTAGCTAATGTCGGTGAGCACTTTTTGGTTCACCAACTGTGCGATTCGCTCGACCAGCGTCGCGCGGTTTACCCCGTACGGAATCTGGGTGACGACGATCTGTTCCCGTCCACCTTTAAGTTCCTCTACGCCGGCTTTGCCGCGGACTTTTAAGCTGCCCCGACCTTTCTCCAGGTATTGTCGAATTCCATCGGTCCCGCAGATGACGCAGCCAGTCGGAAAATCTGGCCCTTTCACGTGCTTCATCAGTTCGTTGAGGGCGATGTCTGGATTGTCGATTTGTGCACAGATTCCGTCGATCACTTCGCGGAGATTGTGCGGCGGAATATTGGTGGCCATGCCCACCGCGATGCCGGTTCCTCCGTTAACGAGTAGATTTGGAAAAGCAGCTGGAAAGACCGTCGGCTCGGTACGGGTTTCGTCGTAATTTGGGACGAAATCGACCGTGTCCTTATCCATATCGGTCATAAGCGCGGCACCGAGGTGCGTCATGCGCGCTTCGGTGTAACGCATTGCTGCCGGGGGATCGCCTTCTACCGAGCCGAAATTACCCTGGCCATCGACGAGCGTTTCGCGCATCGCCCATGGTTGCGCCATGTGGACGAGCGTAGGATAAATCACCGCTTCGCCATGCGGGTGATAATTTCCGCTGGTGTCACCGCAAATCTTCGCGCATTTGCGATGCTGCCTCCCCGGAAACAGCGAAAGATCATGCATCGCGAAAAGAATTCTGCGTTGCGATGGTTTGAGTCCGTCGCGTGCGTCCGGCAACGCGCGTGAAATGATGACCGACATCGAGTAATCCAGGAAGGACCTCGATACCTCCTCCGCTACATTGATCGGCTCAATCTTCTCGTTTGGGGTAAGCATGGTGATTTGGTTTTACCCGGTCGCAGGCGAGTACGCATAAGGACGTTCAGTAAGGAAGCGTTCCTCCCAGATTCGTGAAAGTTCGTCGGCCTGCCTGATTGTCACAGGAGCACCGATTCGAGCACCGGGCGGCAGCGAAATCTTCAAGAAATCCAGCACCCGGCGGACGGTTGCCTCATAGTCCCTGCAAAGTTCTTCGTACTCGACTTGCAAAGGAGAAATGCCGGTTCGCTCAAAAAATCTGTACCAAATCTTTTCCTGTCGCTCGGCTTCCTTTAGAGATTGCTCGATCAGTTCCGCATCGAATTGCGGCTCTCCTAACTCGGTTTTTCCCTTCTGGACTTTCCAAAGACCGGTTTGAAGAGCTCGCGCCGTGGACAACGCTTGCCGCAGTTTGTGGCGTCGAACGATGTGCACAAAGCGAAGGCGCGGGAATGCGCTGCGCAACATAGTGAGATCGTCCTTCGCCGCGCGGCCAAACGCATGAGTATCTCGCAGTCGGGTGAGGAAATCGTCCAGGTACCAGCTCATCAATTTAAGACCGAAGACCTTATTGCGGGTTGTTTTCGTATTAACGATGCCGCGTACGTAGGCCGGATAATCAGCATCTGGATCCAGTCCGAGCTCGGCACCGTAGCGTGCTTCAGACTTTGGGAGGAAAAATTGCTTCGGCATGCCGGCCTGGCGCGTGGCACGCAAGCCATCCGTTAACAAATTGCTACCCGAACGCGGAATTGTGCAGACTACGTAACAGCGTAACGGATGGCGTAGTTTGTGAAACAGGCCTCCCATCTTGGAATTTACACGTCGAGGTTGCGCACATTTAGTGCGTTGTCTTCTATGAATTGCCGGCGTGGCTCGACGACGTCGCCCATCAGAATCGTGAACATTTTATCGGCATCGACAGCGTTATCGTCGTTCAGGTCCACTTTCAGGAGCTTGCGTTTCTCAGGATTCATCGTGGTCTCGAACAACTCCTTTGCATTCATTTCGCCGAGACCTTTGAAACGCTTGATTTGCACTCCGCGGCGGCCAATCTCCAAAATCTTCTCAAGGATCTCGGGAATAGAAAAGAGCGCGTGCGAAACGGCTTTTTCGCCTTCGCCTTCGATCAACTCAAAGATCGGCTGGTCGCTCGTCGCGTAGTGGGCGACTTTCAGACCTTTGCGGGCCAGTTCGGCAATAATCTTTTCGATCGCAGCCGATTCATGCAACTCAACCAGCCTGCCGCGTCTGCGGCTTCCCTCTGACCGCGCCTGTGAATCGCCTAACGGAAGCAATTCCTGACCGATCTGTGTGTCGAACAAATTCAGGTCGAGATTCTCCTGATGAAATTTGCGGACTGCTTTTTCGTCATGAAAATAATGGACGCTTTCTTCGTTTCCCTCGCGCACCTTGACCAGGTAGGTCGGTAGCTTGCCCGACTTCGAATTTCGTTGAGCGAGATAGCTCTCAAAGTCACCACCATGCCGGCGCACCGCTTCGCTTAACTTCGCGAGTCTCTCAAGCGATTCTAGAATATCCTTAAGTTGTGCCGCCGGGATTTCTTTGTCATCGGCCAGATTTCTCAACCGCACGTCTTCTGCGCCGAGCGAAATGAGTATCTTATTTAGCCGGGCATCGTCATCGACGTATTCTTCGCGTTTCTTTCGTTTGATCTGGTAAAGCGGTGGTTGCGCGATGTAAATCCTGCCGGCGCGCACCAACTCGGTCATCTGCCGGAAAAAAAAGGTAAGGAGCAGGGTGCGAATATGCGATCCATCCACGTCTGCGTCTGTCATGATAATGATCCGGCCGTAGCGCAGTTTGGTAATGTCGAAACGACCCTCGTCTTTGCCGTTACCATCCTCTTTCGATTTGCCAATCCCGGTGCCGATTGCCGTGATCATGGACTGGATCTCATTGTTTTTGAGGAATTGATCCTCACGGGCTTTTTCGACGTTTATCAATTTTCCACGGATTGGCAGGATCGCTTGATAACGCCGATCGCGTCCCTGTTTGGCGGAGCCGCCGGCCGAGTCGCCTTCGACGATGTAAAGCTCGGTTAATTCCGGATCCCGCTCCGAGCAATCCGCCAGTTTCCCAGGCAGGCCGCCTCCAGTCAGAGCGCCCTTGCGAATTGTTTCTCTGGCTTTGCGAGCCGCTTCCCGCGCTCGCGCTGCGGTGAGAACCTTGTCGAAAATCCTTCGTGCAATCGGCGGGTTCTTGTCGAAATAGGTCATCAGCCCGTCGTAGACGACAGAATTTACGATCCCGTCGATCTCCGTGTTGACGAGCTTCACCTTAGTTTGCGATTCGAAGCGCGGATTGGGGAGCTTCACGCTGAGCACGCAAATCAATCCCTCGCGCACATCATCCCCGGAGATCGACGGGTCTTTTTCTTTGAGAAGGTTGCTGGATTTCGCGTATTGATTGACAGCCTTTGTGAGAGCTGTTCGGAAGCCGGTCAGGTGCGTACCACCATCCGGATTGGGGATCGAATTGGCGAACGGTAAAATCTGGTCGTTGTAACTGTCATTGTACTGCAGCACGACGTCAACAAAGACTTCATCACGCTGTCGTGAGATTACGATCGGTTTTGGATGCAGGACCTGTTTGTTCTCGCCGAGCTGCTTTACGAATTCTTCGATGCCGTGTTTGTAAAAAAATCTTTCTTTCCTCGGTGGATCCGTGCGCTCGTCAGTGAGCGTAATTTCGAGACCGGGATTGAGAAACGCCAGTTCGCGCAAACGCGTTGCGAGCCGTTCGAACTTAAACTCCGTCGTAATTGTAAAGATTGTCGGATCCGGAAGGAACGTGATGAGTGTCCCCGTGGTCTTTTTGTTTTTGACTTCACCGATCACGGTAAGTTTGTCGGTCGTCTTGCCCTTCGCGAAAGCCATGTGATAAACCTTGCCGTCGCGAGAGACCTCGACCTTGAACCATTCCGAAAGAGCGTTCGTGCATTTCGCGCCTACGCCGTGTAAGCCACCGGAATATTTATAGGCGCCTTGTCCAAACTTTCCGCCAGCGTGCAGATTTGTGAGTACCAGCTCGATTGCCGGCATTTTCCATTTGGGATGAATATCCACCGGAATTCCGCGGCCGTTATCATGCACAGACAGCGATCCGTCGACGTGCACCGTCACTTCTATTTTTGTGCAGAACCCAGCCAGATGTTCATCGATCGAATTATCTAGCACCTCGAAAACCAAATGATGCAGACCCCTCTCATCGGGGTCGCCAATGAACATTCCAGGCCGCTTTCGAACCGCCTCAAGACCCTCCAATTTGTCGATTTGCGCAGCGTCGTATTTTTGTGCGGCACCGATTCCAGTCGATCCCCGGCCAGATGACTTTTCGACCGGAATTTCTTCTTGAGTTTTTAGCATAGATTAAGGCCGGAAGGACCCTCGTAAGACGATATCCAAAATGTCCTGATAAACAACTAATATCTCGAAGGTACGTCTGGATTGCTTGCGCTAGGGGTTGGGTAAAATAGCCAGCTCGAGCCCAAGATATTGTGTTTGCCCATCGGACCCGCGATGATTGGTTTTATACGCTTTTTTCTCATTACTTGACCATCGGATTTTGAACCCGGAAAATGCGATCCTTGATGCGCGCGCAAACCCTTTTTGAGGCACGCTGGATCCTTTTGGTTTTGGCTTTGGCCGGAGTTGCGGTTTGCTTTGTCTCGGTGTGGTTTTCACTCGTTTTTCTGGCGCTTTTTCTTTTCACGATCGCTTTTTTCCGAGACCCAGATCGTCAGGTGTGCACAGATCCAAATCTAATCGTTGCTCCGGCCGATGGCAGGGTAAGTGACATCGTTGAATTGGATGAGAAGGAAGTGCTCAAGACAAAGACGAAGCGAGTAGGAATTTTCCTATCGATCTTCGACGTTCACACGAATCGAACCCCAATTGATGGCCGCATCATTTATCGTCAGCATCACGAAGGCCTCTGCCTGGATGCTCGTGATCCAGATTGCTCTGAGAAAAACGAAGCGATGACATGGGCGTTCGAAAATTCGCGAGTCACTATTGTTGTCAGGCAGCTCACTGGTGTGATTGCGAGGCGTATCGTGGCCTGGGCGGGTGTTGGAGATGAATTAAAAAAAGGAGAACGCTTCGGGATGATTCGCTTCGGCTCGCGAACGGAATTATATTTACCCCTCGAGGCTGAAGTCCTTGTGAAAACAAGCGATCACGTTTCCGGAGGATCCACAGTCATCGCGCGCCTGCCCGACTAATGAACGAACACCCATCTAAAATTTATCTGCTGCCCAATTTGATGACAGCGGGAAATCTGTTTTGTGGGTTTACGGCGACGCTCAAAATTCTTGAGGGAGCGCTGCTGCAAGCGTCCAATCCGGATGCGGCCAATGATCTTTTTCACGCTGCTATCTGGTTTGTTCTTGGCGCATTCGTCTTTGATTTTCTTGATGGACGTCTCGCACGTTTGGGCGGACACGAAAGTCCGTTCGGCCGCGAGTTCGATTCGCTCGCGGACATTGTTTCATTCGGGGTTGCGCCCGCGTTGATGGTTTACCGTGTCGTGTTGCAGGAGTTCCCACGCGCGTGCTGGATCATCGCGTTTATTTACCTGACTTGCGGAGCGCTGCGCCTTGCCCGTTTCAATTCCGCGGCGGCGAAGCATAACGGAGACAGTCACCCGGACACTTTTACCGGCTTTCCGATTCCCGCCGCGGCGGGTCTGATTGCTTCGATCACGCTGTTCCTCCTTTGGCTTGCTGAAGGCGAACATCGCCTCGGCAACTGGCGCTTCGTTCTACCGCCCTTGTTGCTCTTTCTTTCCTTCATGATGTTCAGCCGGTTTCAATATCCGAGCTTTAAGGCGCTCAATTGGAAAACGAAAAAATCGATTCCGCGTTTTCTGGCGATTATTCTCATCCTCATTCTCACAGTGATGAATTACGAATGGATGCCAGCGGTGCTGTTCCTCGCATATCTGCTTTACGGTGTGCTCCGTCCCTGGCTCTCGCGCGACTGGCGCCGTGAAATTGAAGAAGAAATAGGCGAAGAACCTTCCGAAGAAGCAGCGGAACAGGCGCGATAAGAGTCGTGATCGAATGTGGGCAACCGCCGCGGTCGCCAAGCGCAGGGCAGGCGAGCGCGTCTGTCCTACAGCGGCTGATTCAGCCTCGCTAGAATTTCAGGGTCGCGGACGTCCGCCCATTCACCAGTTAGCTCGAGCGCTTTTACTTTCTTGCGCGACTGCGCGAGATCGCGGATTGCGTCTGTGAGTTCGTACTCACCGCGCGGTGACGGCTTTAACCTTGCAATGAATTCGAAGATGCTTGGCCGAAATGCGTACAGACCCGCGTTATACCATGGACTTGTTGGTTCGCCTGGTTTTGGTTTTTCGCGAAGATCGACCAGCTCCATTTGCTCGTTTACAAAAACCGCTCCGCCTTTGCTGACGTCTTCGCCGCGCGTAACTGTGACAATCGCTTCACAGTCATCAGCGATACTGACCACGCCTTTGTAATTCACCGGGCTGATCAAAATATCGCCATAGCCTAAAATGAATGGCGACCCTCCTGTGAAATTGTGAGCAAGATCGACAACGCGGCCGGTACCATCCCGTACGGTTTGTGTGGCATATTCGATGTCGACATTGTGACGCCGGCCGTCGCCAAAAAAATTCCGCACCGTTTCGGCGTGGTAACCGACAATAATTAGAACTCTGCGCACATCTGCGTCGCGCAGCCCTTCTACGATGTGTTGCAAAACCGGTTTGCCGTGCACATCGATCATCGGCTTCGGAAAATCGGCGGTGAGCTCACGCATCCGCGTACCACGTCCGGCTGCCAGCACGACTGCTTTGTCGATCTTAGTCATCGCTTACCAAAATATCTCAAGCGCGTCGGTTGCGATGCCGATAAGGTAAATCCGATCTTGGGGCTACTTTTTCTCGGTAACGATCAGAGCTGGCAGGTTAGCTTGCTTGATTAATTCGCTTACCTTCGGCACGTCCTCGGTTTTTACTTGCGCCCATTTCTTTAACTGCTCTTCCAACTGAGTGCTCAACAGTTGCAAAACCTTCAGTTGTCCCTGGGTCGGCTCGGTATCACCAGACTCAATCGTGTGGCTGAATGTTTCAAAGCGTTCGTTCAGCATATCAGGGAAGGCGAGGTTTGCTTCCGAGCCTTTCATGTTTACTTGAATAAGTTTCTGTTCGATTTCCGACATCTTATGGTCGAGATCGTCCGCTGCTGTGAATGCAGCCTTTAATTTGGGATCGTCGCCGAAACGCTGGTGCAAGCTTTGAATCTGCGACCTGAGATCGCGGATTTCGTTAACGGCCTGATGCAATCGCGACATGGAATCATTTACCTGTCTGGCCAAAGCAAATTGCTTTTGCACGGCGGCCTCTGCTCCTTTGTTCCGTGGATCAATTGCCAGATGCAGCGGCGCAGTCTGCGACTTGCCGGTCACAGTCAGTCTGACCTGGTAATCACCGGGCGGTGCGAGGGGTCCTCGCGGTCCGACACCGGAGTAAAACGCGCCGGGTATCTGAATCGGGTCATTGTAGCGCAGGTCCCACGCGAAACGGTTCATGCCTTCATTTGCCGGAATTGTTTTAGCGCGCTCGACTCGATCCGGCCATTCAGGTGGTTGCTCACCTTCTTTTTTCTCTTTGCTGGAAAGATGCCTAACGACTTTGCCCGAAGCATCGAGAATATCGAGC
The DNA here is from genome assembly GCA_040414975.1 of Candidatus Udaeobacter sp. Classification (GTDB taxonomy): domain Bacteria; phylum Verrucomicrobiota; class Verrucomicrobiia; order Chthoniobacterales; family UBA10450; genus Udaeobacter. Next base: position 10,164 of record JBEDUS010000354.1, read on the forward strand.
GAGACCTCGTCCTTTGGCGCAGTCCTCAAATAGTAATTAATGATCGCGCCCGGCGGCGGGTTATCGCCTACCGGCCGCCGCTTGTCGAATTCCTCAGGATAGTGCAAACGCACTGCGTTTTGTGGCTGATAAAGAATTACGTCCCCCTGGAGAGGTTGCGCACTGATCTGACGCAGTGGTGTAATGTCGTCCAGTACCCAGAATGAACGGCCATGAGTTGCTGCGACCAGATCGTCGTCTTTTACGACCAGATCGTGGATCGGTGACACGGGCAGGTTCAGCTGGAGCGGCTGCCAATGCGCGCCGTCGTCGAACGAAACAAACATGCCGAGCTCCGTGCCCGCGTAGAGCAAGCCGCGCTTCTTTGGATCTTCGCGCACAGCATGTACATACGCGCCATCGGGAATTCCCGTCACGATCGCGCTCCAGCTTTTTCCAAGGTCAGTCGTTTTAAAAATATACGGTTTGAAGTCGTCGAGTTTGTGTCGGTCCACGGCGACATACGCCGTGTTGGCGTCGTGCGGAGACGGATCGATGAGGCTCACTGTGCTCCACTCGGGCATCTTTGGCGTAACCTTCGACCAGTGCTGACCGTCATCGGTTGTAACGTGAACAAGTCCATCATCGGTGCCGACCCAGAGCGTTCCTTTTTTTATCGGCGATTCTGCGAGCGCAAACACCGTGTCGTAATATTCAACTGAAGTGATGTCTTTAGTCAGGGGACCGCCGCTTGGCTGTTGTTTCGATTTATCATTTCGGGTCAGATCGCCGCTAATCTGCGTCCAGCTCTGCCCGCGATCGGTCGATTTAAAAACGCACTCTGCTCCCGTGTACAGCACATCAGGGTTGTGCGGAGAAAAGGTGAGCGGCGTTACCCACTGAAAACGATGAATAAGATCTGCCGCGCCGTGACCGGAACTGTCCAGAGGCAAGACGCTGACGTCCTGCGTGTCTTCTCTGGTCTTATCGTAACGATCGACGGCGTTCTCGTAATTTGAATAAATGATGTGCCAATCGCGCGGATCGGCCAGAACAAAGCCGCACTCACCGCCCCCGACTGTGAACCAATCAGCGGGCCCGATCGCACCCCAGTCGGTGCGACTTGCAATTCCAACGCTGGTATTGTCCTGTTGCGCGCCGTAAATGTGATAAGGGAAAGCGTTGTCGACCGAAACGTGGTAGAACTGCGCGGTCGGCTGGTTGTTTTGGGTCGTCCACGTTTTTCCGCCGTCGATTGAGATACTCACGCCTCCATCATTAGCGTTGCCGATCCGATTGGGATTTTGCGGATCGATCCAGAGTCCGTGGTGATCCCCGTGACGCGCCGGCAACAAGTTGAAAGTTTTTCCGCCATCAACCGAGCGAAACAACCCAGTGTTTAGAAGGTAAACGGTGTCCGCGGATTTAGGGTCAGCATAAACCTTGCTGAAGTACCAGGCGCGCTGGCGAAACCGGCCGTCATCATTTACACGTGTCCAATGTTGTCCGGCATCATCGGAACGATAAAGGCCGCCTTCCTTCGCCTCGATAATTGCATAAACGCGATTGGAATCGGCACCTGAGACTGCGATGCCAATCTTGCCGAGGATTCCTTCGGGGAGGCCACTGCCCTCGAGATGTTTCCAGGTGACACCGTTATCCTCAGACCGGTAGAGGCCGCTCCCCGGACCGCCACTTGAGAAAGACCACGGCTGCCGTCGAGCCTGCCAAAGTGAAGCGAAAACAATGTTAGGATTATGCGGATCAAAAACGACATCGATCCCACCCGTGTTTTGATCTTTAGATAAAACTTTCGTCCACGTTTTCCGGCCGTCGGCGGTCCGAAATATTCCGCGTTCTGCGTTCGGACCAAACGCATGACCAAGGGCTGCCACAAGGACAACGTCCTCATTTCTTGGATCGACGATTAGTGCGCCGATTTGGCGACTGTTTTTTAACCCAACGTTTTCCCATGTCTTGCCGCCATCGATGGATTTAAAAACTCCGGTTCCATAGGTCGTGTTGCCGCGGATGGCCGCTTCACCCGTGCCTACATAGATCACATTGTGATCCGATGGCGCGACAGCGATCGCTCCGATCGACGAAATAGGTTGTTTGTCGAAGAGAGGACTCCAATTCGCACCACCATCAATCGTTTTCCATACTCCACCTGCTACTGCGCCAAAATAATAAGTGTCCGGCTCGCCCGGTACGCCCTCTATCGCCAAGGCGCGGCCGCCCCGGAACGGTCCAATCTGTCGCCACCGCATTCCCGCAAACAATTTTTCGTCAATTGTCCCAGGCAGTGTCGGAGTAGGAGATGGAGCTGGTCGCAGAGAAGGTAAGAAGAAGAATACAGAAATGCTGAAAACGAGTTGACCCAGCCACAAAGAACGGCAACAAGGCGTAATCATCCGCCTAAAGTGAAAAGCTTGCGATTTCGTTCAACTGGAATCGCGCGCGTGTGAATACAGCGACGTTGCCGACAAATTTTGCTTCGCGCTGCGGAATCTTTGTTATGCGTTTATCGCGGCCATCCTCGGCGAGGGTGCTTCCAACGCTGTCCCCCCAGGTTCGCCGCCGCCAAAATGCCGCGCGGCGAAATAGGAGCCAATTACCAAAACCGCTGCAATAAACTGGGCAACGAGCGTTTCAACTGTAGGGAACACTGCAAACCAGAGTCCCATCCAGGGCGGCATATAATTTCTCAGAGAGCTGATTTCAGTTGTGGGAATCCAATGCGCCAGCTGCATTTCCTGCGCTTGCTCGCCGACCATTACCAGCAACACGATTCCGAGGAGAATGCCGGTGGTGATCAGCATTTTCCGATACGGTAGACGCTGCTGGATGACGAAGGTCAATACCGCCACCATTCCTGTGAGAACAATACCCAGCAGCGCACCTTTGAGCACCACGCCGCCGCCAAGTCGCAGATGATAGCTTTGTAAAAAAAGTACGACTTCAAATCCTTCGCGATACAGGGAAGTGAATCCAAGCAGGACCAATCCAAACCAGAGACGCCACTGGGAGATCTCGGCGGTGCGTGCATTTTCGAGCAATGACTTGCGGCGGCGATTGTGAGCGCGAATCCAGCCTCCCCAATAAATTTTGTGAAAGAACCAGTTCATGATGACGAGCAACACGATGACCGCAAGCAATCCAGTAGCGGCTTGCAAATCGAGCGCTGACATGTTGTCGCTGAGCGATCCAACGACCCCGACCGCGATGAACCAGGTGATCAAGCTGGCCACGAATGCAAGGCCCGCGCCGAGCGCAACTGGTCGACGGTGGGCGCGTTTGGCTCCCGTCATACTCGCAGTGATCGCTGCAAGAACCAGGATGCATTCCAATCCCTCGCGAAAAACAAGAATCCCAATATCCAAAAACGCCACGGTTGGGCTGGTGTTGGAGCGCTTCGGATCGGGCGCTCCATGTGCCGTAACTCCCTGCCACACGAGCATCGCCACCACGCAAAGTGCAGCTACAAGGATGCCGATGCGCAAAGCAGGCTTCATTTCGCTTCAAATTTTATCATATGCACGTGCCGCTGCTGCCGGTTGATTGCTTTTTTTTAGCGGCTGATTGCGCGCGCCTTCAGTTTAGCTGGTTATTTGTCGTTAAGACTTCGATGACTTACGCTGACCGCCGCATGCCGGAATATGTACTGGGTCACTATTTGAAAGGCGAGGGCAAGCGACTCGCCTTGATGTCGGAATTGCTCGATCCCATGCATCGTCGGCATCTTCAAGCGCTCGATCTTCTTAAATCAGGTGCAAGAACACTGGAAGTTGGCTGCGGCAACGGCTCGATTTCCGCGTGGCTTGCTCGACATATTGCTCCGGGTGGACGAGCCACAGCCGTCGATCTCGACCTTTCGCTTGTTGATCTGCATTTGCCGAATTTGGATTTACGCAAGGCTGATATCACGGTGGCTCCAGTGGACCCTGGCAGTTTCGACGTCGTAACTGCACGCGCGGTGCTTCACCACGTTGCCGATGCCGAAAAGGCGATCGCAAATCTTGCAGCAAGCTTACGCCCTGGAGGCGCCATCCTGTTGATTGAGCCGGATTTCCTTCCGGTCACGATCAGTGAGCCGCCGGAAGTGCGCGCGTTCTGGAGTGGCTGGCTTTCCTGGTCGCGTGACCGGGGAATCGATTATCATATCGGCCGTACGCTGGCGCCGAGACT
>JBEDUS010000355.1:0-4232 GCA_040414975.1 Candidatus Udaeobacter sp.
GGGGTCTTTCGCTACAACCCCTACGCGCGTACCCGCGAGGGAAACCTAAAAAAGAATTCTTTGCTAGAGCCTGAATCCGCAAAGCCGACCTTACCCCTCCGCCAGGCAATGACGCACGTCCTGGGGGGGGCGCTCTCTCACTAAAATTGGGGACTGCAGGAGGACTTCGTAAATGTGATCGAGATGCACGAGCACACCATTCAGGCTGTTGAATCTAGCGCTCTCGGGTCTACTCATTTCGATGTGCCGGCCAGATTTGCCTTGGCGATGCGTTCTTTTACGGATTTACCGTAATTTTTTCTCGACAGGCTGGGCGACCTTCGAAATCATCAGGCGCGAATCAGGTAATCGATGAAAAAGCTCTTTCTGTCGTTACTCGTCGTTGCTTGCCTTGCTGGCAATACCAGTGTGCGTGCGGCCACAGTCGAGACCGATATGTTGCCTGTGCCGCCCCCTGGTTCGCAGTTAGCTAACGTCAGTACGCGCGCCTTTGTACTGACGGGCGACAATGTGATGATCGGCGGGTTCATTGTTCAAGGGACTCAGACAAAGAGAGTGATTATTCGCGCCTTGGGACCTGAGCTTATTCCACATGGGGTTCCCGATGCATTGGCTGATCCGACACTAGAGCTGCATAACGCCACTGGAGCTTTAATTGCGTCCAATGACAACTGGGTGACAACGATCATCGGCGGGATTATCACCAGCAATCAAGTCGCTGAGATTCGCAACAGCGGATTCGCACCAGGGGACGTTAGGGAATCTGCCATGATCGTTGATCTGCCACCGGGCAACTACACCGCGATTGCGCGGGGAGTAAACAACACAACCGGAGTTGCTCTTGTGGAAGTGTACGATCTGAACTTCAATGCCACTTCGTTTCTGGAAAATATCAGTACGCGCTCTTTTGTGCAGACGCAGGACAATGTGATGATTGGGGGTTTCATTGTTCAAGGGACTGAACCGAAAAGAGTGATGGTGCGCGCCATAGGTCCTTCGCTCACTCAGTATGGGGTTCCGGATGCACTTGCTGATCCGACTTTGGAGCTGCACGATAGCACTGGAGCTTTGATCGCGTCTAATGACGACTGGGTGACGACGATAATTGGGGGCCTTATCACTAGCAACCAGGTGCGCGATATCATGAACAGCGGGTTGGCCCCGGGTCAGCGGACCGAATCCGCTATGATTGTGAGCCTATCACCGGGTAACTATACCGCGATCGTCCGTGGCAAGGGGAACATTGTCGCTGGAGTTGCTCTGGTCGAGGTGTACGATCTCGATTTACGAGGCTTCTAGGTCTCGGACTCCGCTGCACTCGCCGGTAACACAGTCGGCGTGGATAGCACGGCCTTCGGGGACGCAGCCCAAGTCCAAGGTCTTCTTTATCTTTGGGTGCACATATCCATTCGAGAGGGAACCGATCCTTGGCCAAGGTCCTTTAGGTCGCTGGGCAGAGAGCCTGTTCTTGAAACGAATTGACCAAGGCGAAGTTTCTTAGCACTATCGAAAGTCGCACCGCACGAGTCGCCATCAGCCTTTCAACTGTGCGTGGGCGTGGAAATGCAGGAACCGTTGAATTGAAAGCTTGCGCTCAGCAGCAGATTTGAGTCAATAAAGTTCCATCTATGCCGAGGCCGATGATCGCTGAGAGTCTCCAGATCAGACCGGTGCGGCTGATTCTTGGTTTGATCGCCTGCCTGGGGCTTGTTCTTACATTTTTCACGCTATTATTCGGGTTCACAACAATTCCGGCAAACTCCGTTGGGGTAAAGACGCGCTTCGGCGCTTACCACGATACTGTCAATCCCGGACTTGCCTATGCGATTCCCTATATCGACGAGATTTACATCGTGGCGACGCAGCGTTTGTTGAAGCTCGAGTTCGGTTTCAGCTCGCCTAACGCGACCAACATTTATCAGGGCGACGTGGAACCGGAGGAAACGGAGACCATGATCACGGGCGATCTCAACACAGCCCTTGTACCTTGGGTCGTGCAGTATCGAATTACCGATCCGAAAACGTACCTATTTGGCGTGCGCGAACCGGAGAAAACGTTGCGCGATCTTTCCGAAAGCGTAATGCGTGAGGTGATCGGCGATCGCACCGTGGACGAAGTGCTCACGATTGGACGACACGACATTGAGACTTCGACTTTGAAACGTTTGGCCGACCTCTGTTCGCAGTACGGCCTGGGAATTCAGATTCAACAAGTACAACTGGCAACGGTGCGTCCGCCGTCGGCCGTGCAAGCTGCATTCAACGAGGTCAACCAGGCGCAACAGGAAAAACAAACTGCCATCAACCAAGCCTGGGCGGTGTACAACGATGCTGTGCCAAACGCGCGCGGCCAGGCGAAAGAGCGCGAGAAACAGGCCGAAGCGTACGCCTTCCGCCGTGTGAACCAGGCAAAGGGCGAGGCGCAAAAGTTTTCACTGTTGCTCGCCGAGTACCGGAAAGCGCCGGAGGTGACACGGCGACGTCTTTATCTCGAGGCGATGCAAGCGATCCTGCCTAGTTTACAGAAGAAAATCATCGTCGATGACAGCTTGAAGAACATTCTTCAGACATTGCCGCTTCTCCCGGCGGATCAATCCCGGACATCGCCATGAACGTGATCGATGTCACGCCGCGACCCGCTGCTGTCTCCGCCGTCGTACGCTTTTTGCAGAGCCCGTTGATGTCGATCTTGGGGATTCTTTTCATTTTGACCGCGCTCAAATGGGGAACGCTACTGTTTGTTGTCCATCAATACGAAAACGTCATCATTACGCGTTTCGGTAAAATCGTTCGCACAGTCACCAATCCCGGATTGAAGATCAAGCTGCCCCTCATTGACAAGGTGCACCGTTTCGACAAGCGCATCCTGGCATGGGACGGGCCGCCGACCGAATGCCCGACTAAGGACAAGCTCTACATTATTGTCGATTGCTTCGCCCGGTGGCGTATCAACGATCCATTCCTCTACTACAATCGACTCAACGACGAGCGCAGCGCGCTTTCGCGCCTTGATGACATCCTCGGCAGCGAGACGCGCACCGCGGTCGCCACGCACGATCTTGTGGAAATTATTCGCGTTACAAAAGGACGTAAACCGCTGCGTGACGAAGAGCTGGAGAAAAGCGGCACGCTTTTGCCAAGTACAATTCCCGAGATTGAGTTCGGGCGTGGCGAAATCGAGAAGCAGATCACTGAACGCACCCGGCAAAAGATTGCTGATTTCGGCATTGAATTGCTCGACGAACGTTTCAAGCGCAGCAAATACAATCCGGCAGTTGCTGAGAAGATTATCGAGCGCATGTCGAGTGAGCGGCATCAGATCGCCGCGCGGTTTCGTTCCGAAGGCCGCGGCGAGGCTGCGAATATCAATGGTCAAAAGGAAAGCGATGTGGCGTCGATCAGTTCCACCGCGACCAGGAACGCATTAGAGACTGAAGGGAAAGCCGACGCCCAGGCAGCTTCCATCTATGCCACGGCATACAATCCGCCGGATGCGCAGGAGCTCTACTCGTTTATTCGTAGCCTCGATGTGATGCGCGCCGCTTTTGAAAAAGACACGACCGCAGTCATTTCCACGAACAGCGATCTCGGACGGATGCTCAAGTCCATGGCTGAAGCAGTGGCTACGCCCAAGCCAGCGCATTGACCAGGGCAATGCCCACGCCTTTGGCGGATGCCATCGCATCCAGCCTGAGCTTTTCCTGTGTCTTCCGCTTCCAAGCGTATGTGACCAGTGACCTAAAGGACTTTGGCCAAGGATGGGTCCCCTCCCAAAACCATCGGGGCGGCAAAACGGGGTCCGGGTCTTTCGCAACAACCCCTACGCGCGCATGCACGCGAGGGAAACATAAAAAAGAATTCTTTGCTCAAGCCTGAATCCGCAAAGCCGACCCTACCCCTGCTCGCCGCGAGACGGCGCGGCCACGGCTCGCGAGGTCTTTCGCTACAACCCATACGCGCGCGTATGCGCGAGGGCTATACACGGGGTCGGCAACGCTTTCGGCTGTGATCTCCGCGCGCGGGGAAGGGGCAAATACTTTTTCGCTATTTTTTGGCTGCCTGTTCCCGGGCTCAGGATCGCGCCAGAACTGCATTCGATTGCCGCATGACTTGCGAGCCACCCGTATTCCATCGACGATTCCTACAGGCCCTCTATGAACTCGACGCCTTCCAAAGCCTTTCTCGTCACCATCATGAATTGTGAGACGCGATCCCATGCTCGTAAGATCGCC
>JBEDUS010000356.1:0-2395 GCA_040414975.1 Candidatus Udaeobacter sp.
AGGCGATCTGGTACTACGCTGGAATCGGCCAACTGGCCGCAGACGATGAAGGTAACGGCTGCATCGGTGATTGCGGGCTGATTCCAGGCGATCGGGCGTAGCCGATCCTTGGCTTCAGGCGTGCGTACGGCGATGAAACGCCAGTTTTGCAAGTGGAAGGATGTTGGCGCGGTGGTGCCGATTCGCACCAGCTCGCGGATTTGGTTGTCGCTCAAGGTGGCGGCAGGGTCGAAGTACTTGGTGGCGCTGCGGCTCAGGATACATTCGATGACGGTGTTGGTCATGGTGATCTTTCTCCTTACATACGGGTCCATTTGACGCAGTTCACAGGCTGTCAAAAGTCGATCGATCCCCTCGACTCTTGAGCGCGCGCACCGCAGCCTGGCGGCGCTGAATCTGACTTCCAACAACTCGCTAGAAGGAACGCTCCGCCAGCGGCGGAAAACACGGAAAAGTCGAGAGGAGCTTTAAATCCTAAAGCCGCCGCCATTGTGATCGCGAATGTGGTGAGAAGAATTCCGGCGCCCCATGCGGCCATGCGCGTTTGCCACCCAACGATAAGGCAAAGGCCCAACAAGACTTCTGCGCATGTCGCTATGACGGCCAAGGCCGGAATCATCGCCTTGGGCAAAAACCAATTGAGCGTCGCGGTGTATGCAACGAACCGCGCGAAACTCCCCCAAGAGACATTGGGTTGGCCAAAGCTGCCCCACAATCCAAAGCGATCTGCCACAGCTGAAAGAAACGCGGTACCCAGAGCGATCCGCAGGAAAACCGAACTGAACTCGAGCGAGCGCGACATTACCCGCCTGGGGGCGTGCCCGGCGTTACACTGCCCCATACTGGCCGCCCGTTCACCGGCGAGCATACGATCTGGTCCGAGGTTTACTGGGTTCATCCGCTTTTCTCTATTTCCTGGTTGGTGAGAATTATAGAAACACATTTCGTGCCGTCTCGCGGTCGCTCAAATTCGTGAAACGGAAGAGACGTTCTCCGGTCTCTGACGAGGAAACTCGCCACGAAGGATCGTAAAATTACGATTCTCCGTTGGCGTTCGCCTGCGAAAAGCCTCAGTCGACTGTAACGCTCCGATGAAGCGTTCCTTTTAGAAAAAAGTGGAACGCCTGGGCGCTCTCTGGCGCTACCAGATCTTCGGCACCGGCATTGGCGCTCGGGTCTCTACACAGAGAGAACCCCCTGGATACTCTCATCGGTCGTGAACGCGAAGTCGATAACAAGCTCTGCCGAGCGCTCTGCGAGGGCGCTCTGATGAAATAATCGACGGCTACAAATGTTTTGACGCTGTCGCGCAGCCAGATGTAAGAAACAATCGCGCGGACGAGCCTTACGATCGGGAGATAACACGATCTTTTCTTGCATTGCTGAAGACGCGGTGCGCATTTTCGCGCAGCGGGGCTGGGGGGATTTCGTCGATTCACGCCCTCCTACTGACAATTTGTTTTGTCTGCCAGTTCTGACGCTGATTGCAAAAAGGCCTCGGGAGCTCTCGAGCTGGAGACGGCGGAGGTGGACGCGGAAGAGCCTTTCGGAGACGAAGCCGCGACGGTCCTCTTCTACGCTTTCGTGGCCAGCCTCTGACATTCACACGACAGCAGCTTGAATTTGCGGGGAAACGCAATTCCGGGTGGCGAACGGAAGCGACAGCTGTGGCATTGAAGTTGCGTTTACTTTCGTCGCATGCCGTTGCTGCAGAGATCCACGAGCGGACCCGTATCCGCTCAGCGTCGATGCACTACTCACTTTCAAATTTTGGAGACCATCACTATGGAAACAACTCAAACAATGAATGCGATCCGCAGCCACAATCGAGGTGGTTCGGAAACTCTGGTCTATGAACCCGTTGCCCGCCCTGTGCCTGATAGTGGCGAGGTGCTCGTCGAAGTGCACGCAGCTGCAATTACCCCGACTGAGCTTACGTGGGACCCGACCTGGACCGACGAACAGGGCAAAAGCCGTCTCCCCATCATCCCTTCGCATGAAATCTCTGGCGTAGTCGCGAAAGTGGGGACCGACGCCTTGAATATCGCGGCCGGAGACGAGGTGTACGGGCTGATAGACTTCTTTCGCAATGGCGCGGCGGCGGAGTTCGCGATCGCCAGGGTCGCCGAACTGGCGCCCAAGCCGCAGAGCTTGGACCATCTTCGCGCGGCTGCAATTCCATTGTCCGCGCTTACGGCGTGGCAGGCATTTCGTACTCACGCCTTTCTACGGGCCGGCCAGCGAGTCCTGATCCACGGCGGAGCCGGTGGGGTCGGCAGTTTTGCTGTTCAGCTGGCAAAGCATTTCGGCGCGGAAACTGTTGCCACCTGCTCGGCGGGTAATGCTGATTTCGTTAAGAGCCTAGGTGCTGATTCCGTTCTCGAATACGATCGCA
>JBEDUS010000357.1:0-13158 GCA_040414975.1 Candidatus Udaeobacter sp.
AGATGGAAACCAATCCTCGATTCGTTGCGCGAAAGGCTCGCCAAACTCAGCGAAAGCAGGCCGCAGTCTGGATCATCCTAAATTCGCACGCTGTCTGATTGTCGAAGCATCGTAGCCGCGCACATGATGCGGAGATCAGTGTTTATGACGCGGCTGGCAAACTGATCCAGGTGCACAGGCACAAGGGCGATTTTCAAAGTGCCGTAAGCGTTACGCCTGAAGCAAAGAGCCGCCATGCTGTAAGGCTGGGGAAGGCTAACAAGGCGATGTGCGGGTATGCATCCGCACTGCCAGACACCTACGGAATGAAAGCTGAGGATTTGGCCGACCTTCTAAACCGATTCCGAGATGAACAGAGGCCACCAACCATCTAACCAGCCGCTGGAGCGAACCGCTGACTGGCGCGAAAATTGATTTTGATGACTTCAACACTGAAACCCGGAGCATGGCGCGGCATCGTCAGCGGTCGCTCAGCTTGTTCTCGTTAGATGCTATGGCGCTCTTCGACACTTTGATGCCGATGCTGCGAAGTCACTTTCCAGATCTTCGCTTCACAGGTCCGTCCGGTCAGCCGCCGCAGATCCTATTCCGGCTTTACACTCCGAAGTAGGCGACGTCGTGCTTCGAGATGACGAGGAGGAGATCACAGCTTATCTCGGTCACTTCACCCACAGGCACTTCTCTAATTATGAGGACATTCCCACTGCCGAAAAAGAGAAGGTCATTGCTGAAGACGTCATCAACTTTCTCGACGATCTGTTCGCAGACCGGATCGTCATGTGGGGCTCACATCACGGCATGGGTGGTTCGCACCCGGTAAACTCACGGTCTTTGCTGGGCATTGGACGCAAGAAGTATGTTTGGACTGGCCCACGAAGCACCTAACCAATCGATGAAGCCAACGTCCCCGCCTCGAAATAAGTCCAGTCTGTTTGCCACGACACCCTGCCGTGGCTTATCTCTTTCTCGTTAGATGTATGGACAAACAACTCAACTTCCCAATTAAGGCACATCTTGTTCGAGCAGCGTTTTATCTGCCTTTGCTGTTCGCCGTTTACGCGATGCCATTTGCGCTGGCACAGCAAAGCGCTATGAACTCCAGCGCGAGTGCCGCGAAAATATCGTCATTCACTGTGACGGCACCGTGGGCCAGTAAAGCCGCTGCAAAGCAGTTCTCGATTCCGCCAGCCCCGAAATTCCCGCAGATAGTGCTCTACGATCAGTACAACAACGCCGGGACCGCCGTCACGTTGTCCGCAACCTTCACTGACATTCCCGCTCTTAATTCTGATCTCGCCGACGATTTCGTCGTGGACGGTCTGATTTGGAATGTGCAATCGATCGACGCTGATGGCGCATACTTCAATGGTCCGGGACCCGCCAACAGTTTCAACGTCTTCTTTTATACCGACAATGCTGGCTTTCCTGGCATGCAAGTCTATAGCGCGATGAACCAGCCATGGACTCAGAATGGCAGCACTTTCACGGTAAATCTGCCCACTCCTGCAGTCCTGAGCCCGGGCATATATTGGGTAGAGATCCAAGCCAATATGACCATTATGTGCTGCGAGTGGGGTTGGACTGATCGTACGATCACATCCAATAACGCTGCTGCCTGGCAGAACCCCCAGTGGCTTCAAAGGAACCTGCCAGAGTTGGGGCCGCCGAGGAGCCACTTGTGGTTTAGATCCCACAGAGCCGGATCAGGTTTACCGCCTCAACGGGACGATAGCTGAATTCACACCTACGCCTACACCAACTGCCACAGCCACGCCCACGCCATGCACGGGGAGATGTTCACCGACACCGCGGCCACGTCCGACTCCGCATCCTCGCCCGACGCCAGCACCGCGGCCGTAGTTCGAGCGGTCGCATCTAACCAATCGATGAAGCCGACAGTCCCCGATGGAGTGAGCGCCAGCAACCTTGCCACCACACCCTGCCGTGGCTTATCTCTTTCTCGTTAGGCAGCAGCCTTCTTCTTATTCGATGAATGAAGCCGCCTGTCACGAGTTCGCCGATGCGCTTCATGCTCCAGAGCCAAGATCACATGATTAAATCCTTTGATGTCCGCGGCGCTCACACTCTTAACGACTGCCTGTTCCAAATCTGACAAGTGACGCCTTACGCGCCGAGCAACAGCTCGGCCCCTCCTTGTCAGGCCAACGAGGAAAGTGCGCCGGTCTACCGTGCCGACGTCCCGCGTAATCAGCCCCCGCTTTGTCAGCCGGTCGAGAATGCTCGTTAGGGTCGATCTCTTGTGGGCGAGACCGCGATGGAGTTCGGCCACGCTTAGAGGCTGCGAATACCCGAGCATAGCCAGAATATGCGCTTCGCCTTGGGTCAGGCGCGGTTCGCGCAGGTCATCCAGGTAAAGGCCGATTCGATGCGTCGCCCGGTGAACTGGATGAACTAAATGCAATGACATTGGTTGATAGCGTTTTCAGATCAGGTGCAAGCCATGAGTTGCGCGCCGAATCGCTGAAAAGTCGCTCTGGTGAATAATACCTGAGTGGAAAATTCTTTTCTAGCAGTTGTGGGTTAACGCGAACAATTTCTTCTAAGCTTTTGCCAATTGCTTGCGCGTGGACAGTTGCCAGCAAGTATACCCAAAAAAGGGTAATAGTTTCGTGATATTTTTCCGATTTGCCCGCGCCAGCGGCGAATGTGCGCAGCGTGTTCCGCATTTTGTCGGCGGCTTCACTGACCGTTGATGATTCCGACAAATAAGTCCAGGCCACATGCAAGTGCGAAGCGTGATGAAAATCTTCGCTGGCGATTTCGCCTTGCTCCAAGGCCCGCGTCAACTGGACATCAGTCATGGCGCCCCGCCTTTGCCAGCAATGAATTGATAGCGGCTTCCCAATGCACGCGTTGCTCCGCCGCCCAATGGTCGTTCAATTTTTCAACTTCCACGTTTCCCTCCGGGGCCAAAGCAGAATGCCGATACGTTATCGTTGCTTTGCATCGCTTTTCGCTTTCCGGAACCACTTGGATCTTGACTTCGTTGGCCGTGAATCCCGGCGTAACGAATACGTATTCAACGTGGCCCCGGTCGACATCGTAACTGGTCAGCAACCAAAGTCGTTCAATCCCGTTGGCGCTTTTTGTCGTAAAGACAGCGCCTTCGCGCTGGGCAGGTTCCGATGGATGAATGAAATGCGGTTTCCAGTCTGGCGCCCATTCCGCCTCGCGCACTGGGCCGAAGAGAGTTGTTACATCCGTGGCTGAGCCGTTCAAAACAATCGTGAACGACTGCGCCTGTTGTTCGAGCCGGGCCCCTTCGACGTGCGATTGAACCATGGCAAGTCCAATCACTAGTATGAATAATCTTTGCATATTTATACGATATCGTAATATCCGAAACCGTCAATTGAACTCCATTGAGTGCTCAAACAGAAAGCACTGTTCAGTGCGCGTATTAGACGATGAAGCCAACGCACCCACGTCGAAATGCGTTCAGTGTTCTTGCCACAGCACCCTCGACTTCGTCTCGGTTCCCGGCTTCCCTAGTGCGACTCGTGTCTTCGCGCTCACTCACTCCCGCCGTATTGTTTTTCAACGATTGCCGTGGCTTATCTCTGTCTCGTTACACCGCATGAAAGCGATTGTGGATTCTCGGTCGCTGTGGGTTCCCGTCACACTGTCAATTTTGGTGTGTGCAACCGGCGCGCTCGCGAGCGAAATCCGTGAGTTCGATATCAAAACGCTGCAACGGCTCGGCAATGAGTTGACGCGCGTGAGTCTAACGCCAGATCGCGGAGCGACAACTCCTGAGCGTAAGCGTGCGAAACAAACAGCAATCGCCGCACTGAAGGCGAAGCTTTTTGATATTCATTACGATTACGTCGTTCTTGATGACCCCAATGGCAGCGGGCTTCTTGTTTACGCATTAGCCTCGACTGGTAACCCGAACGACTTTGTGCTGGCGGGTCATTTTCGCGTCACCGTTTCCGCCGATGGCGCGAAGGCCGAGCGAGTCGATGCGCTTTCACGAAGCCTTGCGATTCAGAGGGGCGGCGAGGGTTTACCGGTCGGATCACATGTGGTCGGCATGCACATGGTGCAAATCGTTAGTAGTAAGCCTGTGGAGACGCTCATCTACACGAGCAACTTGGCGAAAATGCCGATTTACGTAGCAACGTTGCCGCACGGCAGGATTTATAAGGTGGCGAACGGAAAAATCTTGGATACTGGCAAATCAGCCGGGAGAAAATGATGCGGTCTAACCAGCTGGATGAAGCCAACGGCCCCATTACGGAACAATGTCAATGTGGTTGCCACCACACCCTGTGGTAGCTTATCTCTCTCTCGTTAGATCGACCGCTTTAATTTTTGAATTGATCGAATGAGGTTGGTCTCAGATAAACTGACGGCATGAAGAAAACACAACTCGCATTTTGCTTCCTCCTTGCCGGCTTCCTCAGCTCAAATCACCTGGCTACGGCAGCTGATCCGGCTCATTCAGATCAGCCATCAATATCTCCCGCAGACGCGATCTCCAAACTCAAGGAGGGTAATGGCCGCTACACAAGCGGCAATCTGCAACATCCCGGTCAGACGGCGGAACGGCGCACCGAACTGGCAAACACTCAACATCCGTTTGCCGCCATTGTGAGTTGCTCCGATTCGCGCGTGCCGCCCGAAATTGTCTTCGATCAGGGCATTGGTGACTTGTTTATTGTTCGAGTGGCGGGAAACGTGATCAACAATGAAGGGCTGGGCAGCCTCGAATACACGGTCGATCATTTGGGTACCCGCCTCATTTTGGTGCTTGGGCATCAGCGTTGCGGCGCCGTGGATGCTGCAAGGAAGACGATTGCTGCCAAAGGCAAAGCGCCTGGGCACATCCAATCGTTGGTCACGGCTATCAAGCCTGCAGTCGAAGCCACAGCAAACGAGGATCTCGACGCAACAATAAAAGCAAACGTGAAACAAGTTGTGGACTCGTTGCGTTCGTCGACGCCAATTCTCAAGGCCGAAGTTGATTCGGGTCACGTTCAGGTAATCGGCGGCTATTACAGCCTCGATACGGGCGCCGTCACTTTTCTCGACCAAAAGTAGGACGCTCGCTCACCCAAGAGTCAGCTTTAACAGTATCCCGCACACTTGTGATTGATGGCGGCTGAAAGCGACGCGAGGACGCGTGCCCACTCCGAAAGCTGCGCGAAATAAAGGAAGGCGCGTCTGATCTGTTTCGCACATAGAGCCTTGGAGTGCGGTGCGTCCTCGCATCGCTTTCAATAACGGACCACTTGATCCTGGAGGTGTAGCCTATTCACAATCGCAGTCGTGCAACAGCAACCAGGCCGACGAAAAATATTGTTTTAACGTGAAAGGCCGTATTTTGTCGCCGCGCTTGATCAACAATTCAATCGGAGGAGGACATGGTTAAACGTAAAAAGACAGACATAAACCTCCCCGCTACCAAAGAAGGTCTCGGCCAATTGTGGGAGGATCATGTTCGTTACGAGTTTTCTACTCGCAACACCGAGGACACGCTCGCGACGATGGTCGAAGATGCTTACGTAAATCACATTCCAGTGCTCACGGGTGGTGTCGGCAAGGATGAACTGCGCGAATTCTACTCCAAACGATTCATTCCGCAGATGCCGCCAGACATCGAAATGACGCCTGTCTCGCGAACCATTGGCGAAAACCAGCTCGTGGACGAGATGGTATTCAAGTTCACCCACACGATCCGAATGGATTGGATGTTACCGGGTGTCGCCCCGACAGGAAAGCGAGTGGAAGTTCCGCTAGTTGCCATCGTTCGATTCAGAGACGGCAAACTGGCTCACGAACACATTTACTGGGACCAGGCCTCCGTGCTGGTTCAACTAGGACTGCTTGATACGTCCAAGCTGCCGGTAGCGGGCATTGAGAGCGCGCGGAAGGTACTTGATCCCAGTTTACCGGCTAACGTATTGATGAAATGAGTTGAGCAAGGCATTAGCCATTGAGTTTGATTATAACGGATTGCGTCTCACAATCGTTGCAGCCGCCTCGCTGTGTCCGAGGCGCTCTAGCCCGGTTGCCAAGTCGAACACGGCGACACAGGGCCGTGGCTACAACACTCCGCCCTCGCGGGACAACAGCTGGCTATAACGCGGGGCGTTTGTGAGATCAGTTTAGGTTCATGAGTATCATTGGAAAAATTGACAGCCTTTGGCGTTATCCCGTCAAAAGCATGCGGGGCGAAGAGTTGGATGAAGCTTTTGCGAGTTATTCCGGAATTTATGGCGATCGCGTCTTTGCTTTCAGAAGTTCGGCGAATCACAAGGGGTTTCCTTATTTCACAGCTCGCGAGCAGCGAAAGCTTCTGCAATATCGTCCGCGATTTCGTTACCCAGATAAAGCTGCGCGCCCTATCAACTTGATCGACGCAGAGGGCAGGAACGCAAACCCTCTCCTCGCCGATCTTGCAGACTTGGTTGTCGATGTTGAGACGCCCGGCGGAGAAAAGCTTTCGGTTGATGAGCCGGCTTTGATCGACATGCTTCTAGCGGATGTTGATCCAAAGCATCAGCTCACACTGATTCAATCCCAGCGCGCGATGACCGATTGTCGTCCGGTCTCGATCTTCAGTCTCCAATCAGCGCAGCAACTTTCCGAAGAGACAGGTATGCCCTTGGATAAGCGGCGTTTTCGGGCAAACATCTATGTCGACTTAGCGTCTAGTGAGGGCTTCGCTGAAAACGAGCTCGTCGGCCGATCGGTACGCATCGGATCCAAAGTAGTCATCACCATTCTGCAACGCGATTCGCGTTGCGTAATAATCACGCTCGATCCGGATACGGCAGAACAAACACCAGCGATATTGAAGAAAGTCGGGCAAGCTCACGATGGGATGGCAGGTGTTTACGGCGCTGTCATGGTGGAAGGCCTCATCCACAAAGGCGATTCGATAGAAATTCTAAATTAATCGGGCCCGCCAGAAAGAATAACCAGATCCTCGGAAAGGAGAGTTGATGAAGGCAGCGATTCTTAGCGGGGCAAATAGCGATGTCCGTTTAGAGCAACGCGACCGTCCGGCACCCGGACGGGGTGAGGTGCTTATTCGTGTTTGCGCCTGCGGAGTGTGCCACGGTGATCTGATGCTTCAGCTCGGGCAATTCCCGTTCGCGCATTACCCCGTCGTGCCAGGACATGAAATCGCAGGCGTAATCGAAGAAATTGGAGAAGACGTTACTGAATTTCAACCAGGAGCAAGGGTCGGCGTCTCAGCATTGTTTTCATCCTGCGGTTCCTGCAACCGCTGCTCCAACAACGACGAATTTCTCTGTTCGCAGATGGAATTTACGGGGATCACGAAAGACGGAGGCTATCAGGAATTCATGGTTGCGCCTGCCAGTTACGTCGCGCCTCTTCCTGACACGCTTGATTTTACCGACGCCGCGCCGCTGATGTGCGCAGGCCTAACCGTGTTTAGCGGATTGCGACACGCTGGCTTTGTGCCCGGATTTAGAGTGGCTGTCATTGGACTGGGCGGACTTGGCCATTTGGCGGTGCTTCTGGCGCGGGCGATGAATGGGCGCGTGGCAGTCCTCTCAACAAGCGCGGATAAGCGCGACCAGGCACTCACGTTAGGCGCAGAACGCTTTATCAACCTCAAAACCGAATCGCCCAGCGAGGCGTTGCGCGCTTGGGAAGGCGGTGCCGATATTATTGTTGCGACAGCGCCTGTTGCGGACTCAATGGTCGCCGCTTTTCCAGGACTTGCACTAAACGGTACGATGGTCGCCCTGGGTGCTCCACCTGAGAACATAGCAGTCAGCCCCTTCGATCTTATTATGGGGCGTAGGCGTTTAATGGGCTCGCCTGCCGGATCGCGAAAGGACCTTCGAGATGTTCTGGAGTTTTCCGCCGCTCATAACATACGGCCAACTGTGACTCACATGCCACTCGAAGACGCGGGCAAGGCATTAACAGAAATGCACAAAGGAAAAATCCGCGGACGTGCCGTCCTCGTGATGCAGTAAGCCGTCCTTTGGATTTATGAGGCCAGAGATCCAATGATCCCTTGACGCACGACCGCACTTTGCGTCGCGTGTTTCTTTGCGAAAGACTCACAGGATGGCGAACGGCGAAACAATCGAGTCGTATGTACCCGCGCGGTTGGACCGCTTGCCGTGGAGTTCGTGGCATTGGTTGATCGTTGTCTCGTTAGGCGCCACTTGGATTCTCGATGGTCTTGAAGTCACACTCGCGGGCGCGCTAGGCGGGATTCTAACGCGACCGGAAACGCTCGGACTAACGCCTGCCCGCGTCGGTGCGAGCGCGACATGCTATCTCGCGGGCGCCGTATTGGGGGCGCTGCTTTTCGGTTACGGCACTGATCGGTTTGGCCGCAAGAGATTGTTCTTCATTACGGTTTCCGTCTATCTAATCGGCACGGCGCTGTCGGCCTTCTCCTGGAACTTCTGGAGCTACGCATTCTTTCGCGCGGTGACCGGCGCAGGCATCGGCGGCGAATACGCAGCGATCAATTCCGCGATTGACGAACTGATTCCCGCGCGTGTCCGTGGACGCGTAGATTTGATCATCAACGGCTCATACTGGGTCGGCGCGGCACTTGGCGCCGCCGCCACGCTTGTGCTGCTCGATCCGCGTCGCATGCCAATCTGGCTCGGGTGGCGATTCGCTTTTGGAATCGGTGCGACGCTCGGCTTGATTGTGATTTTTTTTCGTCGCTGGATTCCGGAGAGCCCACGCTGGTTGATGATTCACGGCCGGAATTCCGAAGCGGAACAAATCGTGACCGGCGTCGAACGACAGATTTTCGGAGAAAAAGGAATTGGGATCAACGATCCCGGCTACAGCGGAAGTCCTACCCGCATCCGAACACGAACACATACCCCGTGGCACGAAATTTGGGACGCGATTTTACATGAGCATCGCCGGCGTTCGTTTCTTGGGTTTGTGCTGATGCTGACGCAGGCTTTCTTCTATAACGCGATCTTTTTTACTTACGCGCTCGTCCTGATGCGGTTTTACAATGTGCCCGAACAAAATGTGGGCAGCTATCTGTTGCCGTTCGCATTGGGCAATGTGCTCGGTCCATTGTTATTGGGGCATTTGTTCGACACAATCGGGCGCAAACAAATGATCACTGTTACCTACGGGCTCGCTGGTATTTTGCTCGCCCTGACCGGCTGGCTGTTCCACGCCGGCGTGCTCACGGCACAAACGCAGACTCTCGCCTGGACAATAATCTTCTTCATCGCCTCCGCGGCAGCGAGCTCGGCGTACTTGACTGTAAGCGAAATCTTTCCGCTGGAAATTCGTGCACTCGCGATAGCAATTTTTTATGCAATCGGAACGCTGACAGGCGGAGTCGGTGCGCCGTTGCTATTCGGTTGGATTATCGGCACTGGATCGATCACAGCACTTTTCATGGGATACCTAGTGGCTGCGGCGCTGATGATCTTCGGAGCAGTTATTGAAGCATGGATTGGCGTGTCCGCTGAGCGACGATCATTGGAGCACGTAGCCACACCGCTCTCGAGCAAAGGATTGTAGGATTCAACGGCGCGCACGGAGTGACGCGCCCTACGAACGAAACGCGAGGCGAACCGCGCGCCGCGGTCAACGCCCGCGGCTACAGGTGACTGTCAGCTCGCGCGTGTGAGTTGGACCAGCAGGTGTGAGCTTACTCGAATAAAGATGGAAGGCCTCGACGTGGATCATTCCAGCATCGAACTCGGCATTCGCATGCAAGAATTTCCGAAGCGATTGCGCAGAAACACTCGTGCAACGCGCAATGGTTATGTGTGGATGCCACGGGCGAAGCTCAGGTTCAAGGCCAGCCGCAAGCGCGGCCTCCTGCACACGCTTGTAAATTTGAAACAAGTGCGGGTGCGCCTTACCGACACCGATCCAGATGATTTTCGGCGCACCTTTGGCAGAAAACGTTCCGACGCCAACAATGGGCAGGAAAAAAGCGCCGAACTCGATCGCGCTGAGTTTTTCCCGCAGCGCCCGATCGATTTCATCCGGCACGTTACCGAAAAAACCGAGCGTCAAATGCATCTGCACCGAATTGGTCCAGCGTACACCGCGAATGTATGGATCGAGGGTTGCAAGCAATTCGCGCGTTGACTCGGGCAAGTCGATTGCAACGAAGAGACGGTTAGCCATCGAAAAGCGAACATTCAACGCCCAACGTCCAACGCGCAATCAAAGCCCACCTACAGTGAGCGATTCGGTGGCTATACCTGTCTGGCTTTTGCTTCGTTATTGCGTGCTGTCGCTTTGTCAACCCAGCGCGTTAACCAACCAGGAATTAAACGGCGCAGTTCAGAGCCCCCGCGCAGCTGGTTTCCTTCAGCGTCGGTTGGTTTCGGCAAGAATTGGTTCACGACACGCATGGCGTAACCGGTCAGGTTTGGAAAGAATGCGTTTCCAAGAACGGCTCCGCGCGCGGCAAACGTTAGTGTGAGCGACGGTTGACCGCGGCGACAGGCAGCCAGAATTTTTCTCGCAGCACGATCAGCATTTATCGAGATCAATGGCGCTCCGGCCGAAGCAGCGAACCATGCAAACTCCATGTCGTGTTTGCCTTTGAATTTTGCATTCACATGCGATCCGGTGCGCATCATTCCTGGCGCAACCGTGGTTACATAGATGTTGTCGCGCGCGAGTTCGCTGCGAATTGCATCGGAGAAACCAGTTAGGGCAAATTTGCTTGAGCTGTACGGCGCCAGGTGCGGCACCGCGACCTTGCCGCCAATCGACGAGACATTAACGATGCGTCCCCCGCCCCAAGTGCGCATCTCAGGAACGATCCGCGAAATCAATTCGAAGGGCGCCCAAAAATGCAGCCGCATGGCGCGGTGGAAATCCTCCCGCGTCATGTGATCAAGAGGACCAACTTCGATAATGCCGGCGTTGTTGATCAAGATGTCGATCTTCCGGAATCGATCGATGATTTGACGAACAGCGGCTTCAATTTGTGAGGCATCGAGCAAGTCGCATTGAACAGTCAAGACCGCGCCGCCGCGCGGAGCGAGATCGGCTTTTGCACTGGCGAGTTCATCAGGGTCGCGCGCAATGAGGGCAACGCGACCACCTTGCGCGCAAACATGTCGCGCAAGCACGAGGCCAAGTCCGCGCGACCCGCCTGTAATGAGCACGACCTTTTCACGCAGCGAGTAACGCTCGGTTCGAATAGCACGAGCAGTTACCCAAGCGCCGAGTAATAGCGCACCTGCAGGAAGCAAGAGGCGAACATTCATCTCGATAATTCAGAGTCGGGCACTCTACTCTTCGCAGCAAGCTCCTACCGAGGATGGGCGGTTTCCAATCTCTCCAATTTCTCATCGCGAGACTGGAGAGAATCGCTCCTTGAAGGAGGAACACATCAGCCGTGTTTCCGGTTGAAACGCGCGACTTCGCGCGCCGTCTCCCGGTCTACCGCGCGTTTCTTTAAATCGGACCTCTTATCACGCGCTTCCTTACCCTGCCCCACCCCTAGTTCAGCTTTTAGCTTTCCGTTTTTCCAATACAGTTTGAGAACAACTAATGCGCGCCCCTTCACCTGCGTCTCGCCGTAGAGCTTGTCGATCTCCTGGCGATGCAGTAACAACTTGCGAATCCGTTTCGCTGCTGGAATTTCGTGGCTCGCGCGTTCGTATGGTTGAATATCCGCATTGTAAAGGAAGGCCTCGCCATTCTCGATTCGCGCGAACGCGTCACTGATATTTGCCCTTCCTGCCCGGATCGATTTAACCTCGCTGCCCTTTAGTTCGATGCCCGCTTCGTAACGCTCTAGAATGTGATAATCGCGAAGGGCTTTGCGATTGATAATCGACTCAACTGCCATATTGACAGGGAAACTGACAGCTTTCCCCGAACAGAAATTCTTAAAGCAAGAAGCTCGCTCTCGCGCGCAGCGCTCGTTTGTTTCCCTACGCCGCGCCGTCGGCGGATTCGTGGAGCGCCTCGTAGGTCAACTTGCCGGCGATGATTTCCTTGAGTGCAATATCGGTGAGCGACATCCGCGGCGTCGTCTCAACCATGGGCCGATGTCCTAAGCCAAGCTGGCGAACGCGTTTGGAAACAACGTTAATCAGAAGTTGCTGATTCGGAATCACCTGAGCTGCTTCTTGCAAAAGTTGAGTCGTCATATGGCGCAAGGATCGGACGGAGCGGATTGCTTCCGTCGGGAATTGAAGAATGACCGGCATCCTGGGCGCGAGGCCGGATGGGGTAAGTTGCGGTGCAAGCATGGTAAAAACGAGTGTGGACTTTCTAAGTGAAGGCGCTCGTTGTCAAGTGTGAACGCTCCTCCAATCTACAGACTCGTTAGCGGAAATGCAACGCTACTAACTGATTCAAATGCGCAAAATTCCGGTCATTTAGGTCGCCGGAGGTCCCCCCAGCGACTCGATCTCCTTGCCATCTGCACCAAAATACGCGAAGTAAGTGGCGCGTCGGTCGCGCACGGGAAGTAATTATTCCATTTCGGGCTGTGGCTCAGCTTGGTAGAGCGCCTGGTTCGGGACCAGGAGGCCGTGGGTTCAAATCCCACCAGCCCGATTGAACCATCTGTTGGTTACAGGTAGAGGCAACTCATCGATTGTGACAAAGCCGTCCCCGCGGCGACAGCCGTGGGTTCAAATCCCACCAGTCCGATAAAATGTCTGGCAGACTCGGAGAAGACATAACGGCGCTTGTATCGAGCACCGAAATCAAATAAAGAGGCGTTTGCCACAAACGTATCTACACATGGCCGTCCAAAGTTCTTTTGAGCCGATGCACTCTTCTGTCGCGATCGTTGGCGCGTTGATCGGCATTGTAATTCTGTTGTTCGGCCGAAAATTGTTTTGGTTATGCGTCGCCGCTGTCGGATTCGCGGCAGGTGTAGAAATCGCGCCACACCTTGTCCATGAGCCGTCTCCACTGTTAGCACTAGCCGTTGCGCTCGTACTTGGTTTAATCGGAGCGTTGCTCGCGCTGTTTCTTCAGAAAATTGCGATTGCCGTTCTTGGTTTTCTCGCGGGAGGCAAGCTTGCCGGCGCGATCGCTGCCGCATTTTTTGTCCACTATGGACAGTATTCCACCATCATCTTCGTGGTTGGGGGAATAATCGGCGCGATTCTGCTGCTCGTTTTGTTTGATTGGGCGCTTATCGTTATTTCCTCCCTTATCGGGGCG